>NZ_JAJNRP010000020.1:0-551 GCF_021083625.1 Schaalia sp. lx-100 | reverse complement strand
GTGGGTGTGGTGTTCTCGCTGTTTGCTAAGACCGATGGCGTGGTGTCTGATACGGCGTTTGCTACCGCGACCACTGGGGCTGATGGTGTGGCTTCGTTTGAGCGTGTGCCGTATGGGTCGTATGTGGTGCGTGAGACTGGTCCTTTGTCCGCGTATAACCCCTCTGGTGAGGCAGCGGGTCGTGAGGTGAGTGTGAGTGGTGAGGGCGAGCTCGTTGACCTAACTAATAGCGCGTTTACAAACACGATGAAGCGCGGCAGTATCAAGGTGAAGAAGGTTGATGCTGAGGATGCTGAGCTGCCGCTTGCGGGCGTGGTGTTCTCCCTGTTCACCAAGACTGAGGCGGGCGTGGTGTCTGAGACGCCGTTTGCTACCGCGACCACGACAGCTGATGGCGTGGCGTCGTTTGAGGGCGTGCCGTATGGGGATTACGAGTTGCGTGAGAGCGCGAGTCTGGTGAATTACGTGTTGAATGCTGCGTGGAAGCAGGATGTGTCTGTTCGTGAGGATGGGCAGGACGTTGATTTGCGTTCTGTTCCTGTGACGAATCA
>NZ_JAJNRP010000019.1:0-728 GCF_021083625.1 Schaalia sp. lx-100 | reverse complement strand
GGGGGGGGTAGCGTTTTACTACCCCCTATATATGTGCGCGCGTTTTAGTCGCGCGGGCCAGATGAACTCTCAGCCCACGTGTAAATCGTCTGACGAGAAAATCCATAAAATTTTGAACAAGCGTTGATGTTGAGATGCCCCTGCGCGGCAAGAGTCCCCAAACGCGCACGAACCAGTCCCCGCGCACGCAGAGCCTCAGCTTCCGCGTCGTGCATAATTTTCAGTATCTCATCCACCGCGTGCGAGGGTGGCGCATCCGCCCACCGCTGCGGTAGTTCTCGCACGTCCAACGGATTTTGCGGGCTAGTCACCTCACGCCCACTCAGCGCGATAGCTGGCCCGGCTAGGCCGCGTATCCGAGCCAGTGCCCCGCCGATTTCGTTGATGACCAGCTTCCAGCGCTTACGGGTTTCCTCGGTCACGAAACGCGCCTCACTCGCCTGCTCATACTCGCCTAGAATCGTGCCGTCCTCGCTCAAGATCACGCCAGAAACCCCCGAATACGGGCCACGCGCGAGTTCATCCTGTGTTTTCTCACGCTCTTGTGCGCGCCATGCGTGGCCCCAGTCGATCAGTGGGCGCGGATCAGCCTCCCACATGCCCAATCGCTCAAAAAGCTGCATCACGCTCGTCACTACATAGTCAGCCATAGTATCCCTCTCTGTGTGTCTAGTGCTATCAGCGTATGTCATGTAGCACTACTAGTCAAGCCGAATGACACAAAAAAA
>NZ_JAJNRP010000018.1:0-765 GCF_021083625.1 Schaalia sp. lx-100 | reverse complement strand
GCCTTGAGCATCCACAAGCTCAAAGACCGCGCCAGCAAGCCGAGCACGCGTTTCAGCGTCCACCTTGGTCAGCGTGATACTGCCGCGGATCAACTGATTAGCTACCTTACCAACTGAAACACGTTGCCCGTCATCATCTATACGCACACTACGCGCACTCGTGTCAGGCAAATAGCCCTCAGGAGCTTGCACTTCACGCAGCACGTACTCACCATACGGGACACGCTCAAACGAGACCGAACCATCAGGGGCGCTCGTTCGAGTATCAAAAGCACTCTCCGAAACCCTATCCCCACTCTTAGCGAACAAGGAGAACACCGCGCCAGCAAGAGGAGCGCCAGTTTCAGCGTCCACCTTACTCAGCGTGATACTGCCACGCTTGATCGGGTTTTCTACCATGCCCGCATCAACCCTGACGCCATGCTCACGCACAGCAACATCAGCCGAATAATCAGCACGCAACACATGAGAAACCAGGCTCGCGGACTCCACAAGCGTGTAATCCCCGTACGCCACCGAGCTGAAAGTCGCCATGCCAGAAGAATCAGTCACAGCCTCATACTTGACCACGCCCTCTTGCTTCAACTGGAAAGTCACACCAGCCAAAGGCAACCTAGTGTCAGTATCCACCTTGCTCACGGTCACGGTGCCGCGGATCAACTGATTCGTCACAGGAACAGAACGCAAATCAACGTCCTGCCCATCCTCACGAACAGACACATCCTGCTTCCACGCAGCATTCAACACGTAATTCACCAGACTCGC
>NZ_JAJNRP010000017.1:0-1208 GCF_021083625.1 Schaalia sp. lx-100 | reverse complement strand
GCGAGTCTGGTGAATTACGTGTTGAATGCTGCGTGGAAGCAGGATGTGTCTGTTCGTGAGGATGGGCAGGACGTTGATTTGCGTTCTGTTCCTGTGACGAATCAGTTGATCCGCGGCACTATTAAGGTCAAGAAGTTGGGTGAGCAGGCTGACGCGCAGGCTGAGAGCGTGCCGCTTGAGGGCGTGGTGTTCTCGCTGTTTGCTAAGAGCGAGGGCGTGGTGTCTGATACGGCGTTTGCGACTGCGACCACTGGGGCTGATGGTGTGGCGTCGTTTGAGCGTGTGCCGTATGGGTCGTATGTGGTGCGTGAGACTGGTCCGCTGGCTGCGTATAACCCCTCTGTTGAGGTTCAGGGCCGTGAGGTGAGTGTGACGGGTGCGGGTGAGCTTGTTGATCTGACTGGCACCGCGTTTGTGAATACGATGAAGCGCGGGACTGTGAAGGTCAAGAAGCTGGGTGAGCAGGCTGACCCGGCTGCTGAGAGCGTGCCGCTTGAGGGCGTGGTGTTCTCGCTGTTCGCTAAGACTGATGGCGTGGTGTCTGATAGCGCGTTTGCGACCGCGACCACTGGCGTGGATGGTGTGGCTTCGTTTGAGGGCGTGCCGTATGGGTCGTATGTGGTGCGTGAGACTGGTCCTTTGGCTGCGTATAACCCCTCCAGTGAGGCGCAGGGCCGTGAGGTGAGTGTGACTCGTGAGGGCGAACTTGTTGACCTAACTAATAGCGCGTTTACAAACACGATGAAGCGCGGCACGGTGACCGTTACGAAGGTTGATGCTGATTCGCGTGCGGCTTTGGCTGGTGTGACTTTCCAGTTGAAGCAAGAGGGCGTGGTCAAGTATGAGGCTGTGACTGATTCTTCTGGGGTTGCGACTTTCAGCTCGGTGGCGTACGGGGATTACACGCTTGTGGAGTCCGCGAGCCTGGTTTCTCATGTGTTGCGTGCTGATTATTCGGCTGATGTTGCTGTGCGTGAGCATGGCGCTAGGGTTGATGTGGGTACGGTGGATAACCCCATTAAACGCGGCACTGTGAAGGTGAAGAAGTTGGGTGAGCAGGCTGACGCGGGGGCTGAAAACGTGCCGCTTGTGGGTGTGGTGTTCTCGCTGTTTGCTAAGACCGATGGCGTGGTGTCTGATACGGCGTTTGCTACCGCGACCACTGGGGCTGATGGTGTGGCTTCGTTTGAGCGTGTGCCGTATGGGTC
>NZ_JAJNRP010000016.1:0-1320 GCF_021083625.1 Schaalia sp. lx-100 | reverse complement strand
CTCAGCAGCAGCCCTCTGATACCGCATAGCAACCCCCACATCCCGATGCCCCCCACGCGCCATAATCTCCGCCACAGTCGCCCCCTGCTGCGCATACAACGTCAACCCAGACGCGCGCAAATCATGGAAGCGGAAAGCTGGTGGTATCCCTGCGCTTTTACGTGCTTTAATCCAGTGTCGGTTATGGGTTGATTGAGACGTTGGCCTTGAAGGGTCTTTACTGGATGGGAAAATGAAATCACTTGAAGCTTCCCCACAATAATTTTCCATGTGCGCGACGATTACAGGGATCAAAGCCTCGGGGATGTGCAAAACGCGAGTGTCACGCGCTTTCGTAGGTGTCAGACGCGGTGGCTGCTCTTTCTGATTCCACTGCTTATCTACTCTCACGTGTGCCTTGACGGGAACGTCCAAGTCCATAAAATCGCCCCGCTGTAGTCCTAGGACCTCGCCTTGTCTCAGCTCACAGTAAAACCCGAGATACACGGTAAGGGCAAGCTCAGACGGCATGGCTTCAGCCAGTGCTTTCACCTCAGCTGGCATGGCATAGTACCTGCGCATGGTGGGAGAGTCTTTAGGCTTGTTAAGTTTTTCTTTCACAGGATTTACGCTCAAACCACCTACGCCGCGTTCAAGCGCCACATTAAACATACGTCGCGTATGGACAAGAACTTTCGTCCGCGTGTGAGCTGAACGGGAGAGAGCTGAATCCGCCATTTTCTTGACATCATCAGGAGTCACCTCCGATAACGGGATGTCTCCGAGTACTGGCAAAATGTATAGCTCAAGCGTGGACTGATAATCTCGACGGGTTGCGCGCGCCATTAGCCCACTCTCCCATTGCTCATCGACCAACACAATCCACTGCGCTGCCCATTGAGCGACGGTGATTTTACGAGCTTCTTCCGCTTCTAAAGCCTCGCGCGCCTTCTCCCGTTTTTCCCTCCTGTGGTGCGCGCTCTCGAAAGAACCTGTGATTTTTTGAGCGCGCGCGATATCCAGTGCTGCCCGTGCTTCGGTAAGCGTGACGTACTTACCGACGAATTCTTGTCTGCCATCCACCGTGATACGTACTCGGTACAAGCCTTTATACATGCTGATTCCGGTTGGCAGTTTTATGTCTCGTCGTGGTGTCATAGCTGGTCCTCACTGGTGTGCTGGACAGGTCCTAATATGGTCCTAATTTTATGCTTATTTAGGACCACATATGCCAAAAGCTGCAAAAGTCCTAATTTGCGCAACTTGCTATTTTCCGCTTTATTTCAATGAAAACCCCGTGATCTCAACGAAATCACGGGGTGATTGTGGAGCTAAGGGGAT
>NZ_JAJNRP010000015.1:0-1362 GCF_021083625.1 Schaalia sp. lx-100 | reverse complement strand
TTGACGGCTATTGAGGCGTTGACGTTGTTGGATGTGTTGCCGCAGGCTGGGGATCATAAGGTGGTGCCGAATCAGCGGGATGAGTATTTGCCTCGTACGTGGTTGAGGTCTGGTGGTGATGGGTCTTCGGGTGTGGTGGAGCATTCTGCGTTTGAGACTCCGTTGACTGGGCCTGTTGATGAGGTTGAGGTTGATGGTGTTCGTGTGAATGATCAGCCGATTGATACTTTTTTGACTGAGACTGGTGTGAAGCTTTCTGCGAATGCGGCGTTTGAGTATTTTTATTCGTTGGATGCGCAGGGTGTGGATACGGCTTCTGTGGTGAATTCGCGGTGGTTGCGTAAGGATGAGGTTTCTGATTGGTCGCGTGTGAAGTCTGTGAAGGCTGTTTTGCGTCCGGGGATGAAGATTTTGTCTGCGGGTTTGGCTCATATTGTGACGGGGAATCGTTTGCCTTTTAGTGAGGCGACGAAGGGTTTGGATATTCATTCGCGTGCGATTAATTCGTTGGCTACTTCTGAGGATGGGATTAATTTCCGTGAGGCTAATGAGGTGACGGCGGAAAATATTAAGTATTCGATTGATGGTATTGCGTTTTTTGATATTGATCGTGATGGTAATGCGCGTGCGGATGAGGCGCGTATTGGTGGTCGTCGGGTTGTTGTGGTGCGTCAAAGTGATTCGGATCCGTCTGTTTTTACTGTGGCGCGTGATCCTGCGGGTGTGCCGATTGTTGGGCGTACTGATGAGGATGGTCATTATCGGTTTGAGGTGTATGCGCGTGGTAATTATGCGGTGCGTTTCTTGAAGGAGGATACTGAGACGGTTGCTCCTGCTGGTAATGGTGTGGTCAGTGTGGCTAATCATTCGGTTGCGGAAGGTTCTGTTGCCAGTCCGTGGGATGATGTTGCTGGGGATGTGGCGTATGTGCAAAGTACGTCTGTGTCTTTGCAGCCTACTCATCGTCATGATACGCGTAATGCTGCTTTTGTTTCTGATAAGCAGCCGTTGAGTGTGCGTAAGGTGGATCAAGATGGTGAGCCGATTCAGGGGATCACGTTTACGTTGAGGTATGTGGGCGCGTTGGATGGTCAGCCTGAGCTTGAGGTGGGGGATCGTCCGGGTGTTCAAACGGGTGTGACTGATTCAGATGGTCTTGTTCGTTTTAAGCCGAGTGTGTTTGGTAAGTACACGTTGAGTGAGTCGGGTGTGCCTGAGGGTATTGAGGGTTTGAGCGCGCCGAAGGACTTGGTTTTGGATGGTCAGGCGTTGGATCATGATGATCAGGGTGTGGCTTTAGCGTTTTTGCGTGTGGTTAATACTCGGGTTAAAGCTGATGTGACTGTGAAGAAAACGGATGCG
>NZ_JAJNRP010000014.1:0-1452 GCF_021083625.1 Schaalia sp. lx-100 | reverse complement strand
GGGGGTTCGGACAGTTTCTTGGAGTTTTTAGGAGACTGTGATGAAGGTTGTTTATACGTCTGAGCAGCGTCGTGTTGCTATCGCGACGTATCGGAAAGTGCATTCGTATTCGAAGACGTGTCGTGCTCTTGGTTATCCCAGCCGGCATACGTTGATGGTGTGGGTCAAGGAGTACGGGCTTGGTCGTAGGCGCCCGAAGAGGCGTAAACCGCCTCGCAGGTATTCGTGGGAGCTCAAACTTGAAGCGGTTGAGCGTATGGAGAGTGGTGAGTGTGTTGATGATATCGCTCGAGATCTTCGCATTGACGTGCCACCATTGCTGTATCAATGGGCGAGGAACTGGGCGAAGGAGGGAAGGTGGGGACTGATGACACGCCAGGAACGTAAGAGGGCTTTTGCTACTCGGGGGCAGCTTGAGGGATCCCTGCCTGATGATCCAGAGGAGTTGCGGGCTTTGGCGGCGCGGCTGCTGGTGGAGAAGGCTGTACTCGAGAAAGAAATTGAATTTTTGGGAAAAGATCCGGGCAGCATTCCTGGACAACTGCCGAACAAGACTAAAGCGCGTATTGTTGAACACTTGCGCCAAGAGTACCCGTTGACTGTGCTGCTTGAGGTGATCGGGTTGAAAGAGTCAACGTACTACTATTGCCGCAACGTTGCTGCGGGTGTTGATAAATACTCCACGTTGCGAGGGCTGATTCAAGCGATTGCCGTGGAGAATCGTTTCATTTACGGCTCGCAGCGTATCTGGATCGCGTTGCGTCAGCTGGGACACAAAGTTTCTGAGAAGGTCGTTCGGCGTTTGATGAAAGAAGAACGGGTGCCGGTGTACTACGCGAAAAAGAAGCGTCGGTATTCTTCGTATGAAGGCGAAGTGAGCCCCGCCCCTGACAACCGTATCAAGCGTGATTTCCATGCTGAGAAGCCAAATCAGAAATGGCTCACTGATGTTTCGGAGTTTCCAGGACCGGACGGAAAAGTCTATTTCAGCCCGATCATGGATTGCTACGATGGCTATATCGTTGCCTACCGGCGTCAACGCACTGCTGACAAAACACTCACGCAAGGAACGCTTGAGGACGCTATCGCTACCCTGCCTCAGGTTGACTATACTGATGAACGACCGATCCTGCACTCAGACCGTGGAGGGCACTACCGGTGCAAAGACTGGATCGCCCGGGCTGACCAGGCCGGGATTCGCCGCTCGATGAGCAAGAAAGGATGTAGTCCGGACAATGCTCGCTGCGAGGGATTCTTTGGAACAATGAAAAATGAAATTTTTTACGGTCGTCACTGGAAAACGGTCACCGAAATTGAAGAAGCTATCGACTGGTACGTCGATTGGTACAACAACACGAGAATCAAAACCGAACTCGGCGGGCTAACAATCCGGGCCTACCGCGCAAAAACGTTAACCACAAAAACCCTCTAAAAAAACGTCCGCAGCCCCTT
>NZ_JAJNRP010000013.1:0-2779 GCF_021083625.1 Schaalia sp. lx-100 | reverse complement strand
TGATTCGTCACAGGAACAGAACGCAAATCAACGTCCTGCCCATCCTCACGAACAGACACATCCTGCTTCCACGCAGCATTCAACACGTAATTCACCAGACTCGCGCTCTCACGCAACTCATAATCCCCATACGGCACGCCCTCAAACGACGCCACACCATCAGCTGTCGTGGTCGCGGTAGCAAACGGCGTCTCAGACACCACGCCCGCCCCGGTCTTAGCAAACAGGGAGAACACCACACCCGCAAGCGGCAGCTCAGCATCCTCAGCATCAACCTTCTTCACCTTGATACTGCCGCGCTTCATCGTATTTGTAAACGCGGTGCCAGTCAGATCAACAAGCTCGCCCGCAGCAGTCACACTCACCTCACGGCCCTGAGCCTCAACAGAGGGGTTATACGCAGCAAGCGGAGTGGTCTCACGCACCACATACGACCCGTACGGCACGCGCTCAAACGACGCCACACCATCAGCCCCGGTGGTCGCGGTAGCAAACGCGCTATCGGACACCACGCCCTCGGTCTTAGCGAACAGCGAGAACACCACGCCCTCAAGCGGCACGTTTTCAGCCCCCGGGTCGGCTTGCTCGCCCAGCTTCTTCACCCGGATAGTGCCGCGGATCAACTGATTCGTCACAGGAACAGAACGCAAATCAACGTCCTGCCCATCCTCACGAACAGACACATCCTGCTTCCACGCAGCATTCAACACGTAATTAACCAGACTCGCGCTCTCACGCAACTCGTAATCACCGTACGGCACGCCCTCAAACGAAGCCACACCATCAGCCCCGGTCTTTGCGGTAGCGAACGGCGTCTCAGACACACCAGCCCCGGTCTTAGCAAACAGCGAGAACACCACACCAGCCAAAGGCACGCTAGCATCCTCAGCATCAACCTTCTTCACCCGCACAGTGCCGCGGATAATCGTATTCGCGTAATCAGCAAGGCTCAGAGTCTGCCCATCAGTTTCAATACTCGCAGACGGCGTCACACTGCTGAGCACATAGCCGCGCGGAGCGTTCTTCTCACGCACCGTGTACTTCCCATAGGCAATACCACTAAACCGCACAACACCATCATGCCCAGAAGTAGCCTCAGTCACCAGGGCACCTTCAGCATTCACAAGCTCAAAGACCGCGCCAGCAAGAGGAGCACGCGTATCAGCATCCACCTTCGTCAGCGTGATACTGCCACTAATCTTCCGGTTAGTAATGAAATCAAAACCAACAACCTGACCATCACGATCAATACGCACCTCACGATCATCCTGATCGCCCACATACCCCTCAGGAGCCTGCACCTCACGCAACACATACTCCCCATACGGGACACGCTCAAACAAAACCGAACCATCAGGGGCGCTCGTTCGAGTATCAAAAGCACTCTCCGACACACCATCAGCGCTCTTAGCAAACAAGGAGAACACCGCGCCAGCAAGGTGACGACCATCCACCCCATCAACCTTCGTCAAAGTGACACTGCCACGCATAACACTATTAGGGAACTCACCCAAAGCAACACGAGCACCATGAGCACTCACACTCAGACTCTTCACCTCAACACTACGCACATACCCCACAGGCGCGCTCTTCTCACGCAACGTGTACTCCCCAAACGGCACACGCTCAAAAGAAGCCACACCATCAGAAGCACTCGTCTGCTCACCAACCACACTACCCTGAGCATCCACAAGCTCAAACACAGCGCCAGCAAGCGGAGCACGCGTATCAGCATCCACCTTCGTCACCGTTACCGTGCCGCGGATCAACTGATTCGTCACAGGAACAGAACGCAAATCAACGTCCTGCCCATCCTCACGAACAGACACATCCTGCTTCCACGCAGCATTCAACACGTAATTCACCAGACTCGCGCTCTCACGCAACTCATAATCACCGTACGGCACGCCCTCAAACGACGCCACACCATCAGCTGTCGTGGTCGCGGTAGCAAACGGCGTCTCAGACACCACGCCCGCCCCGGTCTTAGCAAACAGGGAGAACACCACACCCGCAAGCGGCAGCTCAGCATCCTCAGCATCAACCTTCTTCACCTTGATACTGCCGCGCTTCATCGTGTTCACAAACGCGGTGCCAGTCAGGTCAACAAGCTCGCCCTCACCACTCACACTCACCTCACGACCCGCTGCCTCAACAGAGGGGTTATACGCAGCCAGCGGACCAGTCTCACGCACCACATACGACCCATACGGCACACGCTCAAAGGAGGCCACACCATCAGCCCCAGTGGTCGCGGTAGCAAACGCCGTATCAGACACCACGCCATCACTGGTCTTGGTGAACAGGGAGAACACCACACCCACCAAAGGCACACTCTGCGCCCCCGCGTCAGCCTGCTCACCCAACTTCTTAACCCGGATGGTGCCTTGGACCAGGCGGTTAGGATAATCACCTACCTGCACGGTCTGACCATGAACACGCACCTGAACATCACGAGTCTGATCCGAAAGCACATAATGATCCGGCGCGCTCTTTTCACGCAACACGTAATCCCCATACGCCACCGAGCTGAAAGTCGCAACACCATCCACACCACTTGGAACAGAAACATACGCGGCCTGCGCGCCCTCAGGCACACCACCACTCGTATCCTTGGCATACAGCTCAAACACGGCGCCAGCAACAGGAAGACCACTAGCCGCATCCGTTTTCTTCACAGTCACATCAGCTTTAACCCGAGTATTAACCACACGCAAAAACGCTAAAGCCACACCCTGATCATCATGATCCAACGCCTGACCATCCAAAACCAAGTCCT
>NZ_JAJNRP010000012.1:0-5489 GCF_021083625.1 Schaalia sp. lx-100 | reverse complement strand
CCCCCCTTCTTGTTGGTTGGTTGCGGTGGTGTCCTACTCTCCCACATTCTGTCGAGTGCAGTACCATTGGCGCTGTAGGGCTTAGCTTCCGGGTTCGGAATGGGTCCGGGCGTTTCCCCTACGCTATGACCACCGCGAGTCTATGAAACCACTTGTGAGCGCGTGTTTGGGCTTTGGTGGTTTATTTATTTATTTCGGGTTGAGTGTGATGCGTATAGTGGCGCGAGCATTCTTGCTTTGCCCCCCTTTTTGTGCGCGTGTTGCGCGTGGGGTGTGGTTGTTTAGTGTTGGCCAATTAGTACCAGTCGGCTCGCGAGCACTTTGCAGTGCTTCCACCTCTGGCCTATCAACCCAGTCGTCTTCTGGGGGCCTTCGCACCCGTGAACGGGTGCCGGAAACCTCATCTTGGAGCAGGCTTCCCGCTTAGATGCTTTCAGCGGTTATCCCTTCCGAACGTAGCCAACCAGCCATGCACCTGGCGGTACAACTGGCACACCAGAGGTTCGTCCATCCCGGTCCTCTCGTACTAGGGATAGCTCTCCACAAGTTTCCTGCGCGCACAGAGGATAGGGACCGAACTGTCTCACGACGTTCTGAACCCAGCTCGCGTACCGCTTTAATGGGCGAACAGCCCAACCCTTGGGACCAACTCCAGCCCCAGGATGCGACGAGCCGACATCGAGGTGCCAAACCATGCCGTCGATATGGACTCTTGGGCAAGATCAGCCTGTTATCCCCGGGGTACCTTTTATCCGTTGAGCGACCACGCACCCACATGCTATGGCCGGGTCACTAGTTCCTACTTTCGTACCTGCTTGACCCGTCGGTCTCACAGTCAAGCTCCCTTGTGCACTTACACTCGCCACCTGATTACCAACCAGGCTGAGGGAACCTTTGAGCGCCTCCGTTACTTTTTAGGAGGCAACCGCCCCAGTTAAACTACCCACCAGGCACTGTCCCCAACCCGGATTACGGGTCAAGGTTAGATGACCGCTTGAACCAGAATGGTATTTCAACGACGACTCCACTACGGCTGGCGCCGCGGCTTCACAGTCTCCCACCTATCCTACACAAGCACAAGCGAACACCAATACCAAGCTATAGTAAAGGTCCCGGGGTCTTTCCGTCCTTCTGCGCGAAACGAGCATCTTTACTCGTACTGCAATTTCGCCGAGTTCACGGTCGAGACAGCGGAGAAGTCGTTACGCCATTCGTGCAGGTCGGAACTTACCCGACAAGGAATTTCGCTACCTTAGGATGGTTATAGTTACCACCGCCGTTTACTGGGGCTTAAATTCAAGCCTTCACCCCCAGGGGGGCTGAGCCTTCCTCTTAACCTTCCAGCACCGGGCAGGCGTCAGTGCGTATACATCGTCTTACGACTTAGCACGCACCTGTGTTTTTGATAAACAGTCGCTTCTCCCTATTCTCTGCGACCTCCAACCGCCGTGCTGCCGCTAGGACAGTAGACAGTCAAAGGTCCTCCTTCTCCCGAAGTTACGGAGGAATTTTGCCGAGTTCCTTGACCATGATTCACTCGAACGCCTCGGTATACTCTACCTGACTACCTGAGTCGGTTTAGGGTACGGGCGCCTATCACCCTCGCGTCGAGGCTTTTCTCGGCAGTACAGGATCACCACCAAACCCCCAAAACGGGGACTCCCATCAGTCCTCACCCACATGCTTCCCGGATTTGCCTAGGAAACGGGCCACAACCTTAGACACACACAACCATCGGTGCGCGGCAGCTACCTCTCTGCGTCACCCCTGTTCATACGCTTGCCTACCACAATCAGGATCCCACCCACCACCAGAAGCTCCTACCCGAAAGCAAGAACCTCCCGCAGCACGCGGTTAGCACAAAAGTCTCAGCATTTGTCGGTTGATACGCGGTACCAGAATATCAACTGGTCATCCATCGACTACGCCTGTCGGCCTCGCCTTAGGACCCGACTAACCCAGGGCGGATAAACCTAGCCCTGGAACCCTTAGTCAATCGGCGGACAGGATTCTCACCTGTCATTCGCTACTCATGCCTGCATTCTCACTCCCACGCGCTCCACCCACCGTCACCAGCAGACTTCACCGCACGCAGGACGCTCCCCTACCCACTCACACAACCCAGGCAACTACGCTACCCAAGCCATCACGTGTGAGTGCCACAGCTTCGGCGGTGCACTTAAGCCCCGCTACATTGTCGGCGCGAAACCACTTGACCAGTGAGCTATTACGCACTCTTTCAAGGATGGCTGCTTCTAAGCCAACCTCCTGGTTGTCAACGCGACTCCACATCCTTTCCCACTTAGCGCACACTTAGGGGCCTTAGCTGATGATCTGGGCTGTTTCCCTCTCGACTATGAAGCTTATCCCCCACAGTCTCACTGCCATGCTTAACCTACCAGCATTCGGAGTTTAGCTGACCTCAGTAACCCGCGAAGGCCCATCAGCCATCCAGTAGCTCTACCTCCAGTAGGCAACACACAACGCTGCACCTAAATGCATTTCGGGGAGAACCAGCTATCACGGAGTTTGATTGGCCTTTCACCCCTACCCACAGCTCATCCCCCAGGTTTTCAACCCTGGTGGGTTCGGTCCTCCACAAAGTCTTACCCCTGCTTCAACCTGGCCATGGGTAGATCACCCCGCTTCGGGTCTAGAACATGCGACACACGCCAATATTTCAGACTCGCTTTCGCTACGCATACCCCACACGGGTTAAGCACGCCACATGCCACTAACTCGCAGGCTCATTCTTCAAAAGGCACGCCATCACCCCTCAAGGCTCTGACGGCTTACAGGCACCCGGTTTCAGGCACTATTTCACTCCCCTCCCGGGGTACTTTTCACCATTCCCTCACGGTACTATGCACTATCGGTCACCAAGTAGTATTCAGGCTTACCAGGTGGTCCTGGCAGATTCACACGAGATTTCACGAGTCCCGCGCTACTCGGGCACCCAGCCACACCATGCGTCACACGTCAAGCTACACGACTCTCACGCACTCCGGTCCGCCATCCCAAACGGTTCACCTCCACGCAACACACAACGCTCGTCCCCGGCAGAAAACGAAAAACTGAGCCCCACAACACCGCACACGCAACGCCCGCCGACTCTCACACGCACACGGTTTAGCCATCCTCCGCTTTCGCTCGCCACTACTCACGAAATATCTTCTCCTACGGGTACTGAGATGTTTCACTTCCCCGCGTTCCCCCCACCACCCTATACACGTTCAGATGATGGTAACCCGGCACAACCCAGGCTAGGTTCCCCCATTCGGACACCCTCGGATCAACGCTCGCTCGCCAACTCCCCGAGGCTTATCGCAGGCCACAACGTCCTTCATCAGCTCTTGGTGCCAAGGCATCCACCGAATGCCCACAAAAACTAAACAAAACCACAGAACAAAAAGATGCTCACAACCACTATACACATCACAAACAACCCACCACACACCCCCCACCCACACGCACAACACGCACAAGAAGAAAGCGCAGGCAAACGCCCAACACTGTTGAACGAGAACCCGACAGCATGCAATGCTCATCCTTGCCCTACCCAACCCCAAAAACACCCACACCCGGCCACCACAACAGCAACCAACACAGCATGAGCACCACAAGAACACCCACACGCACAACACGCGCAAGCACCCCCGCGACAAAAAGGGCTCCCTAGAAAGGAGGTGATCCAGCCGCACCTTCCGGTACGGCTACCTTGTTACGACTTCGTCCCAATCGCCAATCCCACCTTCGACCACTCCCCCCACAAACGCGGTTAGGCCATGAGCTTCGGGTGTTACCAACTTTCGTGACGTGACGGGCGGTGTGTACAAGGCCCGAGAACGTATTCACCGCAGCGTTGCTGATCTGCGATTACTAGCGACTCCACCTTCATGGGGTCGAGTTGCAGACCCCAATCCGAACTGAGACCGGCTTTAAGGGATTCGCTCCACCTCACGGTATCGCAACCCTCTGTACCAGCCATTGTAGCATGCGTGAAGCCCAAGACATAAGGGGCATGATGATTTGACGTCATCCCCACCTTCCTCCGAGTTAACCCCGGCAGTCCCCCACGAGTCCCCACCACAACGTGCTGGCAACATAGGGCAAGGGTTGCGCTCGTTGCGGGACTTAACCCAACATCTCACGACACGAGCTGACGACAACCATGCACCACCTGCACACCCCCAACCAAATGCACCACCATCTCTGGCAGCCCAGGGCGCATGTCAAGCCTTGGTAAGGTTCTTCGCGTTGCATCGAATTAATCCGCATGCTCCGCCGCTTGTGCGGGCCCCCGTCAATTCCTTTGAGTTTTAGCCTTGCGGCCGTACTCCCCAGGCGGGGCACTTAAAGCGTTAGCTACGGCGCAGAAACCACGGGTGGCCCCCACACCTAGTGCCCAACGTTTACAGCATGGACTACCAGGGTATCTAATCCTGTTCGCTCCCCACGCTTTCGCTCCTCAGCGTCAGTAACGGCCCAGAGACCCGCCTTCGCCACCGGTGTTCCTCCTGATATCTGCGCATTCCACCGCTACACCAGGAATTCCAGTCTCCCCTACCGCACTCAAGCCAGCCCGTACCCACCGCACGCCCCCAGTTAAGCCAGAGGATTTCACGGCAGACGCGACAAGCCGCCTACAAGCCCTTTACGCCCAATAATTCCGGACAACGCTCGCGCCCTACGTATTACCGCGGCTGCTGGCACGTAGTTAGCCGGCGCTTCTTTACTCACTACCCTCACCCAGGCCCAAAACCCAGGCTTGACCATGAGCGAAAGAGGTTCACAACCCGAAGGCCTCCATCCCTCACGCGGCGTCGCTGCATCAGACTTTCGTCCATTGTGCAAAATTCCCCACTGCTGCCTCCCGTAGGAGTCTGGGCCGTATCTCAGTCCCAATGTGTCCGGTCACCCTCTCAGGCCGGATACCCGTCAAAGCCTTGGTAAGCCATCACCCCACCAACAAGCTGATAGGCCGCGAGCCCATCCCCCACCACAAAAGCTTTCCACCAACCCCCATGCGAAGGAAAGTGAATACCCGGTATTAGCAGCCGTTTCCGACCGTTATCCCAAAGAAGAGGGCAGGTTACTCACGTGTTACTCACCCGTTCGCCACTAATCCACAGCACAAAAGCACCGCTTCATCGTTCGACTTGCATGTGTTAAGCACGCCGCCAGCGTTCGTCCTGAGCCAGGATCAAACTCTCCGAAAAAAACAAAAAAATTCAGAAAAAACCCAACCACAAAAAGGCCAGGCCAATCCCAACAAAAAACTCAAAAAACAAAAAACAGGCAAAACAAAAACAAACAAAACACACTATCGAGTTCACAAACAACAACCACACAAACCCCACCACCACAAGAAAAACCCCGCAGCACCAAGGCCAGGCACACCACCCAACAAAACCCACCACAACCGGCAAACCCCATCAGGCGACAAACAAAAACAATACCCACCCCACCACGCACACGTCAAACCAAAA
>NZ_JAJNRP010000011.1:0-25289 GCF_021083625.1 Schaalia sp. lx-100 | reverse complement strand
GGCAATGACTGGCCGTTCCCACACACACACAAATGCCTTAAGATAGCTATACTCAAAGGCATGAAACGCAAGGCCGCACTCACCACCATCACTCTGCTCATTTTCACACTCGGACTCTCCGCATGTAGCCCAGCCACACAAGACGATAGGAAAGCCTGCGACCTCCTGAAAAATGGGCTAGATCAGGTTGAACGCGCCGAAAAGAAGTGGTGGGCAGTGTTAGACGGAAAAGAAAACGGGGTAACACACGCAAAACGCCTGCACGTCAGCATCGACTACTACGATACGAACCTTGAAAAAGCTATCGATCTAGCAGATGACCCCGAGCTTCTCGAAAACCTACGCAGCCTGAGCTCACTTGAAATCACGAATCTAGGCGAAGACAAGTCGTGGCTACGATTCAAGCACAACCGAGATAAAACACTCAAACGATGCCACGCACTCGGTATCGACACTGCGGAAGAATCCGATTAACCCAACTCCAATAACCCCCGTACACTGCTCGCAGGTCGGGGGCTTACCTATACCCCCAACTGCGCGACCAGGAGTCGGGAAACAAGAGGGAGGGAAACAAATCCATGCCACGCAAGAAAAGAGGCCCCACAAAAGAACGAGCCGACCGCATGGCAAAAGCCCTCAAACTACGAGAAGCCGGACTCACCCTCGACCAAATCGCCAAACAACTCGGAAAATCAACCAGCCAAATAGACCGAGACCTACGCGACGCACTAAGGCTCACCATCCAAGAACCAGCCGATAGTCTCCGCATAGTCGAAGCCCGCCGCCTTGACGCACTACAACGCGCATTATGGGCACGCGCCATGCGAGGCGAAACCGCAGCCATCGACCGCATCCTACGCATCCAAGAACGCCGCGCACGCCTCCTTAACCTCGACACACAAGGCGGAACATCCGACATCCGCGAAACCGAATCCATGCTTGAACAACTCCTTAACCAGGACACGCAATGACACACGACCTGACCACAAGCAAAGTCCCAACCGAAAGCCTCAACCTCTACTACAAGAACCCAAGGCTCGGAAATGTAACAAAAATCGCGGAATCCCTTCAACGAAACGGCCAATACCGCGCCATCGTCGTCAACAAAGGCACCCACACAGGTCGCCACATGGAAGTACTCGCCGGTAACCACACGCTCAAAGCCGCTCGACAAATCGGCATGGAAACCATCACCGCACACATCATCGACGTAGACGAAGACCAAGCAACCCGCATAGTCCTCGCCGACAATAAAACCGCCGACCTCGGCACCTACGATAACGAACTCATCACCCAACTCATCGACACCCTCAACGAAGACTACGAAGGCACCGGATACACCGAACAAGACCTCGACGAACTCACCGGAAACACCGACCCCGAAGACTCAGGCATAGAAGACACCTACACCGAACGCTTTGAACTCGTGGTCGAATGCCAATCCGAAACGCACCAAGAAGCCTTATTCACCCGCCTGACCAACGAAGGTGAAAAATGCCGACTATTAACCTTGTAAAAACATCCCCCATCAAAAACACATTCCGAGTCGCCAAAATACAAGGAATGTTCGACATCCCCCGTGCTGATGAATCCACATTCACACTCCGAGCAAACATGCCCATCGATGAGAAAGAATGGACCATCGGACTCATCACCGGAGCATCAGGCTCCGGCAAAACAACCATCGCACGCCACCTATGGCCAAACACCACCATCCAAGGCGAACACCAATGGAACAGCCACTCCCTCGTCGATGACTTCCCGAGGGAAATGACCCCACAGGACATCACACTCATCCTGAACTCAGTTGGCTTCTCATCAACACCCGCATGGCTACGCCCATACCACGTACTATCCACAGGACAACAATTCCGAGCAGACCTCGCACGAGCACTCGCCGAAACCCCAAACGGACTCGTCGTATTCGACGAATTCACCTCAACCGTTGACCGAACCGTAGCCGCTGCTGCTTCACACGCAGTCGCCAAAACAATCCGCAGACAAACAGGCCGCCAATTCGTTGCCGTCACATGCCACAAAGACGTCGAAGAATGGCTCCAACCAGATTGGGTATTCGATACAGACACCAACGAATTCACCTGGGGGTGTAAAAGGCGCCCCCAAATCACTATGGTCATACGAGAAGGCCTACGCCAAGCCTGGCCAATCTTTCGCAACCATCACTATCTAACCGGCGACCTTTCCCCCGCCGCGCGCGTATTCCTCGCATACGTCAAACTCGGAAACCAGCCAGAACGACTCGCAGGATTCTTTTCCATACTCCCATCTATGGGACACAAAGGCTGGCGACGCGGCCACCGCACAGTAGTACTACCAGACTTCCAAGGTCTCGGCATCGGAAACCGTATGATTGAAACTGTCGCCGAACTGCTCTGGCAACGCGAACACCTCAGATTCCGCGCCGTAACATCATCACCCGCACTAGTTAAACACCGACTACGCCACCCGGACATGTGGAGGCTTGCTCAAGGCCCGTCAATGAAAGCCAAAACAGGACGCACCTCCAAGCATCAGAAAATGAGAACAAGCGCAGGAAGGCTCACAACGGGATGGGTATTTATTCCCCAAAACTTACGAAGATAATTACGCCAAACCAACTGGCCTCATGCTACGGCGTTAGTAACATTGTCCACGCTTGGGAAAATCCCTACGGTACCAATCCCAACGAATCAGCAACACGAGGACACGGGCTCCTACTCACTACCGGAGCTGGAATGATGATGTCCCTCATGGACCAAACCCCCGGATGCTCATACGCAGCCGACCTTGGAGGTGGACGCAACGTTGAAGGAATGACAAAATTCCTCGAAGCAACCGCGCGCCTCTACAGTCACATTCTCATCATCGCGTGGTTTACAGCATCCGATCCAAAAACTTGGGAAGATGTGTACCTTAAACCACTTGACGGGGCAGATATAGGCTACTGGTCCAACGTCGAACTACCGATTAGCAGGCGATTCAACACCGTTGGTGAAGCACTCGAATGGTCAAAAGGATTCACACCAGCGTTTTCCCCCGATGCTAAAGGACTTCAGTTCACTCCACGCTGATGGGCCACATCCCTAGCTTGCCTTGAATCTGAATCGGTTTATCGAACCATTCAGGTGAGCCCAATTCCCAGTGGTAACCAGCATCGGGCACACCGAAAACCTCGCATCGCTCATCACAATCCTCGCCAGGCAGGTGATACCCCATGAGAATCACGGTTCCAAGCGCCAACATCTTTGGCCGCTCATCAGGAAGCGTTGCGAGGAATTCTTTCGGTATGCGCTTCGCATCAGCAACACCTGAACCGGCGTGTATGACGAACCGTTCACCCACATTCACGCGGGGTTTCCATGACCGGTTTTCAATCTGTTTGATACCGCTCATGATGAGAGATGCCCACGGCTGTTTAACCGTTAGCGCCTTGAGGATTGTCTGACGTGTGATCGCCACTCGGTGATCGTCTCTGGTTTCCAAACTGGGGTCCTTCCAATGTGAGTATCAGGCGGCGGCATGTCACCTGGCTTGTGAAGTTCTACATTTCTGTGTTGCTTAGCACGGCCTTGCGCAGCGCGAAGTGACCTTACGTTGAGTCCCGTAAGGTCACTGATCGCTTGGTAGTCCAACCAATCATTTTGCATATATTCAGTATATCTCAAGCGAAGGTCGCAAACGCTCGCTGACGAAGTGTGCTGCCTCCCCCAAATAGTGAACGGGACGCGCGTTTTTCATCATTGATTTTCTCGTCAAGATGATGGTCAATATACTCGGTCACGGCGTTAAGTCCTCCCCATGCGGTTTCTCGCACCCCGTCGAGCGTGTGCGCATAGCGGTATAGGTTCATAACGTTGTCCACGTGCTCTTGCCGTGTGGTTTCAACTCGTTTGGAAATGTCATCTTCCGACAGTTTGAACACATCCTCAACGGCTTTGCGGATATGTTCTTCATCCATGTGAGTGTCAATGAGTCGTTGTGCTTCCTCTTGAAATTCGTCAATGTACCCGAACGAGAGATTAAGATCGCGTCGGATTTCTGCAATCTTGAATGAGGCGTTTTCCGTGTGACGGATACGGACAACTCCCCGGTTTTCTTTGAATGCCCATGCAAGAGTGTTGGCACAAACAACACGAATCGGGGTGGTCATCATCGTGAGCGACGAGGTTCCGTCGTGTGAATTCATGATCGTGATGTAGAAGTTGGTTTGATCGTCGGTGTCGCCATTGGTGAGAACCATTGAGTTGGGAAGTTTCATTGAAACAAAGACGCGTCGTCCTCCGTTGAGGCTACCTGCTGTTTCAAAGTTCGCCCCGGTTTCATCAACAACGGCTTCAAGTAGGTCAACGAGTTCTTCGTTTTGGAAGGGCCTGTATTGCGTTCCCACGACTCCAAGGACGTCAATTCCCATTGTTACAGGGTTGTCTCGGACCACGGCTTCGTAGCGCGGAACACTGATTTGTTCTCTCATTGTGAATAGTTCGTCGACCGCATCAATTTGGACGGTCATTGGTCGTTTGCGGACATTCCATCCGGCGAGGTGTGCTTCGGTGAGTACTTCGAGCGCATCCATTTGGTGGTCAATGACGGTTCCGAGTTTGTGCCACGCAGGTTGAAGTGCGGAGGCGAAGAAGCTGGTGTTGTCGATGGTTTCGATTTGGTGTGACATCTGAGTTCCTTTCATCAGTTCAGATGTAATTAGTATATCAGAGTTTTTGGCTTAAACCAAAGGAAAACGTGAATTTTGTGGGAATCTCACTGAAACAACAAACCGCCTGGAAGGACTTCCTCACACCCGAAGTACGATTCCTCCTCCTTGATGGCGCTATCCGCTCAGGTAAAACCGTCATCGCAATACTCATCTGGCTTCACTGGCTACCCAAATCGCCAGAAGGCCACCTCGCCATCATCGGAAAAACCAAAACCACGATCACCCGAAACATCCTCGACGTAATCAAAGCAATCCGACCCCAAGCCATCGGACACTACACATCAAAAACCGACGTGGTGACCATCATGGGCCGCGACGTACAAATCATCAGCGCCAATGATGCTCAGGCCGAATCAAAAATCCGAGGACTCACACTCGCCGGGTCAATGGTCGACGAAGCAACGCTCCTACCTGAACCCATGTTCGTTCAGTTACTCGGACGCCATTCAGTGCCACGCGCGAAAATGATCGCCACCACTAACCCTGATAGTCCAGCGCACTACCTGAAAACCAACTACATCGACAGGCATGAAGAAGGATTACTCCCCGATTGGGCCGTCCATCATTTCACAATGGACGACAACCCCGGCCTAACCCCAGAATATGTTGAATCCGTCAAGCGTGAATTTTCCGGCCTGTGGTACCGACGCTTCATTCAAGGCGAATGGGTGTCCGCCGAAGGCGCGGTCTATGACATGTGGGACCCTAAAAAACACGTGGTGGAATGGGACGAATTACCACGTATGGTTGACGCTTACGCTGTGGGCATCGACTATGGCACTCAAAACCCCACCGCCGCGCTCATCCTCGCTATGGGCGAGGACGGCATCCTCTATTTTGTTGACGAATGGCGTCTCGACTCAACCAACCGAGGTCACGGAACATGGACCGACGCCGAACAATCCCAAGCACTGCTCAACTGGCTCCACACCACAACACACGCGCCACGCATGGATGTTCAACCCCGCCGAATCATCGTTGACCCAGCCGCCGCGAGCTTCAAGGTCCAACTCAAACAAGACGGAGCATGGGGCCTCACCGACGCTAACAACGACGTCCTCTACGGGATCCGCCTCATGGCGAACGGGCTGGGCGCAGGGTGGCTCAAAATCGCCGACCGCTGTCAAGGTCTCATTAAGGAAGCCCCCGGCTACTCGTGGGACCCTAAAGCCCAAGCAGCAGGGGCAGATAAGCCCATCAAAACCGCCGACCACAGTCTCGACGCGGCCCGCTACGCGTTAGCGACCACTGAACGCCTGTGGCGCAGGACCGTAGACAACACAGCCATTAAACTCACCCACACCACCTGAAGGAGACGATGATAGGTGCCTCTCCCCGCAAACAACACTCCGTGGCCCCCGAAAAACTGGCAGCCTATCACCGCGAAAATGGACGAATGGGAAGCATGGTGGCTGGGAGAGCCAGACAAGCTCTGGCAGGTCTACCACGGCCAACAAACAGGCTCCGCCCGAAACTACCAGCGGCGCACAGGCTTACGAGGTTTTTTGTCGCGCTTCTTTTGGGGGCGCACCCTCACCGACCAACACCACCCGTCCCGTAACGACCTGCACGTGCCTATCGCATCGGACCTATGCGCAACATCCGCTGACCTCCTATACGCAAACCCGCCGTCAATCACAGCATCCTCCGAGGCCGCCACCGCCCGGATTGAACGCTACATTGACGATGGTCTTTTCGAGCAGCTTCTCACAGGAGCTGAAACCGGCGCGGCCTTTGGGGGCAGATACCACCGCGTCACATGGGACCGGACAATCGCTGATCGACCATTTCTCACCACAGTGGACGCTGATTCAGCGTTGCCAGAATTTCGCTGGGGTCATCTTGTCGCTGTCACGTTCTGGACGGTCCTTGAAAGCGACGGGTCGCGCGTGTTGCGCCACTTAGAACGCCACGAACTCAACCCCGCCGGTATGGGGCTCACGTTCCACGGTCTTTACGAGGGCACATATGACAATCTCGGAATGCTCCGCCCCCTCGCTGAGCACCCTGTAACCGCGCCGTTAGCTGAAGTGGTCGGAATGGACGGGTACGTTACCGACGGCATCACACCGGGGCTCGCTGTCCAATACGTCCCTAACCTCACGCCCGTGCGCAGGTGGCGCGACCACCACCAAGCCCGCAACCTAGGACGCTCAGACCTTGACGGTGTTGAGGGCCTTATGGACGCTCTCGATGAAGTGTACTCCGCGTGGATGCGAGATGTCCGCCTCGGCAAAGCCCGCATTTTCGCTGACAGGGACATGCTCGACCAGTCTTTCGGTAGCGCCGGTGGAGCGTTCAACCTCGACCAAGAGGTGTTCACACCTCTCGAAGGTCTGGCCGGGTCTATGGCTGACACCGTGCCGATCCACGCCCAGCAGTTCACAATACGCTGGCAAGAACACCAACAAACAGCCATCGAACTCACGCGACGCATTTTGCGGGCGGCCCGCTATTCTGCGGCCTCGTTTGAGGACACTCCCGACACGGACATCACCGCAACAGAGGTTATCGCGCGTCAGTCTCAAACTAACACGACGCGGAACCGCAAGGCGAGGCTTGAAAAACCCGCACTTCAAGCCCTCATCGTGAAAATGCTGGCCACCGATCAAGCCGTCTACAACACTCCCAGCCTAGACCCAACAGACCTCGCGGTCACCTTCCCCAGACTCGTTGAAGAATCAGCTTCCGCGCTCACCCAAACGATCTCAACCCTGCGCTCAGCTGAGCTGATGTCTATTGAAACGGGCGTGCGCATGGCACACCCCGACTGGGACCAAACACAGGTAGACGCTGAGGTTGAGCTGATTAAAAAATCACAGCCACTCGCATCCCCAGACGCGTGGAGACCAGACGGGGAGGATGTAACCGACAGTGAGCCTCAATCCGAATGACGCCCGTTTAGGCGCGCAAATCATCGCCGAGCTTGTCCAAGACGTTGAAGACCGGCTCATTTTCGAGATCGTGAAAACCGCGTCGAAAAATCTCGGCGCGAAAAGCTACTCGGTGCGACGTTTCACTGAGATTGCAGCGTTTCGTGCGCGCATTGAAAAACTGCTAGGCCGTGACTGGGAGCTGGTTCTTGACCAAGCACAGGAAGTTCTTGATGTGGCCGCTGACGCGGGACAAGGCCAAGCGCAAATGGACTTGCGTGCCCAACTCGCAGCAGGGAACATCCCGTCAACGCTGGAATCTCAAAGCATTTTCGGATTATCAGCTATCGCCGCTGACACTCTAAAAAATCTCACCAGCCTACCCGCACTCATCCTACGAGACGCATTGGACGTTTACCAAAACGCAATGGCAACTGCCGTTACTGAAGCTGCTTTAGGGGCAGTGACCCGCTTGCAAGCTACCGAGGACGCGCTTCAAGAGTTCGCCTCGCGCGGGATCAAATCATTCATGGACAAATCAGGCAGACGGTGGCGCATCGACTCCTACGCTGAAATGGCTGTGCGCACCGGGGCTATGCGCGCCATGCGGCACGGCTACGATCAAACACTCATCAGCTCTGGTCTTGACCTCGTGATGGTCACCGGACACGCTTACACGTGCTCTAAATGCGGCCCGTGGCAGGGCGCTGTACTGTCACTGACAGGCCAAACGCCAGTTGGTATTAACTACCTGCCTTCTGCTGTTGATCCCAACCAATGGGTAGCTGTGAAGGTGGATGGGACGATGGACCAAGCTAAAGCCGAGGGGCTGTTTCATCCTAACTGTGAGCACTCCTACAGCCTCTACCTGCCCGGCGCGACCAAACCCTATTCTGACGGTGCTAGTTGGGATCAGACCACTTACGACGCATCCCAAAAACAGAGGGCATTGGAACGGGAGATCAGGAAAAAGAAACGCGAACTCACGGCTGCTCTCACCCCTGAAACCATGACAGCGAAACGATCTGAAATCCGCGCGCTGCAAACCAAAGTCCGCGACCTGTTAGTAGAGCACCCCACTTTACAACGTTTGCGATACCGCGAGGCTAACCTGAAAGCCGCACCACGGGTCAAACGCACAAAACCCGCAGGAAAGGTCGGGGTGCTGCCGAAGACGGGCAAAGTAACAACGCTCGAAGCCTTAGCCGAAACGAGAATCGACACGCTTCCTCGAGGACGAACTTACGTCCCTCCAAACATGCCGGACCCACCGAAAGCCCATGAGCTGCACACAGCCGAAACTCTCAACCGCTACAGCGTAGACGTGGACTGGCGAGAAACCTTACACAGAGAAGGCGAAAAGAATCCCGACGTACTCCTTTTCGATGAGATTTGGGAGTTTAAGGCACCAAAAGGCTCGTCCGAGAAAAGCACGATCGACAGTCAATTCAAGCGCGGAAAGAAGCAAAGTGAGCATTTGGTGATCGACTTGTTCCGTTGCGGGCTTGAAGACTCGTTCGCTGTAGGTGAGGTAGAAAAGCGACTTAGATTACACGAGCGCGTGAAAAAGGTTGTCGTCATCGACAAAGATCGAAGACTTCACTTTTTCAGCGATCAGTGATATACTGAAGCGAAGTTAGAGGGTACCAGCCAGCCCACCTGAGGGAGAAATCCTGGGGCAGGCAAGGGGCCCTCTATCTTCATAGGCGAGGAAAGCCAGCCAGCCCACCTGAGGGAGAAATCCTGGGGCAGGCAAGGGGCCCTCACCTAACCCCTTTCAAGCAACAATATTGACCACCCGCACCTGTTTTGGTTGCGGGTTTTGTTTTATCCAAAACAGGACCGACCGGGTCTTTGATCGTCACCAGGAGTGAG
Organism: Schaalia sp. lx-100; assembly: GCF_021083625.1. Taxonomy (NCBI): domain Bacteria; kingdom Bacillati; phylum Actinomycetota; class Actinomycetes; order Actinomycetales; family Actinomycetaceae; genus Schaalia; species Schaalia sp. lx-100. The sequence goes on along the minus strand of NZ_JAJNRP010000011.1, from coordinate 15,830 downwards.
TGAGGAACCATTATGTCAAACACCAACGCCAACGCCGCCGATGCTGCTGAGCTTGAGGCCACCCCTCAGCAAGACGGGGCAGAAATATCGGGAAAACCCGATATCACCAGTGCAGATACAACGCCCGCTCAAGGTGAAGGGCTGCCCACTGATGTGGCAACCTTGCACAACATGATCCACCAGCTACGCTCTGAGGCCGCTTCCAACAGGGTTAACGCTAAGCAAAAGGCCGCTGAGCAAGCTGAGCAAAACCTCGTCCGCAAGATCGGTGAAGCGCTGGGCTTGACTAAAACCGACGAGAAGCAGCCCAGCGTGGAAGACCTCACCGCAAGGGTCGCCCAGTCCGAAGCCGCCAGAACACAGGCTGAAACACTTCTCGCCGTGTACAAGGCGGCCCAAGGTATCGCTGACGCGGACATGCTCATCGACTCAGCCAGTTTCCAAGGCACCCTCTCTGGCATCGACACCGCCGACTCTCAAGCCCTCACTGACGCAATCATCCGATTCGTGACCGACCACCCTAAGTTCAAACCCGTCCAGGCGACGGGACAATCCAGCATTGACCATGCCGCCGGGAGCGGCGAAGGAAACGTCACTCTCGACCGTTTCAAGTCAATGACAGGGCAGGAACGACAAGAGCTGTACACCTCCAACCGGGAGCTGTACACAAGCTTGTCCGCTCAGCTCTAAAAGACTACGTATCACAGCCACCTAGCAAACACAGGCGATCTTAAGGTCGAAAGTTTGCGTATGAAAGGAACACACTCACTATGGCAACCATACTCTCAGAAAATCTTTACAGCCCCGACGTGTGGGCTGACATCGCCCGCGAAAGTTTCAAAGGTCAGGCCATCGTCGGCGCTTCCCCTGCTGTCCTGACGCAAGATACCCTCGCTGGTAAGCCCGGTCAGAGCATCGTATTCCCCAAGTGGGGGGTACTGTCTGAAATGGCTGACCTGAGCGAAAACGTTTCGATGGAAACCGAAACCTTAACTCAAACATCCTCGAAAGCGACAATTAAAGAAGCTGGCAAGGCTGTTGAAATCACTGACACAGCGCAGCTTGTCGGCATCGGCAACGCTCAAGATGAGGCCCTGCGCCAGTTTGGTATTCTCGCAGCCCGAAAGGTAGACGCTGATCTCATCAAGGTCGCAACTGAGGTCATCAGCCAAGGAATTGAAAAACGAGACGGCACCAAGACCGATTCTAAGCCGTATCAAGCCAATGCAACAGGCGGGCTGACATGGAACGGCCTCGTTGACGCCATCGGTGTTTTCGGCGACGAATGGGAGCCGGAAGAATTCGCAGGCCTTTACATCCGCTCTGAGCAGCGCGCCCAAATCATGAAAGACGAGCAGTTTATTCGGGCCACCGAAACCTCTGCTGGAGGAATGGGGTCAGTGGTCCAGCGCGGCCGCATTGGTGATATTGCGGGCGTTCCTGTGTTTGTGACGAACCGCTTGACGGCAAACCACGCTGTGCTTCTTAAACGTAACAGCTTGGGTCTTATGTACAAGCGCCGCCCTGTTGTGGAAATGGATCGTGACATTCTCAAGCGCACGACAGTCATTACGACGACCATGCACTATGCGGTTAAACGCCTGTCCGATCAGGGCGTTCTCGACATCACTCTTGCAGGCTAAGACATGGGAATGCTGTTGCGCCGCTACCATGAGCAGGCCGATCAGGTCGTAGCGGAAACGGAACCCGCAGATCAAGAGGCATCCAAACCTGCGCCTAAGCGCGCAAGCAAGGCGAAAGCCTAACAGACTCCGTGAGAACTGCTTGCGCGCGGTGTGGCTCCTTCCGACGTAAGCGGTTCTCGCGGTCCCTTTTTAGTTTTCCCATACACGGTAAGGCTCATTATGCTGACGATCACCCCACAGGAATATGCTGCTTGGCGCGAGTGCAACGAGCCTCGCCGCAATTTTGAAAGCGCGCCGGCATCATTCCTACGTCATGCGGGGCTGTTGGTCGCTAATTTTTTGGCGAAAAGCACGCCGCTTAACGAAAACGATCAGCGTCAGGTCATCATCGACGCGGTGTGTACTCAAGCAGAGTACTGGCATTCTTTGGGTATTACCCCGTTTGCTGAAGGTTTGGATGCTAAAGGTAGGCTTGTTGCTTCCGCTTCTCTCAACGGTGGGTCCATCACTTATGCGGATAATGGTCCTACGAAAATAGCTGAACGCGCCGCCGCCGCTCGCACATTGTGTTTAGAATCGCGTCTGATCCTCCAGATTGCGGGTGCCACCCCGTGTGCGCCTGTCGTGATCGGGTAGGTGCGCATCTGTGAATCTTCTGGATATTTTCGGCGTACACACTATCGTGCTGCATCAAATGAAACGCACACCCTACGGGGATGAAGCAGGTGAAGGTGTAAGCGTACAAGGCTGTTTTGTTACAGAAAAACCCGCTCTTGTGCGTAACACTAACGGCGAGGAAGTCGTATCAAGCGCTCACGTTGCCACGCCAGTAGGTGTTGTGACAACGCTTGATAACCAGCCGCGTATCACTTTACCTTCGGGGCGGACCGGTCGCGTCATTTCTATCTCGCGCGCAGAGGGCGCACCTATCGGCCTGCCAGAACACGATGTCCTCTATCTTGACTGAAAGGCCGTGGTGCAATGCAAGTTCACGTCACGTGGAACGGGCCCAAAATACAGGCGAAACTGCGGGGCGCACAAAGACACGCCCTACGTCTTGCTGGGGAGCATCTGCGCACACAATCCGTGCAGCTCACGCCTATCCGTGAAGGTCTTTTACGTGCCTCAGCAGCAGTAAGCCTGCATGAGAATCGCGCTCTAGCCGCCGTGTCTTTCAACACTCCTTACGCTGTGCGTCAGCATGAGGAGCTTGGCTATCGTCACCCTAAAGGAGGGCAAGCTAAATACCTTGAAACTGCGGCCGACGATGAGAAAAGCACTATGGAACGCATAGTGATAACCACTTTAGAACGCGCTGGAGGAAAATGAGCATGACTCTTGAAGGGTTGACGCAAAACGTGATAGACGCTATCGGTACGATACTTACCCAAGCCGGAGTAGCTTTCTGGCCGGGCTTTGACGGCGAGTACCCCGCTTCCACGCAGTTACCTTTCGTCTACGCTAAACGCCTGCCACCGGATGAAGCTAAAGCTCTGGCTATCAACGTGTATGCGCGTGAAAACAACATAAGCACGGGAAGTACCACTGTACGCGTCCAAGTGCTGTGCCGCTGCCCGCGCGAGGCGGACACTGTAGCGGACCGCGTGTTTGACGCTTTACACGGACTGCACCATCAGCATAAAGGGGCGTTACGTCTGGCGCGTATCCGCCACATCTCCACCGCTCAGCTCGGATTATCCCCCGGAGGGATGGATGAGCGAAGCGACAACTACGAAATCACTCTCAACCTTTAAGGATTCTTCTCATGGCGATTGAAAACACTGTGAACACCGAATACGGTTTCTCCTACGAATACGGCGTGGACGTTAACTTAGCGGACGCTGGCGCTTCACCTAACTGGCAAAGCACACGTTTTTGCAAGGTTATTGCGCCCACCGCTGAGCCGAAAACCGTCGACGGGGCCACCTATGACGATAAAGGCGCGGACCATCCGATTAAAACCGGTGAAAACTGGGGCCTTGAACTAACGATTCAGCAGCATCGAATCAGCGAAAGCGGCAACTACCTGCCGGAAGTTGAAAAACTGAAAGCAGCATCTGAGCCGGACGCTTACGGCAACCGCGCGACCGTTCACGTGCGCTGGTATGACAAACCCTCATCAGGTAAACCCAACGCGAACGACGCTTACGAAGGCTTTGGGACCGTCAAAATGGTTCGATCCGCAACCGGGGTTAACGAAGAAGGCGGCTGGCAGTTCACTATCACCGGCCAAGGCCCCCGCACAAAAATTAAGAACCCTCTCGTCACCGACTAACCCCACCACCCTATAAGACGTGGCACACCGGCAGTGGTCCTCCTGCGCCGCCGGTGTGCCACCCGCACTCAACATTAAAGGACGCCACATGCTAGATTTGACCGCATATCTCCCCCAGCCGTTTCATATGAAAGCCGACAAGTGGGAGATCACCTCTCCTGTGCCCAGCGTGGAAACAGGTAAGCTCATCACCGGTTTCCAAGCTCTCCAAGCTGAGCAGTTCCGACGCGCTCAGGCAGGCGAGGAACCACTTGTCACTGATACGATCCCCGGCTGGCCGACCACACTACAAGAACAAGCCGACCTCGTACTAGGCGCAGGCGAATATGAACGTCTAACAAACGAAGGATGCCCACCGGCTTTCATTGAAGCCGCTCTTTTATCAGCCATCGTCTACTGGGGCAATGGCGCAAGTGAAGAAGCCGTACATTTTTATCAAGACGCGCTACGTGAGCAACGAAAAACCGAAAATAGCGCTCGCCCAAAAGCCAAAACCCGCAAACCCTCCAAGAATGGGCGGCCTACGGGCAAGGCGACCCCATAGACTACGCCCCTGACGGCACACCTATCTACGCGTCTTACAAAACGCCCCCACACGCTGGTACCCCCCGCAGGGGAGTGGACTGGTGGCTCATCATCACCAACTGGCATCTGGCGGTAGCTGACCTCGCGCAAACCTATAACGTGCATGAATGGGCGGGCGCAGGTTTGACATGGCCATATGTTAGAACGCTTGTTCTTGACGCGACCGCGCTTCCGGGAACACGCTTACACGCACTCACACACCCTCACTAGCCTCACTAGCACCACATTGGAGAGCCTACCCTCATGTTTAACGTTGGCACCCTCGCTTTTTATCTGAGCTTGGACGATTCCCAATTCCGTCAAGGCATGGGTAACGTGCAAACCCTCGTCACTAAAACCGCGCAGGTAGCTAAAAGCGCAGGACAGGCTCTAGCTTCCACTGTCACGGCAGCAGCGGCATCAGCAACGACACTGGGCGTGAAACTGTTCAAAACTGGCGCGGCTTACAACAGTATGCAGCAAAACTCCCGTGCGGCGTTGAAAACGATTCTCGGTTCTACTGAAGCTGTCAACGCCCAAATGGAAAAACTGAACGCCCTGGCCCGAAAATCGCCTTTTTCTAAAGCCCTGTTCATCCAAGGGCAACAGCAGCTTTTAGCTTTCGGTATGAGCGCGGAAAAAGTTATCCCCACGCTGGATGCTGTGCAAAACGCGGTTGCTGCTGCTGGCGGGTCCGCACAACAGCTCTCAGACCTGGTGTTCGTGATGGCCCAGATTCAAGCGGCTGGGAAAATCACAGGGCAAGACCTCATCCAAATGGGGCAACGTGGTATTAACGCGGCCCAGCTGATCGGTGAGGCTATGGGAATGAGTACTGCTGAGGTGAAAGCGGCAATCTCAAAAAACAAAATCAACGCTGAAGACGCCTTAGACGCAATGATTAGCGGGATGGCCCGAAAATTTGGCGGGGCAACAGACCTCATCAAACAGCAATGGGTGGGCGCGACAGACCGCATTAAGGCGGCTTGGCGCGATACTGGGGCTGTTATCTCCCAGCCTTTCATTGACCCTAACGGCGGTGGGATGGCCGTGAAATGGGCGAACCTTGTCGCTGATATCATGCGCGGTCTACAAAAACACGTGACGACCGTGATGGATGAGATTAAAATTAAAGGCGTACCCGTTTTCGACGCTATCACAAAAAGCTTGGAAACCGTATCGTCAAAAGTCCAATCTTTTAACCTGCAACGTTTCATACGGCAAGTTAAAGACCTAGGGGCTTATACGCCGCTAGTGAGCGGTCTTGCAGCATCTCTCGTGACACTCGGGTTGCGTCCCCTGCCGATTCTAGGTCGGCTCGGAGCGGGTTTAGGCCCCGTGATCGCGGGCATCGGCGCTTTGGTTGCTACCTCGCCGAAGCTACGAGAAGCTGCGGAAGCTTTCACAGGCGCGCTCCATCCTGCCTACGTGCAGCTGGAGTCACTGGCCAAAGCAGCCGCAAATTTGGGTTTGCAGCTGATTAACGCGCTCGCTCCGCATCTGAAAGTGGTAGCGGCAGGGGCGGCTGGTTTTATTTCACACATGGGTGCTGTGGCGTCACTGTGCGTGCAGGCGGCAACCTCTCTTGTGCCCCTCGTTGAATTGGGCGGGCGTTTTGCCGCGTGGATCAGCGGTCTACCCACGCCCCTGTTGACGGTAGCTGCGGCTCTTGTCGCGTTCCACAAGCCTTTGGGGGCTGTCAGGGACGGGCTGATGCACTCTGGTCAAGCGGTCGCGTCTTTTGTGAGTACTACGCGGAAAATGGCGTTAGAGCAAAACGTGGCCGCGCCTATTATCGGTGTGCGGGCCGCTGTGATGGGGTTAAAAGGGGCGCTAACGGCTTTACTGTCCCCGACGAATCTTGTGGGTCTTGCTATCACGGCTGTAACGGCGGTGATCGCGGTTTTCGCTTCCAAGCAGGCTGAAGCTAAAGCGCACACTGACGAACTCGCCAATTCTCTCGATAGTGAGACGGGGGCTATCACTAAGCAGACTCACGCGATTGTGCTGAAAAAACTCACTGAAGATGGTGTTATAGAAAACGCGAAAAAGCTCGCTATCGCAACTGATCTTGTGACAGCTGCTGCTACGGGTAATGCCCGCGCGCAGGAAATGTTTCAAGGGCGCGTAAAGGCTGTACGTGAGGAGCTTGAGCAAGAACATGAAGCGCTAGTCAAAAGACGTAATTCTGGCGAGCTTTACACTAAGACGCTCAATGTCGAATTGGCGACAAACAACGCTAAGAGGGACGCTCTCAAAGCCTTAGAAGAAGCGGTATCCAGTGAAACCGAGGCTGTCAAAAAAGAGCAAGAGGCGAAAAGGGAATCTAACGACACTACCCAAAAATCGGTTAACCTCACACGTGACGAGGCCTCAGCGAAAGAAGCCTTAGAACAGGCTGAAAAGAAACTCTACGCCATTCAACGTGATCGTGCGGCCGCTCAAGGTGATCTCACGATGGCAAACTACCGTGTTTCCGACGCTATTCAAGCGCTCAACGAGCAGCTAGAACGCGGAGAGCGGGCCGCGAAAGCATATTCTGGCGGCGTTGACTGGTTTGCGGAAAGCACGCGGAAATTCGTTGAAGCCGGAGTCGGGGCTGCGCAGGCAATGGACACTCAGCTGCAAAACATGGTGAAAGCCGGTAAAGGCCAAGACGAGCTGAACGCGAAAGTTGAAGAAAACAAAGCTACCCTTCGCGCTCAGGCTGAAAGTTTCGGCCTTGTCGGAAAAGAAGTTGACGAATATATCAAAAAAATCGGTTTCATCCCCGAATACAAGACCCTTATTCTTGACGTGAATGAGAAGGAAGCTCTCCTTAAAACAGGACGGCTTTTAGACCATATCCAAAGCAAAAACGGGACCATCACCCTGCTCACCGACGATTCTCAAGCTGTAAAAAGTCTGGCAAGGTATTTGAAGCTGGTTGAAACATCTGAAGGAACATTCTCGATAGACGCTGACACTGATCCGGCTCTAGCCATGCTGTTCACCATGATCGGGGATGTTAACGAATCCGAAGGGACGGTAACGCTTCGAGCCGATCAATTGCCCGCAATGGAAACTCTCAAAGAAACCTTGAAAGACATGAATGCCTCTGAAGGTGTGATGAAGGTTTTGGCTGATAACACTAAAGCGCTCACCGCGCTGGACTGGACGAAAACGGTTGTCGAAAGAACAAAGGCCGGCATCGCCATTGAAGGACGTGACAATGCGACAGCAGTGGCAGATACGATTGTGCGAAACATTAACGGGCGCAGCGCGTATATCAAAATTTTTGGGCAACGCGTATCAACAGGCTTGGGCGGCGGTCAAGGCGGGATCACGTTTGCTCAAGGCGGCATCGTCGAGTACTACAAGAACGGCGGCATACGTAAATACGCGGGTGGCGGCGTTGAAAAACATGTTGCTCAGATCGCGCCCGCTGGGGCGTGGCGAATCTGGGCTGAGCCTGAAACCGGTGGCGAAGGATACATCCCACTGGCCCTGAGTAAACGTGACCGGAGCAAAAAAATCATGGCCGAGATTGCGCGCAGATTCGGAGACGTGTACATCCCAGCAGGCGCGAACCGCTATGCGGCTGGCGGCCTGACGGATACGACTTCTCGTGGAGCTGAGCGCGCGGCGGGGACGATTGTGAATTTTACTCAAAACATTCAACAGGCTTTCACCAAGCCCGATTCAGATACCGCGTCAGAAGGCGCGGCAATCGCACGTCTTGTAGGAGTGCTGTAAATGGGATTCAAACTCGAATCGCGTGAGGCATCCATGAACGGTGTCGCACTCATAGACGACGAGGGGCGTTGGACGCTCCTTCACACTACGGGTGAGCGCCCGCAAGCATCACCGCAGATCGTGGCATCGAATTCTCCCAGTCGGGACGGGGCTTTCGTGCCTGAGGTGCGTCAGCCTTTAGGGGCTGTGGATATGGTGTTGCGTTTTCATGTGAGCGCGCGTGGCGGTGCGGCGAGTGATGATCCGCGTTATGTGAGAGATGTGAACCTGGCGGAGCTTACGAGGGTTATGAGGCTTGGGCGCATTTCTACGATGGGTCTTGTGATAGGTGGCGTGCCGTGTGTGCAACGGTGTGTGGTGAGCACGTCAAGTAGCGGTGAGGAATTGTCTGAAAATATTGTTCCAGCAGCGTTTCTCGTCAAGCTTTTAGACGGTTTTTGGTCTGCCCCTTTAGGTGAGGATCGTGTGGCGGGTTTTTTAAGGGCTGCCGAAGGCGGTTCAGGGCCAGTGTCTCCCGTGTGGCGCATTGAAGGTCCGTGTCAAGGGTTTCGTGCTGTCACGGTCGATGGCGTGGTTTGCGAGTGGGCTGGACGAGTCGATGTTGGGCAGGCCGCCATTGTAAGCGGGTGGCAATCATGGACGGTCCCAGCGAGTCTTGATGAGTGGTGGGTTCACCCATCGGCTGTGTCTACTGTGAACGTGAGCGATTCTAGTCCCGTGTTGCCTGACTTTTCGGGCTCTTATGCCGTAGACGTGTTTGTTGATGGCGTTAAGCAAACGCTTGCCACAACGAAAGTGTCGGCATATTGCGGGCAGACATTCATCTAAACGCGTGAAAAATTTTGGAAAAAGGAGGGTTGAGCCTTGACGAGTATTAGCGCTGTCAAACTCGTGGTGTATGAGCCGTGGGGTCAAGCCCTGCACACTGTCACCGACATATCCTCGCTGGAATGGGCTGGCAAATTGTGTGACCATTCGACGCTGTCAGTGACGCTGCCTGCGGGCTCGCCTCAAGCCGCGTGTTTGCGCGATATGGTTGAGGTTGCCTTGCTGGTGAAAATCAAAGACGAGTGGATTGAGCCTGCGGGCGCGCGTTTTTTCACCACCGGGTATGTGCAAGACCCCGTGAAAGATTTTGGGGCGACCACTATCAGCATGATTGGTATTTCTACCGCCCTACGTTTCGAGTCCGTTACTATACCAACACCTGATGATGAGGAAGGGAAACGGGTTTTTCCCGCGCAATCGCCGGGTTCTATCCTGTGTACTCTGTTTAACGAGGCGCGTTCTCGTGATACGAAGTACGGGTTAGAGTGGGCCAAGGCTTTAGAATGGTCTTTTAGTGCTCAACGGGACTCGCACAATCAGCCGTGGGGTAAAAACGCGCGCTGCACTTTCGCCCCGTCAGCGTCTTTTGAAAAAGTTTTAGAATGGCTGTCTTCTAAAGGCGCGGTTGAGTGGCGTATGAACGCTCGCGCGTTGGAAGTGTACCGGTCGGGAGGGTTTTTATCGCGCCGAAATGAGAGCGTGGCGTTCATCGACGCTTACGCTGAAGCGGCCCCTGTGACCACGAGTTTTGAGTACGTGTCAACCCTTGCGCGTTTTCGTGGTAAAGATGGTAAACAGTGGGAGAAAAACAACCCGAATGCGGCCCGCGCTTTTGGTCGTATCGTCAAATGGAACGAGCAAGGCCAAGTCGAGCGAGACGAAACAGCATCCCTGTATCTAGAAGAAGTATCCAAACGCGGGCAAGACCCCCGCAGGCAGTATCGGCGCGAGTGGACCCTCACCGGTGACCCAGAATCCCCGCTACCGTGGGTGGACTACAATCTGGGGGATTGGGTCAACGCCAGCGGATCAGAACTGCGCGTGCGTGAAACAGGTGTCAAACTCGCTGAAGATGGGACATGGAGCGCGTGGGTTACCTTGGGTGATCGTATTGAAGCGCTTTTAGAACGTCTCGCAAGAAAAACCACTGACCTATCCGACGGGATGGTGGGCGGCGAAAACTCCCCTGTCGTTGGGGTGGGGGGCCCGCGCGCGGAAAAAGGTACCCCACAAGCGCCTGTAGATCTTTTAGCCTCATCTGATCCTGTCAGTGACGCTTCTGGCGCGTTCCACTCCGTCCTCACGCTCTCATGGGCACCCGTGAGCCTCACAACCGAAAACCGCGAAGTGACGGTAGAAGAGTATCTGGTGGAGGTCACCAAAAACGGTGACAAAACCCGCTACTACACCTGCCACGAACCTAAAATCACCATCCAAGGCTACCCCGGTGAACGGTGGAGAATACGAGTCCGGGCGCGTAGCGCTCAAAACGTGTGGGGACTATGGTCAAGTGCGCTTGAGCATGTGCTCGCTATCGACAAAGAGCCACCGCCTCAACCTGCGCGCCCTCAAGTGGAAGCGAAACTCGGTATTCTCATCGTCACACACAGCGGCCAATCCTCCACTGGCGCGCCCATGCCAAACGACACAGACTACTGGGAGGTCGCGGTTTCCAGCAGCTCCACGCCGCAACCTGCGGTGGACGCGAAAGTAGCCTACGCTCATGGTCTGACCTGGTACCGCTCAGGTCTTGACGTGAACAAAAACTACTATGTGCGAGTGCGGGCCGTCGATACGAGCGCAAACATAGGACCGTGGTCAGAGTATGTGCTCACTCAAATCAAGCCCCTGTTTGACGCGAGTAAACTCGGCGCGCAACTCGCATCATCTACCGATGCTCTAGGTAATCTGATCGTGCAAATCCGGGACGCATCTATCATCGCTCCCGGAGCGATAAAAACCTCTCACCTCGCCGCGCTTTCCGTGTCGGCTGACAAAATAGCCGCAAACGCCATCACAGCCTCACACATCACGGCCGGCGCACTCGATGCCTACATTGTCAACGGGTCCGTCCTCCAAACATCCCCCACCGCTCGCAGGGGCGTGAAAATCACGAGCACCGGCCTGTACGCATACGACTACGCCGGCAACGAAACCGTGAAAATCACAGGCAGTAGCGGCACCATATCGGGATACACGATCAGCGGCGGAGTCATAGAACAATCCTCCTACTCCAGTAAAATACGCATCTCCAACGGCCGCATCACATTCAGCGAGAACAACCAAACACAAATGACAATCGACGATGACGGCATGGCAATCTGGGAAGGGGACCGAAAAATAGGCTACATCAGCGCAAACAACAAACACGACGACCCGACCGTGCGCGGCCTATCCATGAACCTCCACACTGAAGGCGACTACGTCACATGGAGCTACAAAATACACCCATCAGACCAGTACTCCACAACAATGCTCACCCTCGACCCCAAAGGCCGATTCTACAAAAACAAACCCGGCATCCACTTCGGAAACGACATCTGGCTTAACGGCAACGATTTCAAATTCCCAGACGGATCAAATTTCGCCATACGCTACGGCACACTTGATGGCGCTCCTTGCACAGGCATCAGCTCCAACAACAACGGCATCGACATCACCCAAGATGACGTGTACGTCAGATTTAACGGCACCTGCTTCTCACTACGCAAACTACTCCGCGACAACGGATACAACGTATAACCCTCCCGAAAGGAGTACGCCGTGGACCTGTCAGCCACAGACGTTTTCGCCCAATACGACCGCGAGGTCGCACGACTCATCCGCGAACTGGCTCTTACTCGCGCCCAACTCGAAGCCACACAACACCAACTCAGCCAACACCTCAACACCACAGAAAAGGAATAACCCCATGACCCTCATCCCCTACCCACACGACCTCGGATGGTGTCGCATCACAGCAACTCTTGCCCAAGGACTCATCGACGGCTCCGACTCTGATAAACTCCCCGACCTGGAAGCGCTCGCAGGTGAAAAGCTCACTTTTACCCCCACGGCTCAACGCATCCAGTTTCGCGGTTCGCGCCCTATGCTCATCACTCTGCCGTCTTTTGAGGCTTTAATCGACGAGAACGGCGTACTGCGAGGGCCTGACGGTAGCGCGGGTGTCGTGGTGATCGCAACCGATGATCCCAACACTAACCCGACAGGCTGGCTGTATGAGGTGCGTTTTTCTAATCGGAAGCTGAAAATACCCGCGTTCTACGTTCCAGCTCCGCGCGGGCAAACGGTGGACCTTGCCACTCTCGTGCCAGTGGACGATCAGATGGGGACGGTGTTTGTTGCAGACGCGCCACTAGCGGCCCGCGTGGAAGTGGTCGCCCAAAGCGCGTCAGAAAACCTGTCTCGCGCATCTGAAGCCGTCTCCGCGTCCGAGGAGGCTGCTTCACGTGCCAAACGTTCAGCTGATGAAACTGAAAAAAATGCTGCCGACATCATGAAAGCGGCTTTCAGCCTGTCAGCTAAAGTCGGGGAAGCTGAAGCCGCTTCTACGGTAGCTGGGGAGAAAGCAAGCGAAGCAAGAAACGCCGCTTCGGTAGCAACAGGTAAAGCGAGTGAAACCCAAGCCTTAGCGCAAGCGGTCCATGACGACCGGAACTGGGTAAGTAACGCGATTGCAGAGCACGGGGGGATACCGGGCCCCGCTGGTCCTGCTGGTGAGCGAGGTCCTGCCGGTGAGCGAGGACCCGCCGGTGAGCGAGGACCCGCCGGTGAGCGAGGACCCGCCGGTGAGCGAGGACCCGCCGGTGAGCGAGGACCCGCCGGTGAGCGAGGACCCGCCGGTGAGCGAGGACCCGCTGGCGAGCGAGGACCCGCCGGATTGGGGGGCGGGGGTGTCACGACTGAGTGGGAACCCCTACTACTAAACGATGAGTGGGTACCCGCAGACGGCACTCACAACCCACGTATCCGCTACTATAATGGCCTAACCGTCATTGAAGGCTCCATCATCAACGCGCATGGATCAAAAGGCGGCTTCACGCTCCCAGAACTGGGTAAAGTCCCTGAACACCACAGGCCAAGCCAAGTAAGATACGTAGCCTCGGTAAGCGTCTCGGAAGTTACGATGATAGGTCAAAGGCCGAGTTACAACAACACTGCCGGAACGCTTATTCTCACTCCTGACGGCACACTAAGCATCGAATACGTGCACCAGCAGTCGACTAAAGCACAATACCAAGCGTGTATTTCGTGCGTTTTCGCGCCAGAAGATTAGCCAGATGCACTAAACGTTTCATACCCCCGCCTGTGGGCTGGGGGTTTCACTGTATCTGAAAAAATTTTTAATAAGGAGAAATTTTATGTCATCGTATGAGGAGATCACCTCGCACACTAGCCCTGCGTACACTGGGGGGCGGCCGTATGGTGTTGCGCGGATTGTGTTGCACCATTGGGGGGACCCGGCTAGTGGGCCGACGTTTGAGGGGGTTGTCGCCTACCTGACCCGCGCGAACGCTACGACGAGTGCGCATTATGTGGCTGAAGCTGGCCGTGTGGCGTGCATTGTGGACCCGGATGATCGGGCGTGGCACGCGGGCGACGGTATCGGGGTCGGCTCAGCTGGCAACGATATGGGGATTGCGATTGAGTGTAATCCGCGCGCAAGTGAGGGTGACGTAGCAACGGTTGCGGAGCTTGTCGCTGACCTGCGGAGCGTGTACGGCGATTTGCCGCTTGCTGTGCATTCGGATTTTGTGGCGACGCAGTGCCCCGGCGCATACCGTGACCTCGTAGGCCGCATTGATGCTCACGCTAGGGAGATCACCCTACCGCAGGCAAGCGTGGCGCGTCCTGCGCCTGCTGCGCCCGCGTTTAGCGCTGACAGTATCGATGGTCTAGCTCGGCGCGTGTTGGCTGGCGAATACGGTAACGGCGAGGATCGAAAGGCCGCGCTTGGTGGCATGTATGACGCTGTGCAGGCGCGCGTGAACGAACTGTGTGGGATGGGTGGGCCCTCCCAGCCTGCTGGTGTGGACGCTGTGGCACGGGATGTGATAGCGGGCGCTTACGGCAACGGGGAAGCGCGCTACGCGGCTTTACGGGCCGCTGGTTATGATCCTGACGCTGTGCAGGCGCGTGTGAACGAACTACTGGGAGCATCCCCTGCGCCTGCCAGTGGTGGGCCTGATGTTGAAGCGCTCGCTCAGGCCGTGATACGCGGCGAATACGGTAACGGCGAGGATCGAAAGGCCGCGCTTGGTGGCGCATACGACGCTGTGCAGGCGCGCGTGAACGAGATTTTAAGCTGAAAGAAAGAGAAAAAACATGGATGCTTATATGAAGAAAACGTTTTGGCTGGGGGTTTTTGAGCGCGCCGTGAAAACAGCCGCACAAGCTCTCCTTGCCGTTTTGACTACGGGAACCGTGTTGTGGGGGCTGGATTGGGGTCAAGCGGTGGGTCTGGCACTCACTGCGGCGCTTATCAGTGTGCTGACCTCAATCGCGGACCCGCGCGCGGCCGACGTGCACGAGGTCACGTTCTCTCGTGAGGGTGATTGATGCTACTCCCAGAAATCCTGCAAGCCCTCGGCGGCTTTACGGGCCTTGGCGCGCTGGTCGCGGCTACGGCCACGTGGCGACAAACCCAGCCTAACCACGGGTCTAGTATGAAGGACTCGCTCACGCGGGTGGAGCGCGCGTTGGAAGCGCTGGACCATCGTCTGAACAGTATGGATGAGCGTATCACGCTACTGGATGAGCGGGCGGAGCGCACCCATCATCATCTAGAGTGCCGGATAGAGCATATAGAACACGACCAAACCTAAACGACAGTCGCATATAAGAATCACCCTCCCTCGTGAATACTTCACGAGGGAGGGTGATTTTTGTGTTTTGACACCCCGTCAGTGCAGGGAACACAAGTAGCCTATCGGCTCAACCCCGCTGACGCAGGGATCAATGTTTAGCCTCATGTCGCTAAATAATAACAACGCTGGCTCATCCCCACTGTCGTGGGGAACATGTTGTAAGACTACACCCGCGCCCGCCATCGTGTGCGTGCGTGTGGTTTTTTGGTCGGCTGATGGAATGGTCTTGACAGGAGCGGGCGGGTGGTGGGATGATTCCCTGTGCGCGTGCTGGGGGTATCAGGGAATACAAGACCCGCTCACGGGGAACACCTGTAGGACCTTTCTTTCTGGTCCGAGACTCGCCCGGCACGCCGCCTTTCTAGAGCAGACACGCCTGATATGGTCTGCCCCTCCCTCACAGATATGATGATGGCCCCCGCGTTTTGCAGGGGCCATGACTCATCTGAGTGTCAGTCTAGGGGCATGGGACGCGCGTGTTTTCTGACAATCTCCCAGAACTCGTCAGTATCCACGCACTGATAGAACACTACTCCGCGCGAGTAGCCGTTTTCGTCGATGATCTCACGACTGTCGATTACCTCGTCAGCGATAGCGTCGATATCAAAATCTTCCTCGACTGAGACGAAAATTTCGCCTGCCTCTAATGAGGTAATGATGAGCCAATGAACAGCTTCGTGGAAGGTGCCGTACTCGTAAGGCTCTAAAGTGATGTTGTTCATTTTTTAATCTTTCTTTCCTGAGGTTGTGTCGTCGTTTTCGACTACACGTATATACTATGTCAGTCAGTAGGACATGTCAAGCTGAAAAACACTAATATTTAGTGATGTGTGACACATAATAGGTTATGTCCTATACTCACTCAGCACCGAGCATCCACACCTACCCACGTAGGACATAAAAAAAAGGGGGGGG
>NZ_JAJNRP010000010.1:0-72151 GCF_021083625.1 Schaalia sp. lx-100 | reverse complement strand
TACGTCGATTGGTACAACAACACGAGAATCAAAACCGAACTCGGCGGGCTAACAATCCGGGCCTACCGCGCAAAAACGTTAACCACAAAAACCCTCTAAAAAAACGTCCGCAGCCCCTTTCGTACTAAAAATAAGGAATAAATATAGACCTGTGCCTGCACCAGAATTTACATGTCATTCTGATGCAGGCACAGTGTTAATCACAGCAGTTTCACCATCAGTGAGCAGAAGGTGTCTTGCGGCAAGAACCTAGCATGTAACCTCACGTGGAACCTCAGATTCTTCGAAGTCCCAAGAAAGATCATGATCTTCTTCAGGTAAAGGAATGACGCGCAAAAGTACGATAGAAGCAACAAGACCTCCCCATACTAAAAGCATTGTCACTACCATCATTACAATAGCAGGAGCAGTCATTGTGAAACCCCCTCAGTCATCATTTCTCCGTCATTTACTGCATGTTTTGGCTTCTGATGTTTCCACGGTGCCAAAGTGAAAAGGATTGAGGCAATAACGCAGAGCGCCACGCATCCCCAACCAAATGTGAGAACATACCACGATGGGTATTCACCGTAACCACGACTAATGTAATCCACGATTGCCATAAACATCATGACAGCTAAAACAACGGGACAAAGAACGCCTACGAGGAAATCCCAGATCGCTGGCACTTTCACAGAGGAAACCTTATTCAAATGCTCGCGTAGTGCGCGCATACGGCCTCCAAGGAGCGCTGCAAAAAGAGTCATGACAATTGCTGAACCTACTACACCGATATTGTTAATAAAAGCATCAACAACATCCAAGGTATTCAGACCTGATGTTGTACCAAAGAGGACCAGTGAAACAACCATTGCGGGAATACCCATAATCATTGCGGCCGTCTTTGGTGCAAAACCAAATTTGTCTTGTAAAGCACCACTGACTACTTGCAGTAAGGATAGTAAAGATGTGACTCCCGCCAAAACTAAGGAAGTGAAGAAAAGAACACCAAATAATGGGCCGCCCGGCATCATGGAGATGATTTGTGGGAATGTCACGAAAGACAAAATAGGACCACTTAAACCTTGTAGTTCAGAAACTCCAACACCTTGTTTGTAGGCCATGAAACCCAGTGCACTGAATACGCCGATACCTGCCAAGATTTCAAATGAGGAGTTAGCGAAACCTGCAACCAAACCCGTACCTGTCAGGTTAGAACGCGGCTTCAGGTAGGAGGCGTAAGTAAGCATGATGCCGAAAGCAATCGACAGTGAATAGAAAATCTGAGCGAATGCTGCTAGCCACACGTGCGGGTCAGATAATGCGCTCCATTTTGGTGTGAAGAAAGCGTTGAGTCCTTCTAACGCTCCCGGCAGGAATAATGCGCGTATCACTAAAACAAGGAAAAGGATGACCAACAAAGGCAAGAAAATGCGGTTCGCCATCTCAACACCTCGTGAGATACCCATTCCCACAATCAGCAATACGAGTATCCATACGAGGGCAAGAGGGATAGCAACCGCTGCCACAGGAGAAAAAGAAAGGCTATCTGCGGAAGAAACCTGTAGGTAATCACTGACAAAGAAAGATTTGGCGTCATCTCCCCACGCTTCATTCACTGAGTAAATAGCGTACTGAGCTGCCCAAGCGATAACGGCAGCATAGTAGGTGAAAATGACAAAACAAATCATTACTTGGAACCAACCGATAAATTCTCCGGCTGCTCCAATGCGGCGCAGTGCCCACGGTGGTGTTCCACGGAATTTATGGCCTATTGCGTAGTCCAAGCAAAGAAATGGAATACCGACCAGTAAAAGTGCTACGAGGTAGGGCACAAGGAAAGCGCCACCACCGTTTTCGTAGGCAACCCCAGGAAATCGCCAAATATTACCCAGACCAATTGCGGAACCAATAGCAGCAAGAAGAAAACCTGTTTGTCCTGTCCAGGTCTCACGTTTTTTCGCTGGTGATACCGGCATAGCCGAATCTGTCATGAAGATACCTCCTTTTAAGCTGAGGAAAACAGTATCCATATACCACATTATGAATAAAAAATGACCATATAATGAACAAGATTGAGGAAAACCGCAAAATATCAAGCAGAAATAAGGATTATTCACCCACAGCAACATCCCCTATTCAGTAACATTTCATACTCACCACATCCCTTTCCCACACACTCATCAACAGGCACTATGCAACAGCCTCACAAGTACATGACAGATGAAGGTATAAACCTGGAAAGTCCTTGAAAAGATTCAAATATTATTCCCCTTACGAGCACAGGAAAATATGCTTCTTCTGCGACCTGCTTCACCCCATCTAGCAGTGGGCATTCGCATATATTTCGCGGGATAATTCCTCATATCGAATAACAGAAGAAAAGGACAGCAATTCCGTGATTCGTATTGGAATCGTCGAAGATGAGGCAGTATCACGCCGCCTGTTGTGTGACTACGTAGCCCGCTATCAAAAAGAGTACGACATCGCCTGTGAAGTCTCGACTTTCCACGATGGTGCCGCTATCAGCGCAGGATACAAACCGATATACGACATTATTTTCCTTGACATTCAAATGGAACATATGGATGGCCTTACAGCAGCACGTCACATTCGTTCACTGGATCAACAAGTTGTCCTCGTATTCATTACCTCAGCACCGCAATATGCTATTCGAGGCTATGAAGTAAATGCCTTGTCCTACCTATTAAAACCTCTGCCCTGGTTTGCTTTTGAGCAAGAACTTACCCGCTGTATTGCCACAGTCCGTAAACGTGCTTCCAGTTCACTACTCGTCCAATCAGGAACAAATATTCAACGTATCGCTATTAAAGACATTATTTACATTGAATCAATTAAACATCGTCTCGACATTTACACAATTGACGGAAAACTTTCAATGGTAGGCGCACTCAAAGATATGGAAACACAGCTTACCCCTCATGATTTTTTCCGTTCAAATTCATGCTATTTAGTAAATTTGGCTCGCGTTCAAGGAGTAAAAGACCAAAGTTGTTTTATGACTGGCGGAATTGAACTACGTATTTCACGTCCACGGAAAAAAGCTTTCCTCACAGCCCTTACACAGTACGCGGGAGGAATCCGATGATATTTCAACAACTGCCTGATATTCCGCGTCTCTATACAGCGTGCGCTGAATGGAGTGCCTGCGCACTGTATGCATTACTTTTCTGGGATACCCGAATTCCTCGGCGCCACACTGTCACGGCATTACTCCTTGGACTTCCCTTATTAATATTCATACAATTTATCGCCGGAAAAGCACCTATTGAACTATGGATACCGGGCATGTTGGCTGCCATTATCACAATGGCATGTATCATTTGGATGGCTACTGGAGAAAACTGGGTTTTTATCGGGCACCTTACAACCCGCGCTTTCGTTTTCGCAGAACTTGTTGCTTCTTTTTCTTGGCACCTAGTGGTCTGGTCCCTAAGGGATGACTCCCCCACACACCCCTCTGTTATTTTTCTCAGTATTCTCATTCACGCAGTTGTTATCACTATCGTATGGTTCAGCGAAAAACGCCATTTCCCCCGCGAAGAACCCACTCGATTGCTCGGTGTCGATCTGTGGTCAGCAATTGCTATCACCGCAATAACATTTGCAATGTCAAATCTATCTTTTATAACTGTGACAACACCTTTTTCTGGACGTGCAGGAAGTGAAATCTTTTATATTCGCACCCTTGTTGATCTCTGTGGTTTTATTTTGCTATACGCACAACAAGAACGCTTACGTCAGATCACAGTTACCAGCGAATTAGCTACCATGAATGCCGTTCTTCATGCTCAGCACACTCAGTACTTACAGGCAAAAGCAAATATTGAGGCAGCTGCACGTGTACGCCATGATATGAAGCATCAAATTGCTTTAATTCGAGATGAAGTAGATTCAGACCGCACTCACGCATACCTCAGTGAATTAGAACGTACAGTCGGTGCTTTACGACAGCAATACCATTGCGGTAACCCTGTACTTGATGTGATCCTCACATCGAAAGCAGATTCATGCGCCGCTTCCGATATTACTTTTACAGCAGTTGTTGACGGCACTTTAGTGTCAAATATGACAGCTATGGATATTGCTACCCTTTTCGGTAATGCCCTGGATAACGCTATTGAAGCATCAATGCGAGTTGAAGCACCCGAACAACGACTGATTAATGTCGCTTTACATTCCCAGGGAACGATGGTTGTTTTACGAGTCGATAACTGGTTCGACGGTCATGTGGAAGTTGACGAAGCCGGTGACCTCCGCACCGTCAAAAACGATAACTCACTACACGGATACGGTATTCGTTCTATCCGATGGACAGCACATAAATACGGTGGTGAAGTCACCACTCATATCAAGAACCACTGGTTTACCTTGACAGTCCTCTTACCATCAACAATTCAAGAATAAGGACATAAAAGCAGGCAGACGCATAGCCAACGAAAATCTAGTTAAAACCAATGAAAGAACGAGCAACCTTATAACCAGCCATAATGACCCGCTGCCCTGCCCGACCTGGCAAGGTAATAAGACGTCCCAGTAAATCAGCCCGCACGGCACGGGATGCTTGCGGATTACGCTCAGCTAATTCACGCCACAAACGTTCTTTCGTTTCCAGATGTTCTGAGGTTCCAGAAAGCAGCAACATCACAGTACATGCCGCACAGTTAATCCTCAGATAATGCACCATATACCGGTAGAGATTCGCAGGTACATCCGCAGGATTTGGCATTGCATCAACCATTGCGAGATTTACACGGAGTAGCTGGTCAATACGTGTAATCATGACAGATTCATTGACTGACTGATCATCGCGTCCAATGAAATAACGGTACAAATCCACATCAAGGTATCGAATTGTACGAACCAGAGGTAAAGGAGTGTGACTATACAGGTAGTCCACATAGAAAGTATGTTCTGGCAAAATTAGACCAGACTCACGAACCAAATCTGTTCGTAATATCAACGAATGCATCATCAAATATTGGTCATAGCGACATGGACGCATATCATCCCACGTAATTACACGCCCCTGAGGAAGCACATTACGGAATTTAATAACAGCTTTATGCGCACGTCCTTGCTTCTCATAGACGTAATTGGTGACCAGCAGATCAAGGATTTGACCATTTTCCCTGTCTGTACGAAGTGTACGTAAAACTTCCTGCATAGCGGCACGATCCACCCAGTCATCTGAATCAACCACTTTCAGATGTGTTCCACGGGCATGAGCGATACCAGCATTTAAGGCGCCACCGTGTCCAGCATTTTTCTGATGAATTGCTCGAACACGGCCAGGGTGTTGCGCTGCCCATTGGTCCGCGATACGTGCTGTTTCATCAGTTGAACCGTCATTGACTATCAGTACCTCTACTTCATCCCCATACCCCACTAAGGACTGCATGGCACGACCTAAGTAGTCCTGAGAATTGTAAGAAGGAACAATCACACTTAAAAGAGGACGATCATCGTGCTCGGATATTTGAGCGTTCTTTTGCATAGTCACCTCTTTATACTGCCTGACTTAGACAACAATGACAATAGAAACATTCGTTTACGTATAACCCTCATATGAATTGAGCCGATCAAAAGATCTCACAAGCATCTGATACTTTTCTGATGAAAGTATTAAAATACAGGATTTTTCCATTATTCTGCAGCATATCTTTACCTATATTCGTTCTTTTTCATAAGAAACACAGGATACGGCCTCAAAAAATATGCGCGCCCTCCCCTACCATTAAAATTTAATGATATGAAGGAGGGCAGGTTAGAGGATTTATTCAGGAGCTCATAGAATCTGCTGTCACAACAGGTGTTTTGATTTTTTCAGCAGATTCTTCTGGCACCTGACGAAAAATCACCTTAAAAATCGGGAAGAATACCCAGAAAGAAATCGCCGAGTTAATAATCATCGTGAGAACGTCAGCAATAACCTGCCCCATTCCCATCCCGAAAGAACTTTGGAAGAAAGAATAAATAGGGGCTTTATACACCACTTGTAAAGCTGCAGCTAAAATTGTGATCGCCACATATGCAATCGCGTACCACATGGCTGCTTTCCACACGGATGAATTTGACTTAAAAGTAATATTTCGTTGAGCAAAGAAGTTAATGACCTGTGCAATAAGTAAAGTAATCTGCACGGCAAGAAAATAGGCTAAGCCACCGCCAAATCCTTCTGGAGTTACCGGACCTGCCGCATAATCAAACATGTAAACGACAGCCCCATTACTCATACCGATAGGTAAAAATTGGAAAGCTGTATCTACAAGTGCCGTTTTACCGAAAGCCCACTTAAAAACGGGCATAAGTATAAGCTGAAGAAGCGTTACCCCATTTGAAAGGATAAAAAACACGATAAATTGAGAACTTGTCACGTGTTTTTCTGCAAAAGAATTCCATTTTTCAGCAAGTCCGCGAAACATTTTTATCTCTTTCACTTTTAAGTTCTGACATTGAGAGAATAAGTGACACAATTTTGACAGCAACGAAATTATTCGTTGATTCATCGAATGTGCCACAGGATTTTATTCATGAGGCTGCAGATGCGTGACCAACTTCGTTACATGTCACAGCTTCATCAATGGCCCGTTGAGTCTGACGATTTTGCCTGCGTGTTCTCACGATTTCACGAATTAAATGCCCAAGGCCTCGGAAAGTACGTCCATTAACACATTCCACAATTGCATCAACTGCTTGCGTGGAAATCAGGCCCTTACTCATTTTCCCCATTGCCCGAAAAGGCATATTTGTCAGGAATAAAATATTCAGATCAGGTTTTCCTGTGGCATCCGCTTGTGCTTTCTTCTTTTCAAGCATACGGCCTGCACAACGCGCAACCCAGCTACGGGAATAAACCATATCCGACAGCGGATCATTTACAGTCAACACTGTTGCTTTTTGATGCTGAGGCACAGGATATCCTAGGAGCTTTGCCACATCCGCATCGCTTAGGTCACGTACATGGCCTGTTTGATACGGCACAGGAATCGCTTCATACGATTCACCACTATTGTCATCTTGTGATGCGACATCCCACGTAGCGTTCAAAAGCAAATCTGCAATATTATTCCCAATGCTCACAGTCCATCGGCCATTTTCAACCTGCCATTTGTGGTGAGCACGATCAAAATGACGGAATGTGTACTGGTCAAAAGGAATAAAAACCTCTGTGCTTTCGCCAGCTTCAAGTCTGACTTTCGCAAAGCCTTTCAGTTCACGCCTTGGTCCCCATACTTTCCCCGGACGGGCAACATACATTTGTGGAACACACACACCTGCACGATCAGATGTATTCGTCACTGTGAAACGAACGCCCTCAGATGCCAGAACAATATCTGAGTATTCCCACGTTGCATACGACAGGCCATAACCGAAAGGGAAAGCAACAGGAACTTCAGCGGTATCAAAATAACGGTAGCCCACATACGGACCTTCACGGTACACAGAAAAAGGTTCATGTGAAGGGACAAAACCACGAGTCGGATGATCCTCTAAACGCAATGGCCATGTTTGCGATAGACGTCCTGACGGCTCAGCATGCCCCATCAGAATATCCCATGCAGCACTTGCGCCGGCTTGCCCTGATAAACATGTATGAACCAATGCCTGAGTAAATGTCAGCCATGAGGTTTCAACAACTGATCCTGCTGAAAGCACAACAACAATACGATCATTGATACTCGCTAAAGCTTCAAGCAAAGTGCGTTGAACTTGCGGGATCTGCAGATGTTGACGATCAAGCCCTTCAGACTCAGAAAGCTCATCTAAACCTAAAGCCAGCACAACCACATCAGCACGAGCAGCTAATTCGCATGCTTCACTTATGAGATCTGGCCGCGGTTTGCCTAAACGATCGTATCCTTGTGCATAGCCCACAACATGCACATCAGCATTTGTCGCTGTATCACACAGGCTTTCCAGCTGAGTCGGATTGATCTGCGAGGAACCCGAACCCTGATAACGCGGATTTTGTGCCATATCACCAATAATCGCAACACGAGTACCGGAAACCAGAGGCAAAATACCGTTATTTCGCATCAGAACAATAGATTCGCGTGCCACTTGACGGGCAAGCTCATGGTGAGCCTCACGATTATATGTGGGACGTTCTTCATGCGAATGAGCCGAACGTGCAATAGCAATTACTTCAGCAGCACGAGCGCGCACATCGGCTTCACTTATCTCACCAGCTTCAACTGCTGCAAGGATTTCACGCACAGAATGAAGGCCCGGAGCCGGCATTTCTAAAGACCCACCAGCCCTTACCGCTGCAGAAGCTGAATTAGAACCACCCCAGTCGGAAACAACCATCCCATCAAAACCCCATTCATTCCTGAGGATATCAGTAAGTAAATGAGCGTTTTCATGCGCATATGTCCCATTAATTTTATTGTAGGAAGACATGAGGGCACGAGGATGCGATTCACGGACAATAATTTCAAAAGCGGTTAAATAAATTTCACGCATAGTACGTTCGTCAAGAACAGAATCAGAAGCTTGACGACGTAATTCCTGTGAATTCACCGCAAAATGTTTCGGCGTGGCGGCAACTCCTTGCGATTGAATACCCCTCACCATACCAGCAGCCATTTTCCCTGATAAATAGGGATCTTCAGAGTAATACTCAAAATTTCGCCCGCATAAAGGAGAACGAGCAATATTAAGACCTGGCCCTAAAAGAACATCTACTCCCAGTGATCGTGCTTCTGCTCCTAATGCTTTACCCATAGACTCAGCAAGCTTCGGGTCCCATGAATGGGCCACTGTTGCAGCTGTAGGAAAACATGTGGCAGGTTCAGCAGCAGCGATCCCTAAGTGATCGCCTGACCCTAGCTGTCGCCTGACCCCGTGAGGCCCATCTGACATAACGAATGAAGGAATACCTCGTTTGGGAAGCGCTCGGGAATCCCACTCTGAAGTACCGGAAAGTAAAGCGGCAGCTTCAATAAGTGTGAGCGTCTCAGCTGTGGCCTTCACGATTACCTCCTAGGGCTCCTTTGCCGACACTGCTGATAAAAACAGCGATCTTTTAACTTCTATCCAAGCCGCACATTCACGCTTATGCCATTGCAACGACATAATTTGTCACTTTTCATCCATGTTTTACATCGTTACGGATGTAATCACGTGTATATGCACGGCACAAAGGTATATATGCGAGGTATATGCACAGAGATCCTCTTGTGCATCCAACAAAAACTGTGAGGGCAAGGACCTAATAGATCCTCACCCTCACACTGCGATATGCCGAGCGCCAGTCAGACTAGTTCTGTACTGCTGTTTCCACGCTCACTGTCGCCGCACTGTGCTTACGACAGCGACGCAACAGGCCATAGGCACCCAGCACAATAATGACTGCGCATACACCTGTTACACCCCACTGAATGTACTTCCACGTTGGGGGCGTGTATGACACGGTTGCTCCCGGCGCTTGTCCGTCCATAGCATTTGAATTTACTACAGCAAAGAGGATGTTCTTTGTTGCGTGACGGATATTCGAGACAGCATGAGCTGAGGTAGTATCTGCAAAACTCTTGGAGGGAGCAAAAGCCAGAGTCAAATCTGTACCAGCTTCAATACTTTGGTCCGGACTCATATAGCTATTTAAGTTAAAGTCCGAGATCGCAAAGCCTTCAAAACCCCATTCTCCACGCAAAACATCAGTCATTAAAGCCTTATTACCGCCTGCCCACGTCGCACCAATACGGTTATATGAGCTCATAACAGCAGTAGCACCGACGGTCATTTCTGAGCGTGTCCCTTGCTTATCAGAAATGTATGTGACGGGCATTTTGACTTCTTTAATAGCCATTTCAAATGGTTTGAGGTAGAGCTCACGGATCGCTTGCTCATTCGCCCAAACTGCGACACCGTTATTACTGCGGTTAGTTTCCTGGTCATTTAACGCAAAGTGTTTGAGTGTTGTGTACAGACCTTTCGTTGCTGCGCCTTGTGAGGTTGCAGCAGCCATCGCACCCGACAAGTATGGGTCTTCTGAGTAATACTCAAAGTTACGGCCGGCAAAAGGACTGCGGTGCAGGTTCATAGCAGGCGCATACCACCCGGACACCTTCTTCAACAAGGATTCATTTCCCATCATCACACCCATATCCTGTGCAAGTTTCACATTCCATGTTTGTGCAATCGTGAATTCTGAAGGGTATGCAGGGCCATTAACAGAGGAATTAATGAATGACGAGAAGCCTGCTGGCCCGTCAAGATCCACCGCCTTTGGTTTTGCAATCGAAGGTAAAGCCGCTGAAGTATAGGCACCATTAAGCAACATACTTGTCATATCTGACACGTGCAGTGAATCAAGGAGTTCATCCCACTTTGGGTCCTCATAGGACAAACCGCGCAAATCCACTAACGTCAAATCGGTTTTTGCTCCAGTTTTCGGCATAGATGCTTTGGAGGAATCAGCAACAGCTTTGTGGTCCCACACGGCAAAACCTTGACGTGCAGCTTCGCTTGCGTGCAGGAGGTCGCCTTCAGGTACTTGAGGGAAAGTGCCAGCGAAATCAGCACGTGACATATTCACGATCTTTCCGCTGTGTGAAGCCTCATCAGTAAATTGTGAAGAAACATCATCAAAACGATTTGTTGCAGCAGTTTTATCATGTGAACGAGGGTTCTTGTCGTCGTAAATGATAGTGTCCTTGACCGTGTAGGTCACAGGTTCAGTACCGGGAGCAACAGTATGTGAATTGGTGCGTACACTCAGGGTGTACTCTCCTGCTTCAAGAACATATGCGTGAGCGTTCTTGTAGTCATAGGAAGCCATGTCCTCTACACGCATAGTCAGTGTAACGGTTTGTGAGGAACCGGCAGCGATCAGATCTGTTTTAGCGAAAGCACCAAGAACGACCTCAGGTTTTTCAATTCCGCCACGAGTGTATGGGGCGGTGTAGTACAGCTCGACAACCTCTTTACCAGGAATATTTCCTGTATTCGTTACTTCCACATCAACTGAAAGAGTGCCATCGGTATTTTCTGTGTGAGTGCCAACAATTTTCCACTCAAAGTTGGTGTAGCTCAGACCGTAACCAAATGGGTAAACAACCGCTTG
This sequence comes from Schaalia sp. lx-100, assembly GCF_021083625.1. Lineage (NCBI taxonomy): Bacteria > Bacillati > Actinomycetota > Actinomycetes > Actinomycetales > Actinomycetaceae > Schaalia > Schaalia sp. lx-100. The sequence goes on along the minus strand of NZ_JAJNRP010000010.1, from coordinate 61,080 downwards.
ATCGTAGTTGATGAATTGTTCCGCGGCAGCAGTTTCCCAGTAACGGTAGCCAACATAAATACCTTCTTGATAATTCACGAAAGGCGCAATATCAGATACTTTCGCATTTGAAGCCACAGAGCTCAGCACATTGGACGGATAGGAAACTTTCAGGTCATCATAAGCAAAGTGACCGAAGTTCACGTATGTTGGATCTTGCGTAAAATCTGCTGCCCAGATATCAGTTGTACGACCAGATGGGTTAATTTCACCACTCAAAACTTTGCCCACTGCGTTAAAACCTGACAGGCCAGGTGAACCGATCAGTAAAACTGCGTCAATTGCAGAGTCATTTTGTATAGGAGCCATTTCAATAGGTGTTGAAGCATTCACGACAACAACAACCGTTTCAAAGTGTTCTTTTGCCAGGTTAAGTAGGTCCAGTTCGTCTTTATTCAGCTCAAGTTGGTGCTGACCTGGAGTGTAGTTGTCATCCCAGCCATTCATGTCGCGTGTGAGGTCACCACCTTCACCACCGCCACGACCGATGTACACCAGTGCCGCATCTTTATAATCAGCAAAAGTGGATTGAATGGCTTCATATTGCGTAACAGGAAGCTCCCCAATGTTGTAGGATGAGATTTCTGGTTTATCCATTTCGATTACCGCGCGACGGTTGGCTTTCGCATATTCGGCAATGGTTTGGTAAGCCACTTCATTCACGCTGAAACCAGAGTTTTCGAGCCCTGCTCGCGCATTAACGGCTGAGGTTGTGTCCACTGATCCAGAACCGGAGCCGCCATAGATGGGGTCTGCTGCTGCACGACCCAGCATGGTTACGTGCGCTCCAGCTTTTAACGGTAACGCTGAAGATACGTTCTTCGCCAGGACAATACCCTCACCTGCTATATCTTCGATGAGTTGAGCGGCAGCTTTTTCGTGTTCTTCAGTGCTCGCATAGTCAGCAGTGTAGTAGGAAGTATCCCATGTTTTCCCTTGCTCACTATTGTTCACTGTATAGGTTCCTGCACCAAGGACACCTTCAATCCACTTATCAAAAATACCAATAGCTATATTGGCAATGATGACAAAGACAGTAAAGACTGCGAGAATCGGCACCCAGATTGCCAAGAACTTTTTATTTGTCATCGGCTTTTTTATCCTTGCTGCGCCCACCGGCCCAACTCCTCGATTAAAAATTCGTATAAGTTAAAATATGGTAGTGGCTCAGAGCCACCGATCGGTGGCTCTGAGCTGTCCCCCACAGATCTGCCCCCGGATAGGAGCAGACGTCTTTGTGATTATTACTTGGTTTTCTCCGAGATTTTGCCATCTTGGTCAATCTGCCAAGTCTTTTGTGATTCTTTAGCAACTGCGCCAATCACATACTTGCCACCATTAATTTCCACAATAGAGGTTGTGAGTTTTTCTGTGGCATCTGAGTAGGCGTAAGGAACAACAAGCATTCCGTATTTTTCGGTGGGCTTATCCACGTCATTCGCCAAGTAAATCTGTGTGAGTTCAGGCTTAGAAGCCAAGGTATCTTTCACAGTCTGCAGTGCCTTTTCCAGGTCAGCTTTCGTTGCTGAGTCTTCACCGGTTGCAGCTGATGCAGAGGCGCCTGACTGTGTGGAGGAGCTGCTAGAACATGCAGCAAGACCAATGCCCATGGTGACAACAAGTGAGGCTGCCAGCGTGATACGAAGAAGTGAGTTTTTCATGTTTTTCCTTCCGGGTTCCTGTGTGGGAACCTGGGTAGGTGACTCATACAGCCACCTACCCAGTGTGATGGTTTTACTTCAGTGGCTTATTGTCAGCGCCTAAACCGAAACCGTAATCATATGTGTTGCCCTGAGAGTCAGTGTAAGGAGTCACGTCTTTAGGAACGTCTTCCTTATTTGCCTCTACTGTATCCATGTCCTTGGGGAACTGGATAGGCAGACGGCCAGCAGGCTTGTGCAAGCCAAGAGCGACGCGTAAGAGTGCTTCATCAGCAGTACCAAATCCTACGAAGATCGCATCAGATTGTTCTTCAAATTCTGCGGGGATCACAGGATTATTTGCTTTGATAACGGCAATCAGAGGAATGTTCTTACCTGAAGCTGTGATGGCTTCACGCGCACGCAGTAGCGCATCCAGATCAGCGGCATTAGTAATACGAGAAGTGTGACCAAAGTAGGAACGGTTTTCCTTTGAGCCGTCAGCAAGTGTGTCGCCAGAAATTGACTGGGTACGAACATGCTCCCCATCAGCGGTGTAGGGACGGTATTGCAAGGACAATGGGTACCATGTGTTGTTTTCTTGATCCCAGCCAGCCTTGCTGAAGTTATTCCCTGAAGTTGGAGAGTGCATACCGACCAGAACCATATCTACATTGGACAGGTCCGGAACCTTGTATTCACTGATCTTGCCATCAGCGTCCAAGGCCACCTCATCAGTGACAACATCTTTGAAGAACTTCTTTGCCACATCAACATCAACGCTAGGACCGTAGGTGTATTCAGCTTCACCAAAGAGGCTTGGGCTGCCAAGGTCAGCGGTTTGAGGAATGTAAACGACCTTATCGGAATAATCCGCCTGGGCATCAAATTTCACGGTGTTATCAGCATTCTTCAGCATAACGATGGAGTTAAGCTGTGCCTCACGACCGGCCTCGACTTTATCCTGTGAGCCAACAACGGCTTGTGAATCCTCAAGGACAAGGAAAGGATTGTCGAATCCGTCATTTGCAAATCCCATGGTCAAAATGCGCTGCGCAGACTGTGCCCAACGGGTAGCTGCATCAACTTCAAGTTCGCCCTTCTCGAACTTTTCCTGCCACATGTCGTAAGCGGCAAGAACCGGAGCCACATCATTATTGCCACCAAACATGTCGGTGCCATTCTTAATGATTTCAAAGTGGCGTTCGTCAACAGTCATATCTGCAACGCCCCAACCGGTAGCGATACGCGGCTGGTCAGCATCCGTGGAAGCCTTAGTTACACCCCAGTCGGTGACAACAACACCTTGGTAGTTCGCATCTTTACGGAGAGCATCGAGTTTTCCTGAGTCATAGGATGTCCCTTTCAGCTCAGCAAATTCAGGGCTGCCATCAGCTGCCACAGCAGCAGAGTAGGAAGTCATGACCGCAGCAGATTCCAGAGCCTTCTTAAAGACAGAGAGGTGCTCTTGTGCGTTATCACCTGGATAAACAGCATATTTACCAGCATTGGTATGCGATTCACGACCGCTTTCACCAACACCATCACCTGGCCAGTGCTTAATCATGGCATTGACTGATTCACTACCCCACCCTTGGTTGGCACCATCGGCACCAAATGTGCCCTGGAAGCCTTCAACATATGCTTTAGCCATGTCGCCAGCCATTGTTGAGTCTTCACCGAAAGTGCCAGAGACACGAAGCCAACGAGGTTCCGTTGCCAAGTCAATCTGAGGCGAAAGCGCAGTGCCGATACCTAATGCTTTGTATTCAGCGGAGGCAGCCTTAGCGAATTCCAGCACAGTGGAAGGTGAGAATGTCGCCGCTAAACCTAATGAGGAAGGCCACTTCGAGATTTCACCAACCTCACTGAAAGACTTGTCTTTGGAAGCATCAGAACGAGGATCGGATGAGTAGTTCACAGGAACATACGGGGTTTGTGCGCTGGCCAGTGTTTCCACATAAGCTTGCATTTCATTGACCCACTGAACATTCTGCTTCGCATCAGAAGTGCCTGCATTCAAAACTGCACGCAAATGCGAACCTGATAAGTATTCTTTCTGCTTATCGGTCAGGCCATCGCCCGGAGCACGTTCATGAGATGAGAACAGCATCAAACCAGCTTGCTGTTCTTTTGACAACTGTGGAGCCAAATCAGCTGCGCGCGCGCTGTCATCTAGGCGCCAGTCCTCAAAGGGGTCCAATGTGCCATTTGCATTCATATCTTTGAAAGCGTAAGTGTAGTCGCCATCAACAACTTCAATCACTTTCATGCTTCCACCGGTTGCGAAACTTAAAGTTGCACCACCGTTAGGGTTCACTACGCGAGTGAATTCTGTTTTTCCGTCAGTTAGTTCCTGTGTTGTAAATGTCTTAGCGGCATTACTCTCACCGGAAGCCTGCGTGTTATTAGCAGATGAGCATCCTGCTAAAACGAAAGCTACTGCGCCGACTGCAGCGACTGCGCCTGTGCCTCGTACTTTCCGCATTCGTGAGTCTCCTCAAACTGTATCCCGTTTTCGGGCTGTCATGTGTTGCCTGGGCATACACCGAAGCTCCAGAGCCTTACCCACCCAATAGGTTGTGGCTCCATTGCCGTCGGGGGCTGTCCCCCACATGTGATGTCCACCTACGATGGTATTGACAGGCAGGTAAAGAGCGCCTTTCGTTATGCATGATCTGTCAAAGGCCGCACACAATCTGTCACGCTGTAACCACTTCGTTATCAAAGCCTATTTTGCTTCCACTGCTTATCTATGCCCTCTACAACATGCTGCGCCTTTTCCTTTCACTTACTTCAAAAATAGGTACACGTCCCCCGTAAGCTATGGCAGGATAAAAGTTATGAACTCAGCTCTGCACTCATTTCGTTCTTTTCTTTCCGAAGGGCCCGTTGCACTTTTCATTGACATTGATGGCACACTTATCACGCATGAGCAGCGCATTCCTACCTCAGCGCTTCATGCTTGTCGTTCAGCTCAAGAAAAAGGGCACCATCTGTTTTTGTCCTCTGGGCGTTCCCTGCCTGAAATTTACCCTCGTCTATGGGATTTAGGTTTTTCAGGATTCATCGGTGGAGGCGGCGCATATGTGCGTGTCGCAGATCAAGTCCTACAAGATGAACGCCTCAGCTCACAACAAATCACAGCTCTTGATTCTCTTTTGAGTAACTTGAATGCCGTGTACTTATGGCAAGGTGTTGACGCTATGCATCCCAGCCCTGGTTTCATCGACTTTTTCACACATGCAATGGATAAACCTGAAGCCGCCGGATGGCGCGAATACAATGAGGTGATTACACCTTTTATTCGCCAAGGCACACCCGATACCATAACGAAATGCACCGCTTATATTCCAGCGTGCGATAACCTGCTGGATATTTTGACTCATCATTTACCTGACGGAATCCGTTATATCCCAGGGTCGATAGCTGCAGGTAATACAACAGTTGCCGAATTTATGCCTTCTCATATTTCTAAAGGCGCATCAATGGGACTGGTCTGCGATTACTTAGGTATTGCTCGCCAGCACAGTGTGGCTATTGGTGATTCGCATAATGACATTGAGGCTTTGCAGGTCGCAGGCTGCGGCGTTGCAATGGGTCAAGCTCCCACGCAGGTTCGTGAAGCTGCTGATTACGTCACCGCACCGGTCACTGAGGATGGTTTGGCACAAGCATTAACTCTACTTGGACTTGCCGAATAGTCACCGGTAACAAAAACCGCATATTCACAGGCCCAAAGCCACACATAGAATACTTCAAAGGACTATCGTTAACACATAAGTTGCGCGAAATATCAGCACGCTACGACGAGGAGGCACCTATGACGCAGGCAGAATCAATCCTCTCAGCACTTGGAGGATGGGACAACATCACTACCATTGAAGCATGTATTACGCGTATCCGCGTTGATGTGAAAGACACCGATTGTGTGGACGAATCCGCCCTCGAAAAAGCTGGAGCCTTCGGTGTCGTTGGCCTTGGTCAATCACTTCAAGTAGTCATGGGCCCTGAAGCTGAAGAAATCACAGCAGAAATTGAGGCACTCAGGTGACCATTAGCTTGCATTCACCTATCGCAGGTATTCTTGTGCCCTTATCGGAAGTTCCTGATCCTGTATTTGCGCGAGAAATCATTGGTCCCGGTGTTGCTATCCGCCCAAGTGTAGGTCACATACATGAATTGTGCGCGCCAGCAAGTGGCACACTTATCAAAGTGTTCCCACATGCCTTTGTTCTTAGAACACTGAAGGGAACCGATATCCTCATTCACTTAGGAATTGATACGATCAAACTCCACGGCCACGGCTTTACGACATTACGTGAAGAAAAAGATAGTGTAGCCGCAGGTGAACCACTTATTCGCTGGGATACTTCTGTTGCCCATGAGGCGGGTTTTGATCTTTCTGTTCCCGTTATCATTTTGCATGGGCCACCTCATATTGTGCCCGCACAGAATTTTCATTCAAATATAGAGGTTGGTGCACCGCTTTTTACCGTGCCAGAGTAAATACGCTGCGCACTAAAATTTATGCCCTGTACAAGCTACAGGGCATATTTTGTTGGAGGATCACCGAGTAGGAAAACGAGTATTTCCTCAGAGGGAAAACTCATCCCACAGATGATGCCTCACAAGGACAATCATTGAGTTCATGACGCATCACGCGAGACAGCGAATGAAAACGATCATTATGTGCTAACAATTCAACTGTTATTTCTTCACCTTGTTCGTTACACAATGGGACACACCAGTTCGGATATTCCCGATATGTTCCTGGTAAATTCTGTGGGCGCACATCCCCTACCGCATCCACTAAAGAAGCCACCACTAAACGTGCAGGAGTACGCGCCGCATAACGGTGTAAAGCTTCAACGAAAGTCTGCGTATCCACCTCACAGGTATCCGTGTGATTGTTAGTTGGGGCTGAATCAGAATCTAAAAGGCCATACTCATATAGGCGTAGGCGCATACGTTCTTGTTCGTCCCTATCAGCTTGACGCACTGTCTGAATATCATCAACCAGCAAGCCAAGCTCATGACGTAAGCTCGTTTGAATTCCATTAATATAACCAGCAGTGGGCGGTAAATCATGAGTGGTTACAGCAGCAAGACATTCCGTACGATATTCCTGCGCATGTAAAGGATCTCCCGATTGGTCTTTTTCAAACCATAATACGGAAGTTCCCTGCACACCACGCTCACGTAGATAATCACGCACCCATGGCTCTACCGTGCCTAAATCTTCACCGATTATCTGTGCCCCTGCACGCTGAGCTTCCAATAAAAGCACACCCACCATGGCCTCATGATCGTAATAAACATACGTTCCGGCACTTGCTTCTTGGCCAGCAGGAATCCACCATAAACGGAACATACCTAAAATATGATCAATACGAACCGCGCCAGCATGTGCCAAAACCGCACGTAACATGTCACGTAGCGGCGCATAACCAGCCTCAGCTAAACCACGCGGAGACCACGGTGGCTGCGACCAATTTTGACCTTGCTGAGAATACATATCCGGCGGAGCACCCACACTCATTCCACGTGCAAATACCGTCGGCATTGACCACACATCTGAACCTGTCGGATGTACACCCACAGCTAAATCAGCCATGACTCCCACATTCATTCCTAGCGAACGAGCCAGAGCCTGAGCATGGGACAATTGCTCAGAAGCTACCCACTGACACCATTGCCAAAATAAGACGCGCTCAGCGAAGTAATGACGTGCTTCCTTTACAGCAGGAGCATGAACGTTGCTCATATTTTCTGGTAGTTCTAGGCTGCCTTTGTCTTCAACCAGAGCGCACCACAGTGCAAAGTTTTCTAAATCTACACCGCATTTTTCAACGAAAGTACGGAATTGAATCTCACGATGTATGCTGCGTGGCTGATAAAAAATACGCTCCAACGCCTTGCATTTACCTGTCCAACTTACATCACGATCAATATAGGCTGCCGTTCCTGTTGCCTTATTCGTTTCCTCATGCAGTTGCTGCACATACTCGCGGTCCGATTCAGAAAGGAACGCGTATTCTTCAATAGATTCTGGATGAATATATAAAGGATTCACCCAGCGGCGGCTCACCGGTAAGTAGGGGGAATTCTCAATCGGTGTAATAGGCGCACACGCATGGACAGGGTTCATGAGCAAAAAATCTGCACCCTGCTGTCCGCACAAAGCTAAAATATCAGCCAAATCTGCCGTATCGCCCATCCCCCATGAGGTACGGGAACGGATCGAATACAACTGAGCTGCTACCCCCCAGCGACGTGGCTCATCAGTTAAAGGAACATTCAGACGTTGAGGAACCACAATCAGTGTAGCTTCACAGGTCTGATTATCTTGAGCAGTTGCGACCAAGCGATGCCACCCTAACGGCATATCTGAGGGCACAGTAAAAGTGGCTCGACCTATCACTTGTCCGTCTACTTTACGGGGAGGAACCCAACGGTCTTGCTGCTGACAGTGGCCGCGAGCACCTTCTTCGCTCACCCATTCCACATATACCCAGTGCCCATCAGGAACATGAACATTGAATTCACGGCTTTCACCTTGACGGGCGACAACAGTTGTTGGGAGCAAGCGACGCCAGTGACGGTCCTCTGTTTCTTTGAGGGCATTGTGGATATCAGCACGGGTGGCTTGTGGTGTGACAGGTAAATCTAAAGATTGAAGGACACGTAACAGAGAATCTGCAGATACGTCTTTGCGTTGTCCGTACCAGTCCCAAAAATGTGTTGCAATACCATTGAGGTCAGCTAGGTGACGCAGTAAATCCATGTCGTGAGCTGCTGGAGTCTGAGCGTCCACTGATTCCCCTTTTTTGTGTTTATTGCATCGCGCAGATCAAGACACTATCACTGGGCGTTTACATGGTAAAGCGTAGCGAATTATCTGCTGTATAGCAGTTTGCGTATTCGGTATTTTCCGCTTTCATCCTAGGACTTTTTGCAGGTGAGAGCGAAAACTTTGATCTGTTATCTCAGATGTAGCAACGTGTACCTGTTCACATTGTTTTATGTGTGTGATCTGCATATTCATTGCGTTGTTCTTTGTGATTTGGTGCGTGCTCTCAGGAAAAACCACGATGCCTCATGAAGAATATATGTATGACTCGACCTATTCCTGTGCCTTTGACAAGTGAAGAACCTGTTGCTTCTGTTCTTCGGATTTTGTCTTTGCGTGAAGTAGAAAATGATACTTTTACCGCATATTCGCTTCCTCAAGTTCGCAGAGTTTATGGTGGGCAAGTTGTTGCTCAGGCTTTACTTGCTGCCGCTGCAACTTTGGAGCATCCTTCACGTGTGGCACACTCACTTCATGCGTCTTTTTTGCGTGGTGGTAATCCTGAAAATGCTTTTACTTTAGCGGTGCAACGGATACGTGAAGGGCGTTCTTTTACGTCACGTTTTGTGCGTGCTTTCCAAGATGAGCGGGAAATATTGACGATGTCTGCTTCTTTTGCTCCTCCTGAAAATGGTCTTGAGTTTGTTGTACCTGCCCCGAAGGTGCCTGAGCCTGAAGGTTTACGTTCTGCGATTGAAATTTTCCGCGCAATGAATCATCCTGTCGGACGTTTCCTTGGGAAAACAGCTTCTTTTGATGTTCGCCATGTGGAGAATAATCTGTACACGGGGTCGGATCCTGCCCGCGCCCATATTCAGCATTTGTGGATGCGTCCACGGGCCTCAATGCCTCCTGCGTTGTCTCAGCATATTCACCGTGCGCTTTTAGCCTACGTTGTCGATCAGGTCATGTTTGAGCCGGCAATGCGTGTTTTAGGCTTGTCGTGGATGACTCCAGGAATGTCTGCGGCTTCGCTTGACCATTCCATGTGGTTTCATCGTGATGTGAATATGAATCAGTGGCTTTTATATGAGGGAACGTGTTTTAACGTGAACAGTGGTCGGACTTTGACACGTACACGTATTTTCACTCGAGAGGGGATTTTAGTCGCTGAGGCCGAGCAGCAAGGTATGTTGCGTATTCCAACAGAAGAACATCAAGGATCTGATCGTTGGGGTTTTGGTGTGGATTCTCGTGGTCAGGTCTCGGTAGGTATGGCTTAGGTGTAGGCAGCTGACATCGAGTTTTCGCTTGTTGCCGGTAAGTTTTTATTCCTGCACGTATCATTACTGCCACTATTTACGCGCATCAGCTTAGGTGTACGCATTATATGGGAGCTATACGGTGCGTACATGCAGCTATCAGAAAAACTATTGAGGACATACCCCCTTGTACGTACAAACCCTCCGAGCGGGTAACTGTGATGACTCATTCACATTACCTGCTCGGAGGATTCTGTTTCACGTGCGGCTGTGTTTCCTGCCGCTATTGATTTATTTCAGCCACGAGTGAGTTTGCGGTGTGTTACGCGATGAGGTTTAGCGGCAGCTTCACCTAAACGCGCCACTTTATTTGCCTCGTATGCTTCAAAGTTCCCTTCGAACCAGTACCAGTTAGCTGGATTTTCTTCTGTTCCTTCCCACGCAAGGATATGTGTCGCTACGCGATCAAGGAACCAGCGATCGTGGGTAACAACTACGGCGCAGCCTGGGAATTGGAGAAGCGCATTTTCCAAGGAGCTAAGAGTTTCCACATCAAGGTCGTTTGTTGGTTCGTCAAGAAGCAACAAGTTACCACCTTGTTTGAGTGTAAGCGCAAGGTTCAAACGGTTACGCTCACCGCCAGAAAGTACACCAGCTGGCTTTTGCTGATCGGCACCTTTGAAACCAAATGCGGACACATATGCGCGTGAAGGCATTTCCACGTTGCCAACCTGTATGTAGTCAAGACCGTCAGATACAACTTCCCACAGGGTTTTTTCAGGGTCGATACCTGCACGAGTCTGGTCTACGTAGGAGATTTTGACTGTCTCACCAACTGTGAGGTCGCCACCATCTAAAGGTTCTAAGCCAACGATTGTTTTGAAAAGGGTGGTTTTACCGACACCATTTGGACCAATCACCCCAACGATTCCGTTACGTGGCAAAGAGAAAGATAAACCGTCAATGAGGGTACGTTCACCAAAACCTTTCATCAGGTTTTCTGCTTCAATGACAACACTCCCTAAACGGGGGCCTGGCGGAATCTGGATTTCTTCGAAGTCCAGTTTACGAGTACGTTCGGCTTCCGCTGCCATTTCTTCATAGCGTTCCAAACGTGCTTTCGATTTGGCTTGGCGACCCTTCGGGTTAGAACGAACCCACTCAAGTTCTTCTTTCAGACGTTTTTGCAGTTTCGCATCTTTTTGTCCTTGAACTTGTAGACGCTTTTCTTTTGTCTCCAAATAGGTGGAATAGTTTCCTTCATAGGGATACAGGTGACCTCGATCAACTTCAGCGATCCATCCTGCCACGTGATTTAAGAAATAGCGGTCGTGAGTGACTGCAATAACAGCACCAGGATAATCTGCAAGGTGTTTTTCTAACCATAAGACAGATTCTGCATCTAGGTGGTTCGTTGGTTCGTCAAGAAGGAGCAGATCCGGAGCCTCAATAAGCAAACGACATAAAGCCACACGACGTCGCTCACCACCTGACAGAACATTTACCGGCTGATCTGCTGGTGGGCAACGGAGCGCGTCCATCGCTTGTTCCAACTGTGAATCAATATCCCATGCATTAAGGGCATCAATTTCTGTTTGCAGCGTGCCCATTTCTTCCATGAGTGAATCAAAATCCGCATCTGGATTAGCCATTTCTGCGGATATTTCATTAAAACGCTCAAGTTTTGCGAAAGTATCCGCAGCTCCCATGCGCACATTTTCGACAACAGTTTTGGTGTCGTCGAGTTCTGGTTCTTGCATGAGTATGCCAACTGTATAACCAGGGGTCAGGCGTGCTTCACCGTTGGAAGGCTCATCAAGGCCCGCCATAATTTTCAAAATTGATGATTTACCAGCACCATTCGGTCCGACCATACCGATTTTCGCACCGGGGAAAAACGACATACTCACGTCGTCAAGAATGACCTTATCGCCGTGCGCTTTACGTGCCTTAATCATCTGGTAGATATACTCAGCCACTGTGCTCCATCCAGGGTTGAAATAGATTGTCTATATATACACTTCCATGCTAAAGCATGGTGACAAATGAACGATCAAGCAAAGCTCATCAAGTGGCCTATCCCACCGCATAAAAACTTTTCCCCCCTAAATACAAACCACAGGTATTTTCCAAGGAATAGGCCGCATCATTTCTTTCTATCAATCACTTTCAGCGTCTGTTAGGAGCCTTTATACGAGGATATTTTGTTGAGAATCTTCAAAACATTCATCGTCATTCACGTGTTGCTGCGGATATTCATTACTGCGTGAGGACAGATCCATAGAACTTTCAGAATCAAGTGGGCCTGGAACCCACATATGTGAAAGTATCGACTCACATGCCATATCTGATTCTTTTGTGTTGTTTTCTCTAGAAATATTCTGTGAAGCAGAATCCTTCGTCTGAGCGTTTACTTCCTTTACTTCATTGTTATGCAGCGAGGTAAAGCGACTAGTCCCTACAGTTAAATCATGCCCAATTGTTATTGCTGTCACCGATAAAGCTGAATGTATATTCCCCTCTTTATCTTGCCAAGCTTGTGCCGTAGGACGACCAACAACAATGATTTTTTGCCCTTTATGTAAAGAAAGTAAAGCATTGTCCCCTAATTGGTCCCATGCTTTCACTGAATACCAACGTGTCCCTATTTCTTGAAACTCACCTGAATCTTTCATGCGCCATTGCGGGACTGCTAAACGGAAACGTATAAACCTGTGCCCTTGTGTTCCTTTATGCAATATCAGTTCTGTCCCCACACGTCCACGTAATGTCATCATGTGCTCAGCCATTGTTTTCTCCTTTCAGTGGCATACACGCCTCATTGATTCCTATGAATCTCACCTATGAAGCGGTATATCCACAGTGCCGAAAAAATCTCTTGATGCCTAGTTTTTCCATACAAACTGTGGATAAAGAAAAGAAAAAGCTGCACCTTGTGGATAAAGAGAACTATAGACGCTGATAGTGCCCACACTTATGAGTCTTTAAGTAAAGAAAATCCGTAAATACGTTCAAGCGTATTCAGTTCATTTCCAGCTACCTAACTATTCCTTCCGCAACGACTGCACGAGATGCCTCCCGCGCATCCTCACGCGATATTCCATGAGAGGGAAACAAAATTCGACGATAATATTTCAGTTCCTGAATGGATTCTAAAATATCCGCAAGAGCACGATGGCCTCCATGTTTCGTTGGCGCTTCATCAAATGCGACCCGCGCCCAACGTTTCGCTAATTCCTTTACAGAGGACACATCAATAATGCGATAGTGCAGGTAGTCAACAAGTTCAGGCATATAGGCTTCAAGGAATTTCTTATCGGTCCCCACTGAATTACCTGCAAGTAAAGCTTTACGCGCCAAGGGAACAAAACGTTTCACATACTCAAGCACTTGAGCAGATGCTTCTTCTAAAGAAACACCACGCTCTAAATCTTTCAACAAACCTGAGGACGTGTGCATGTGACGCACAAAATCATTCATATGTTCTAAAGCTTCAGACGGCGGAGCAATAAGAACATCAATCCCAGGATCAAGGATATTAAGCTCTGAATCCGTGATAACAACTGCGACTTCGATCAGTGCATCCTTTTCGACATCTAACCCTGTCATTTCACAGTCAATCCACACCAAAGGATCTTTTAGTTTCGCATTCACCCTCCTATTTTAAGACTCATCCGCTTTTTCATCTTCATACGAGTACTTTCTTTTGCCTCACATATGCGCAGCAGAACAGATTTTTCTTTCCACGCTGCGGGCATCACGTCACAGCCCATATTGCGAGGTTTACAATCCCAAAGCACGTATTTTGTCAGGAGGAAACATGTCTGCCCCGAAGAACACTTTGCCCGTGAGTCCTGAACTTATTGACTCTGCCGCAAATATTCTTCAGGGAATTGTGCGCCGTACCCCCGTGGAACGTTCTGAACGTTTATCAGCCGCCCTTGGCACTGATGTCTATCTTAAACGTGAAGACCTCCAAAAATGCCGTTCTTTCAAAGTACGAGGAGCCTATGCGCGCATGGCTGTTCTTACTCCTACAGAACGTGAACGTGGAGTCGTCTGCGCCTCTGCGGGTAACCATGCTCAAGGAGTTGCCTACGCGTGTGCCCATCTGAAAGTTCGTGGCACCATTTATCTGCCCTCAAACACACCTACACAAAAACGCCGTCGCATAGCCGATATTGGAGGCAAGTGGGTAGAACAAGTAATAGTCGATGGCACTTTTGATAAAGCGAATGCTCTAGCACAAGAAGCTGCTCGCGTATCTGATCGCACTTACATTCACCCGTATGATGATCCATTGACCGTTGCAGGACAAGGAACAATCGGTGTTGAATTAGCTGAACAAATGCCTGAAAATACTGCTGCTGTCCTCGTCCCTGTTGGGGGAGGCGGACTGCTTGCTGGTATTGTGACCGCGTTACACGACTTGCGTCCTGATGTTCGTGTTATCGGTGTGGAACCAAGTGGAGCAGCAAGTATGTATGCTGCGTTAAATGCTGGACATCCTGTACGTTTAGATCACGTTGATCCTTTCGTTGATGGTACAGCTGTTGGCTGTGCAGGAACAGTTCCTTTTACAACAGTTATGGCACAAGTCGATGACATACTTGTTGTCCCTGAAGGTGCTGTATGTACTGAAATGCTTGAGCTATACCAATCTGATGGTGTGATTGCCGAACCTGCAGGCGCTCTTACCTCCACAGCAACTTTACATTCTTTGAAAACAGCTGAAGCACGTGAAAAGATACTTGGTCGTCATGACGGCGCAATCGTCTGCCTCGTATCCGGGGGTAATAATGACTTAACGCGCTATGCGGAGATCATGGAACGCTCATTGCGGCATGAAGGTTTGCGTCATTATTTCCTTGTGACATTCCCACAGCAGCCAGGTATGCTCCGCATGTTCCTTGAAGGTGTGCTTGGACCACATGACGATATTGTGCATTTCGAATATACCAAGAAGAATAATCGTGATTCTGGTCCTGCCCTTGTAGGCATTGATTTATCCGATAAATCAGATATTCATGCTTTGCGTGCACGTATGGAAGAATCCCCTTTGCATGTCGAAGAGTTGCAAGCTGATTCTGATTTTTACCGTTTAGTGATCTAAACCTATGGGAAAAGTCTGCGGCACGTTTTCACGAGGTCACTTCCATCAGTGAATTATCAGATGATAAGGAACCGGTCTTCTTAGGGTTATACGACTTTTGACAACAAATCAGTAACGTAGGAAGCGAATAAAACCTCAGGCCACCAAAGCATGAGCGCGTGAAATCTGCACACGTACTTCCGGTGAAGAATTAAAACGGTATCCTTCGCCACGAACAGTAGAAATGAGGTCAGGCACATTTAACTTGGCACGCAAACGACGAATATGCGCGTCAACTGTGCGCGATTGTGCATCCAAGTCGCTGCCCTGCCACACAGTGTTAAAAAGTTCTTCACGCGACACAGCCCGGTCACTGTGGAGAACTAAGTGTGCTAACAATTGAAATTCTTTGTGGCATAAAAGCAGGTGAATACCATCAATAATGACATGGCGGTTATCAATATCAATTTCAACGCGGGCTGGGCTTAAATGAAGGCTATCTAATACCTGCAAAAATTCTTCAAAGGAAGTTTGAGGAGCGGCAGAGACAGTTTCAGGGGAAAATTTCAAAGTCATTTTTGTGTATCCGTTTCTTACGGAGCCGCATGCCTAATTCCGATAGAAATTTTTGAGGCTTTGATCTGCGGCTGGATCGACAAGGGAACTGGGGCGTCGATCACATACACATTCGAGAGCACATGGAACCGCACTGGGGGCGGCACATCATCAGCATCTCGAAAGCGGTCATGTACCCAGTATGACGTGCCCTGCTCTCAAGGCAGAAACTGTCCACATATTGAAATTATGTGATATGCAAGCAGGTCATATTTTCTTTTATAGGAATAACACACCCTTTTCACAGAGTTTCAATCACATAAAAGCACACAACATCCGCGCAGCTCATATATAAAAGACACAGAATGTAGGATCGCCCACCCCTAGGTAGCACTCACAAATATCATGAAAATGATCCTTCTTTGGGGTCGGGACATCATTCTGATAGAGTGCCTGTGATATCGCCTCCGTAGCTCAATGGATAGAGCAAGGGCCTTCTAATCCCGAGGTTGCAGGTTCGAATCCTGTCGGGGGCACTTTTCCCGAGGAACAGAATTTAGCAGTAACACGCAACCGGACCGCTCGGCCCCTCAATGACACGAATCGGTGTTTCAAAAATATCGCTCAAAACTTCGTCGCGCATAATCTGTGCAGGAGTGCCCATATAGGCCACTTCCCCATTTTTCATTGCGCAAATCTGGTCAGCAAAACTCGCAGCAAAATTAATGTCATGAAGGACAACCACAATTGTCCTCCCAAATTCAACACAGGCTCGTGTCAGATGACGCATCATATCCACACAACGAGCGATATCAAGATTATTCAGTGGCTCATCTAAGAGCACATATTCAGTTTCTTGACATAAAACCATTGCAACATATGCGCGCTGGCGCTGCCCACCTGATAATTCATCAAGATAGCGCCCTTCAAGATCGCTCATACCAAGGAAATCAATGCTGCGTGAAATAATCGCTTCATCTGCCTCACTGAGACGACCATGCGAATACGGAAAACGCCCAAAACCAACCAACTGACGCACAGTAAGCCTGGATACGAAATGATTTTCTTGACGCAAAATAGAAAGTATTCGTGCAAGATCCGCTGATTTTGTTGTTGTCACATCCATACCAGCAACTTCAATGACCCCCTCATCGACGCCTAAAAGACGCCCAATCATTGTGAGTAGCGTTGATTTACCTGCACCATTTGGACCAACGAGAGCAGTAATACCACCTCGTGGAATATCAAGAGTGACAGGACCAATACGCACTGTATCGGAGTAGTTCTTTACTACATCACGAAGGGTAATCACAATCGTCCTTTCTTGAGAATCACAATAATAAACGTGAGGCCACCAATAAATTCAATAATGAGCGAAACAACGCCTTGCGCATTAAAGATGTGATTCATAATGAAATAGGCGCTTGTCAGGACAACAACACCTAAAGCAATAGCCATAGCAAAAAGCCGTCGGTGATCAAAAGTTCCAGAAAACTGGTAGGTCAAAGTTGCCACCATGAAACCTAAGAAAGTCATGGGGCCAACTAACGCAGTTGAGGTAGCCATTAGTACTGATACGAGAATAAGCACAAGGATGCTGGTCTTACGATGATTCACGCCAAGAGTAATTGCCATTTCACGTCCTAAAGCCATGATATTGAGGCGAGGTGACAACAAGAAAAGGCCCCCAGCGCATATTAAAACCAGCGTAATGGCAATGGGATAGTATTCGTCGCTTGCATTATTGACTGAACCGAAAAGACGAGCCGTCAGTACATCAAATTCACTTGGGGTGAGCAAACGCTGCATAAGGGTTGATATAGAACCTAGACCTGCGCCTATGACAACCCCAAGCAGCAACATTGCGTGTAGGGTCGCGTATTTGCTGGTAAGTAACCACGAGTAGAGCAACAAACACATAGCCACCATCAGTATGAGGGTTCCCACGAATGTTTCATGTGTGCGGGCAGCAACTAGGCCGCTCACGCCAAGGAAAAAGATAGTGGATGTGTGGATTGCTCGGTATAGGGACTCAAATCCAAGGATTGAGGGGGTGATAATCCGATTGGCTGCAACTGTTTGGAAAGCGATGGTGGCCATTGCCTGAGATACAGCAACAATGAGCATAGCAATAACAGCACTGCTCCGTCGTTGAACGATAAGCCAAAACGCACGTGTCCCTGGCTCTACTGGATTTGCCCACATCAGCAAAGCTAGGCACATAATGAATCCGAGTAAGCACATGGCGATAAAAAGAATCCACCAGCGTCTGTGTGCTTTTCGCGTAGGAAAAGACTGTGAGCGCACATGTGTTGGATGTTTTTTAACGTCACATGTTTTCATAGGCTGTTCTTTCGTGAGCGCATGATGACAAGTACGATAAATACGCTCGCACCAAGGATCCCTAAAATCACAGATACAGGGATTTCAAAGGGAGAAATAATTATTCGCGCTAGTAGGTCACACACGGTCACCAATCCAATTCCCATCACAACAACCCACGGCAGGTTGGAACGCAGGTCATCGCCTCGCACCATGGACACAATGTTGGGAACAATCAATCCTAAAAACGGTAAAGAACCAACAACAACTGTGACAACGCCCGTTGCCATAGCAACAAGTCCTGTGGCGATAAGAATCATTCGTCGGTAATTCACACCTATGCTAGTTGCTACATCTTCCCCTAAACCAACAGCGGTTAAACGATCAGCGAGAAGGAAAACAATGGCGACAACTCCTGCCACAATCCAGAGGACTTCATATTGACCGGTGTAGACAGATGTAAAAGAACCTTGAAACCAGATTCCTAAAGATTGCAGCATATTTGCTTGTAGGGCAATGAATGTTGATACTGCTGATACAACAGAACCGAGCATAATGCCAAGGATTGGTACAAGCAGCGAAGAACGTAATGATACGCGGTTCAAAAGTAGAAAGAAAACCATTGTTCCCACAAATGCTGCGCATACCGCACCTGTCATACGTGTAAGAACGGAAGCTCCCGGAAAGATTGCCATAATAAGCAGCAAACCTAAGCCTGCCCATTCGGTTGTCCCTGTTGTTGTCGGTTCTGCAAAACGATTTTGTGTAATGAGTTGCATGACTAAACCGGACATCGACATGGCTGCACCGGAAAGAATCAGTGCAATTGTCCGAGGAATACGCACATCAAAGAACATGCGGCTACCTTCAGAACCGGTAAGTATGGAGTATTCACCTGTCGCAAGGCTAATCAAAAGCAGGGTAAGTACAGCAAGTGTTGCTATGAGTAGTCCCCCTGTTAATCTGCGCGTGCGACCTCTTTCAGGGGCAGGTGTTTCTTCAGAAAATTGTGCAGGGCAAGGCTCGGAACCCTGTGTTAGCGATTCCGAGCCTATACCGTTAGAGTGTGTTTTCAACACCACAGTAGCACCTTAGGAATGGGCTGCCTCGAATGCCTCAGCTATGTTATTGAGGATTTCGGTGTAGGTGATAATTGATTCATTGGTGTAAGTGTCAGAAGGTGCGACAACGAGGCGTTTGTGAGCAACCGCGTCGATTCCTGACAGTGCTGGATTATGTGCAATGACATCAGCTGCAGGTGTATATCCAGCTTTGTCAGCGGCTATAGCACCATCACGGTCGAGGACGAAAATCCATGCAGGATTGGATTCTGCAATGGCTTCCACTGAAATATCGTCGCCTGTGTGTGAGTGTGTTCCTTCAGGAACTTCAAGTGCAGGTTTGAGGCCAAGTAGGTCAAAGAGTGGCCCCCAGGTGCGACCAACTGAAGGTGCGACGTAGCCGATTTCACCGCCAGAAACATTGACTGCCATGACCGTGGATTTTCCGTCATATGCTTTCTTTGCACGTTCAATTGCGGCAGTGAAGTTATCAATGAGTTCTTTTGCTTCAGCTTCTTTATTAAAGATTTTTCCGAGGTTTTCGACTTGACGGATTATTTCTTTATCCAGTGGCTGATTTTCGCGTGGTTCAAAGTCAATGACAGGCGCATCAGTTAAAGAAGCAATGTCTTTATTGTGCTGGCTGAAGCGTTGTCCGGAGATAATCAGATCAGGCTGAGCTGCGACCAAGGCTTCAAGATTAGGTTCACGATGGGTTCCCACATTTGCTACATCGGGTCCCGAGTAGGCGGCAATCGTTGAGGGAATGAGATTTTGAGGTGCGGCTACCAGTGGAATTCCCCATGCAGCCAAGACTTCAAAAGTGCGATTATCAAGGGAAGCTGCACGTTTAATTGGCAATGTGAGTGTGGCTGTTCCAAGGTTAGATTCGATGGTGAAGGAAGTGGGTGCTGCGCTTTGAGCCATGCTATCCGCGGCACTTTGTGATTGCGAAGATGCGGAGCTTCCAGCGTTTCCTGAGCAGCCACTCAGGAGGAGTGCAGCGGTAGCTGTTGTCGCCATGATCCGAGTGATTTTCACGGGCAGCAGTATCCTTTCCGTTATTCACAATTGGTATAGGTAGGTTGCACTACCAGAAGAATTTATTAGCTTAGGCTTTCCTAAGCATGAATGAAGATACTAAAATTTCAACAATTGCTCAACGAATGAATACTCTAAGTAGCGCAGTTCACAGCGGCAGGTACATAAAAAATCTGCGAAATTCACACATATCTCATCCGAGGTACTCCGCATATAACAGCACGTATATGAAGCATATGAGCACTCAAACGACACATAAGCACTCAAGGTCCGAAACGACGTGCACGCGTCCCATATTTTGACACGACGCTTCACATATCCTTGAGTTTCCCTTTATTCCACATACATATTTGTCACTGCAAGATCCACATGAACAGCCCCTGACAAAATATCTGGAATCTCGGCGAAAAAATCTCCCATACGCTGCCATAATTCCATATCTTGCTTCAATGACACAGAGCCATCGTCACCCATAAAAAGCGGAAGAGTAGCCGTTAAAACCTCACGAGCTGTCTGCAAGCCTTCACTACTTAAAGACGGATCTTGACGCTGAGTTGCCTCAATGCCTTCTTCAGGATGGGTCATCACCTGCTGTATCCCTTGTCGCGTTCCATTCAGCACCGCACGCACAAGATCAGGATGAGCACGCGCCCACGCACTTGTCGTCACCAAAGAAGCTGAAACTAATGGGATACGCGCAAAATCCACAGGTAACTCGCGCACATTCATACCGGAACGTTGCATAAAAACTTTGTCATTATTAGAAAAACCAACAACAACATCCACCTGACCTTGAGCAAGGGCAGATTGCTGCGTATAACCAATCGGAATAATTTCCACATCCTGACGAGTCAAACCAACATCTGCAAGTACTGCCAACAATGCAAACCAGTTTGAACCATATTCACCGGGAATACCTACGCGCTTACCTGCAATATCACGCAGATCGTGAAGCTGTGATTCTTCGGGCACAATAAAAGCCACCGGTGAACGCCTATAGTAGGTCCCCACCGACACAAGATCCATTCCAGCTTCACGCGCTTGCAAAACTTCATCTCCTGAAGCCAGAACCATATCTTCATGACCCGACACAAGAGCCGTAAAAAGCCCTTCCTCCGCCCCGTGATGCCGAAGCCTCACATGAGCACCTGCATTCATATAAGCCTGGCTATCAGCAGCAACATACACTGGCGAAAACTGCACATTTGGCACATAAGTCAACCCTAAAATCACATCTTTACCTGAAGGCGTGACAGCTGGCTTCACATGCTGAGTACCAGATTCTGTAGAAGGTACCCCCCCTGTGCACGCTGTGACAGCAAGAAGAATCACCCCTACAAGAAAAGCAGATAAAGCGTAATGGATAGAGTGTTTTTTCATTGTGAACCCATCGAATAAGAAAGCGCATCACGCCTATAGCGATGTTCAATGCGATGCACGGTAACGTAAATTACTGTTGCCATTGCGCAGAGGAGGAAAATCGTCACAAAAAGAGAGACTGTATCTACATTTGTACGCGCTTGAACAAGAACCTGTCCAAGACCTGTCCCACCCATCACCATTTCACCGACAACAGCTCCGGTAACAGATAAGGTGAAACCGTTACGTAGGCCCGCCAAAATAGCAGGAGCTGCAAGAGGCGCTTCCATTGTCCACAATAATGTCCATCCAGAAGCACCATCAAGTTCAGCAGCTTCTAATACCTGCGGATCAATATGACGGAGCCCTAAAACTGTGGATACAAGAATTGGGAAAAAAACCATCAAGGCACAAAGCGCAGAAATAGCCCATATCCCATAGCCCAACCAGAGAACCAGAAGTGGTGCCACAGCGATCGCTGGTAAAGCCTGTGTAGCCCCCAAAAAAGGCTCAACTGCAGCAGCTAATACGACAGAACGATAAATCATCCAGCTCAGCGGTAAAGCACATACAGCACCTAAAACAGCACCGAGTATAGCTTCATACGCAGTGACTCCTACACGCTGCCATAGCCACAGGTGAGTAAGCATATCCGTTCCACGTACAAAAACTTGTTGAGGCGAAGGTAAACGCCACGCTTCCACACCGGAAAAATAAGTAAAAAACCACCATGCAGCAAGCACAAGAAACACAAAAATAACAGGAGCTACCACCAGCGTTATTTTGTTCCTTGTACGGTAACGCGCCACCGTCGGTTCCTTTCCGGCATACGGGGCGCACGTATCGGACTACACGCACATACAGGCACATGTAGCCCTGCGTACTCCTCCCATCCGGACTTTCACCGTCGGTGTCGGAATTTCACCGACTCAGCCACCATGTAGGCGGGTCGCGGACTTTCACCGCCGGCTCGGATTTTCACCGACCCCGAAGCACCCTGCTATTGTGCCATGTTCTGTACGAATATGCGCAAGAAAGAATCAGGCACACACCTACTTGAAACGCTCAGTGACAGTGCTGAGAAGCCAATTCGCGCAAAACCTCAATTTCCGCATACGCGTCTTCTGCGTTAAATACCGCTGAACCTGCAACGAAATTATCAGCACCCGCTTGCGCAGCCATTTCAATAGTTTTACGTGAAATTCCGCCATCTACTTGAATACTCACAGGTAATTCAGCACTGCGAATAGCTTCTCGTGTACGACGCACTTTCGGCATCATCGACTCAATAAATGATTGACCGCCGAAACCCGGCTCCACCGTCATAATGAGGATCATGTCAAATTCATGCAAAATATCAACGAAAGGCGCAATATCCGTTGCCGGTCGCAAAGCTAAACCCGCGCGAGCACCTAAATGCCGCAACTCACGCGCTAAACGCACAGGAGCTGTTACCGCTTCAGCGTGAAAAGTAACAGAAGCACAACCAGCTTCAGCATATCCTGGGGCCCAACGGTCAGGATCCTCAATCATCAAATGCGCATCCACTGGCAAAATATTTGCCTGTATCGTTGCTTCAACGATTGGTAATCCCCACGATAAATTTGGAACAAAATGATTATCCATCACATCCACATGAACAAGGTCAGCATGTGCAATTCGTTCAAGTGATCCACGTAGATCACCAATATCACAGTTCAAAATTGACGGAGAAATAGTGCTATGAGTCATAAAGCAATTTTACCTGTTTCAGAGCTTCCGTAAAGCGGCAATATACATCAAATCTGTGTCATGACGATGAACCCATAATTGGATACCTTGCGGCCGTGATTCTCCCTCAGAAATTCCCGTAATCGGATGAGATGAATACTGATGAGCAATCGCAGCAGTATCCAATAACTCGACCTTTCCCTCAGCAACAAGTGCATGCACCTGCTGCACAGTCTCAGCAACATGCGGTGAACAAGTCACATATGTCAAAACACCGCCTGAACGCAATAATTGCACAGCCCGACCTAGCAAAGCACTTTGCAAGTCCACAAGCTCAGCCACGTCACTTTCTTGCCGCCTCCACCGTGACTCTGGTCGTCGCCTCATAGATCCCATACCAGAACATGGAGCATCTACCAGAACACGATCAAAGAAACCGAAGGGCCATGCTGTTGCTGGGCCTCCTAAAGTACGCCCATCTGCGCAAAGCACATTCACATTATCAAGAGCACGAGTAGCACGCTCCACTAAACGCGCACGATGAGGATGGACTTCATTTGCTACCACCTGTGCGCCACGCTTTGCACCCAGAGCAGCCAGAAGCGCTGTTTTACCTCCTGGCCCTGCACATAAGTCCAGCCAACGCTGATCGGAACCTGTGACAGGTGCTTGAGCTGCAATAATAGCAGCCAATTGGCTACCCTCATCTTGTGCTCCTGCATGTGCAGAACGAATTGACGGTAAACGAGCAGGATCCCCGTTCTCAATAAAAACTGCGTATGGGCTTAAGTCGCCTAATGCCACACGAGTACGTAAGTAATCTTCGGCTTCATCAGCAAGATCTTCTGTTTCAATAAGCCCTGGACGCGCAACCAAGGTCACGATCGGCGCTTCATTGTCAGCAGCTAAAAGATCCCTTAACTCATGCGCCGCACCACTATGAATTTCAAGTGCTCGACGAAATTCTTTTACCATCCATTGCGGATGTGAGTACTCAATGGCAAGGCGTTCATCTTCATCAATGATATTTTCGAGGACAACTGCACGTTCTTCTGAGCTTTGTCGTGTAAGAGAACGAAGAACCGCATTACAAAATTTTGCTGGCCCATCAGTACTCACTTCACGGGCAAGATCCACGCTTGTTGCAACCGCCGCATGTTCTGGCACACGCATGTACAGCAGCTGATACGCGCCCATACGTAAGAGATCAACAACAGCGGAGTCTACAGCGCTCAACGCCCGATTCATATGCTGTTCGAGAACCCAATCAAGGTAGCCGCGAGTACGCAGTGTTCCGTACACAAGTTCCGAGGTAAAAGCCGCATCACGCCCATCAAAGCCAGCCTCATGCTGGGCTTCACGCAGGGCTTGAGGAAGCACAATATTTGCGTATGCTCCCTGCTCATGTACCTGTCGTATCACTTCATAAGCAATGCGACGAGGCCGATCAACTAATTGGCGAGGACGATACCCCTGTGAATAAGGCCGTGTGGACATTTTTATCGTGCCTCCCCCAGACGAAAATCTGCTTCAGGTCGTGCTCCGCGTGCCCATGCTGCTCCGTCCATCCAGCCTTTACCGGCAGGTGCTACTGTGTCAATTCGCAGGCATGTATCTGTGCATCCAACTTCAAGAGTATTTTTTGTCGCACGTACAATTCCAACACCTGGACTGGGAATATCAGTTAGTGTGACTGCGGCAATTTTCATCCTGCGACCGTCAGGCAACACAGTCCAAGCTCCAGGATTTGGTGTTACTGAACGAATACATTGGTCGATACGCGCGGCAGTATCTGCGAAATCCACGTAACCGTCTTCATGTGTCAGCATTCGTGCTTTCGTGATTCCTTCACTGCTTTGCGGTGTGGCAATGGCCGTTCCTGCTTCTAAAGAATCAACCACGTCACGTACTTGTTGGGCACCTGTAAAAGACATTTTTTCAAGTAATTCACCTGTATTTTCACCCCTGATCGGCATGTACTGTCGTGAGAAAACAGGACCGGTGTCTAGCCCTGTTTCCAGTTGGAATACGCAGCTTGCAGTCATTGTGTCCCCTGAGCGGATGGCCCATTGGACAGGAGCGGCTCCTCGCCACCGGGGGAGGTCTGAAAAATGAAGGTTAATCCAACCAAAGCGCGGGATCTGTAAAACCTCTGAAGGCACTAGGCCACCGTAGGCAACGACAACACCTAAGTCAGGGTGTAGCTCGCGCATATGATGCGCAAATTCCGGTGCTTTCATATGGGATGTTTCAATCAGGGAAATACCGGCGCGTGCAGCATATTCTGCAACGGGTGAGGGGTGAAGTCCGCGTCCTCGCCCCACACGTGAGGGCGGTCGGGTAATGACTGCGATAACCTCATGTGATGAAGCGATAAGATTTTCAAGTGTTGGAAGGGCTACTTCGGGAGTTCCCGCGAAAACAATACGCACTCCCACAGTGTACCGTTATAGGCAAGCAGACCTGAATTTTAGACAGGCGATCAACGCTCGTCTTTCGCTTCCTTTAGCGCTTTTACGCGGGTTTTTCGTTCGAGACGTGCTCATAGTGTATTCAGGCATATGCCGCATAGGAAGGACATATATCAGCAGATGTGTATTTTCCATGTCGAAACTGAGAAAAGAAAATACTTTTAGAATAACTCCGGTGGATTCACGGTGATTTTCACCAAAGGCAGGTGCCGCGAAGAACGCATTTGTTGAAGGGTTTTTAATGTATGTAATCCGTCAGAAGTTGTTTCTTTAGGCCACCGCACGAGGGTACGAACCGTTGCATGCTGTTCTGCTTTGCGAGGGGGACGGGAAACTGTTCCAAGAATCTCCCCCCCACATGCATCTGCCATGGCGTACACATCTGCGGCCTGCCCATCCAGTGCGACAACTGTGGCAGCCGGGAAGTATCCTAAGGCTTCACGTTCATCAAGTAACCTGTCGGCAAAATCAACGAAATCCCAGCGGATAAGATTTTGTGCAAGTGAAGGTTCAAGTCCCCCAGTAATCAACGCAGGTGCCCCTGCCCGAGCAAGCACAAGCGCAGATGTCCACCGGCGGATAGCTTCTTCTGGTGCCCATAGTTCTGGACGTCCAGCAATAGCTGGCGCGTCAAGTATAAGGACCGCGGCATAGCCATTTTCTGCTTCTGGTTCGCTTCCTGGTGTGGACACAACAATCCGCGGGGTGGAGTCAATGTGCCGACTGATTTCACGCTCTGCTGATGAGACAGTGAGCGGAAAACCTGTAAAAGCACGTCCAAGTTCCTCAGCGGTACGTTCTGAGCCAATACGCACAGCACGCAGCTTCTTGCTCTGACAGTGACGGCAATGCCAGCTTTCTTCGCCTCGCCCACACCACGTACATGCAGGTGGACCTGAGGCGTTATATTCCACGGGCCCTGAACAGGCTAGGCAACGGGCTGGCTGACGACAATGCGCACACGCAGTGATCGGAATATATCCGCTAAAAGGCGTGTGTATAAGTACTGGACCTTGCTGTAGTCCCTCATGTATTAAACGCATTGCTGCGGGTGGTAAACGATGTTTTCCTGCGGGTCCTTCACGTTCAATCTCTTTTTCATCTTGTACACGAATAATCGCAGTGGTTCGACGGCGTAACTGTAAATCAGCAACAATGTCACGCGCCCATCCTGAACGCACAAGGGCTTGCGCACGTAAAGAGCGCGTCCACGAAGCACAGATCAAAGCGATGTTTTCCATGTGGCTGCGAGTAACAGCAACTTCTAAGGCATCTGTTCGCGGAGCACGGATTTCACGTAAAAGATCATTTCCATCATCCCATACAATAATTGCTCCAAGATTTTTCATTGGAGTCCATACTGCTGAACGAGTTCCGATAACAATTCGTATATGCCCTAAAAGGCTTTCACAGTAGATACGCTGTCGGTCTGCTGCGTGGCTTTGCGATGTCAGTAATCCAATTGATTCTGGTATGTATTCTGATATACGATCATGCAGTTTTTGAGCCAGCGTGCCTGTTGGAACTATGAGAATAATTGATCGCCGCGAAGCCAAGGTTGCCTGAATTAACGATATGAGCTGACGATCACGATGCCCTGGCACGCACGTCCACACAGCACGCGGTGAATGTCCCGAAGCTAAATGCTGTATCAGTGCCGCTCCCCCAGCATAGCCTTCCCATATGCCAACGTCAGGTGTATTTATTGTGGAAAAAACAGGAGGCTTTTGACGAAGTACTGCTTTTTCGGCCCTTACATGGCGATTCGGTATTGCCAAACTGAGTGTTTGCGACAAAGTGGCAACATGTTTATCAGCAATAACACGAGCTGATCGGTGCAGTGATTCTGTCAGAATTGGCAGATACGAGGTCACTTCCTCAAGTGGTTGAATAGTTGATGATTGAGGGATACCTCGCATACGCTGAACAATCCATCCGGCCCTTTTCTTTCCGGCCAGAAATACCCTCACAGCCTTACCTTCGAGCGCATCTTCAACAAGGTCTGGTGGCACGCTGTATTCCAGCGGATAATCGAGGTGAGGCACATCAATATCAACGATGACGTGAGCAAGCTCTTGTTCTTCAACCGGTGGAGGCTCCATACCGGGAAGGGCTACCTGTGATGTCATCATGGTATCCATTGGACCACATACCACCTACATCTGCGTCCCAAGGCGGCAGACTATAGGTGTCACATACAAACGAAAATACTCGTTCTCCACTTTCATACGAACACATACGTGCAAGAAGCACGGCACATACCAATACGGGTGACCCATATACGTGAACACTAAAAACTCACGCCCTATGCTGACACCTCACATCAATAGGTAAACCCCATAACGGGCAAAAACCATAGCTGCCAAGATGAAAAGGAATAATCCTGTTACAGCCCAATCCATACCCATATGCACCATGCGACGAATAAAGTCAGGAACCGGCACGATACCTTGACGAATGTTAATACGTGTCAGTCCTGCCCATACGAGTGTCGTTGTCACTGTGATAAGCAAACACCATGGACATAAGACATGAAGAACAAAATATGACTGACTAAAAAGCCACAAAGCAAAGAACAAACCCACCGAGTAGAGGGCTTCAACGCATAGCATGTACCAACGCGGAAAACGGACACCTGCGATCAGAGCGACAGACACCGCAAGAACAACTGTTTCAAAAAGAATACCTAAGAAGGCATTAGGGAAACCCAGCAAAGTAGCTTGCCAAGACTGCGCAACCGCAGAACATGATAAAACCGCTGAAATATCGCAACTAAAGCGCGTAGAAGAATCTTGCGCAAGCTGCCATGCCTCAATAGAAAGCACAAAAGAGGCAAACAAACCCACGATGCCAGAGACAGCCATTTCAGTAGCTGTACGACGAATCCACCTGCGACCTTCCAAGCTATGAACAAGATCTAGCGACGATGGAGCGTGGTCTGAATCAGTTTTTCCTTCTGTTAGAGGGTCACTATCTGCCAAAGATGCCTTATTCGTATCACTCATATGAGAATTTCCCTCACGGCTGTTCATACTTACACGCCACATTCTGCCTGTAAAGCGTCCACACGATTCACCTGTTCCCATGGGAAGATATCTCGTCCAAAATGTCCATATGCCGAGGTCATCCGATACATGGGGCGTAGCAAGTCAAGTTCAGCAATCATCGCTGCCGGACGCAAATCAAAAACACGTTCAATGGCTTGAGTGATCCGCTCATCGCTTACAAGACCTGTTCCAAAGGTATCCACATACAAACCAACGGGACGAGCACGACCAATTGCATATGCCACTTGAATTTCGCAACGCGCAGCCAATCCAGCTGCAACAATATTTTTTGCTACCCATCGAGCCGCATACGCAGCAGAACGATCAACTTTCGATGGATCTTTACCAGAGAAAGCTCCTCCACCGTGACGGGCCATTCCACCGTAGGTGTCAACGATGATTTTCCGTCCGGTTAATCCGGCATCCCCTGCTGGGCCACCAATAACAAAACGCCCTGATGGGTTCACTAAAATCTTCATATCTGCCGTGTCAAGCTTCAGTCCACTTTGCTCAAGCACAGGGTCAATAACATGACGTTTCACTACTTCATGCACATGTTTTTGTGTCAAATTTTCATCATGCTGAGTGGATACAACAATCGTTTCAACACTCACTGGCTGATGATTTTCGTATCCCAACGTCACTTGTGTTTTACCATCTGGTCGTAAGCCTTCAACTTCACCACTGTGGCGCACATCAGCGAGTCGTTGAGCTAAACGATGTGCTAACCAAATGGGTGCAGGCATCAGATCCGGTGTGTCTTGGCAGGCGTATCCAAACATGAGTCCTTGATCGCCAGCCCCTTGTTTATCGTAGAGTTCTTCACTGCCTTCATCGCGTTCTTCAAGGGCATGGTTAACGCCTCCAGCAATATCTAAACTTTGCTGCCCGATAGATATTGACACCCCGCAGGAGGAACCATCGAAGCCTACTTTTGATGAGGTGTATCCGATACGACAGATTTCATCTCGTACTATCTGCGGTATTTCCACATAGCTTTCTGTGGTTACTTCACCAGCAACATGTATGAGTCCTGTTGTTGCCATTGTTTCAACCGCAACACGGGCAGCCGGATCTGAGGTAAGTAAAGCGTCGAGGATTGCATCAGAAATACGATCACAGACTTTATCTGGATGTCCTTCAGTCACAGATTCTGATGTAAAAAGCTGTCGTCGATAAGTCACTGATCTATCGTACCCAGCATGGGTATCATATGCGTAAGAATGTCACGTGCTACGCAGATCTTTTCTCCGCGAAAATGCGCTACTTCATTTCCTTCCCCATTCATGAGATATACCTCATTGGGAACGTCACCAAATCCATGCCCTTCGCCTACACGGTTTACTGCAATAAAGTCAGCACCTTTACGTCGTGCTTTTTCAATGCCGTAGCGTCGAACGGTAGCCGCTGACCCTGTTTCCGCTGCAAAACCGATAACAAGTGAAGGACGATCAGGATGTGCGCATACGGTGGCTAATATGTCTGTCGTGCGTTCCAATGCGAGTAGTGGCGCTTCATCCGTGTGAGGATCTTTTTTTATTTTTACAGATTGAGTATTTTGTGGTCGAAAATCCGCAACAGCAGCAGTCATGATGAGGGCATCAGCTGTATGGATGTGGGCGAAAACTTCACGTTCCATATCTGCAGCCGTTGATGTTGCGATCAGTGTGAGCGCTTTACCTGTCGGTAAAAGATCAGGGGCAACATGAGAGGCAATGAGCGTGACCTGTGCTCCCATATCTAATGCTGCTTGTGCGAAGGCACAGCCTTGACGTCCTGTGGAAATATTGCCGATGTAGCGCACTGGATCAATAGGTTCACGTGTTCCCCCTGCGGTGATCACAATATGTCGCCCCTGTAGAGGCTGTTCAGATCGGCGTCTATCACCCTCGATTTTTTGCAGGAGGGAAAATGCTTTTTCCGCGATTATATGAGGATCCGCCAGTCGTCCTTTACCGTAGTCACCTGATCCGAGAGGCCCTTCCTCTGGTTCGCATATGTGAATACCACGTTGTTGCAGGGTCGCTATATTGTCTTGAGTGGCTGGATGAGTCCACATGGCGGTGTGCATCGCAGGGGCCAGGAGCACAGGAGCTGAGGATGCAAGAACTGTTGTTGTCAGCAGATCATCAGCTTGACCAAGTCGAATACGGGCAATGAGATCAGCTGTTGCAGGTGCGATGACGATAAGATCTGCACGTCGCGCAAGTTCCACATGATCGGCGTCGCCGGTATCAAATACACCCGTATGTACAGGATTTTGGCTCAGGGAACTCCAGGTCGCTTCACCGACAAATTTCAACGAAGCCGGTGTCGGGACCACATGTACGGTATGTCCCGCACGGGTAAATTCACGCAGAATATACGCGGCTTTATACGCAGCTATGCCCGCACCAACACCGAGGATAATGGTAGCGGACATAGTGGCAACACCTTGTGTCAGGAATGTGATTGCACGTCGAGAGCTAATAAGCCCTCATTAATTTCACGTAGGGCGATTGCCAGAGGCTTTTCGTGAGGATCACTTTCAACAACCGGTCCAACGAACTGGATCATATTCTGTTCCAGTTGTTGATTGTAGGAATTGATTTGACGCGCACGTCGAGCGGCAAAAATCACGAGCGCATACTTTGAATCAACATGTTCAAGTAAATCGTCAATTGGCGGAGAAGTAATCCCCTGTGGTTGCGCAACAATTCCAGACATTTAGCCCCTCCTAGGTGTGAGTGTTCCCGACTTGCGGGGAACATAAAAGTCACGGGTGTTGATTTTACTCTAGCCCCATCAAGTGAGCCAGTTCTAATACCGCTGTGTCAATGTCGTCATTGGTCACAGTTACATCGAATTCATCTTGCGCAGCCATTTCCACACGAGCAGTTTGTAAACGTCGCGCTTGTTCTTGGGGACTTTCCGTTCCACGTCCAATTAAACGACGTTCCAATTCTTCCCATGAGGGCGGGGCAAGGAACACGCATAAAGCATCCGGTTGACTACGGCGCACCTGACGCGCACCATCAAGATCTATTTCTAAAAGCACACAGCGACCTTGACGTAAAGCTTCTTCTACAGGAGCTCGTAAGGTGCCATATTTATGATGCCCGTGAACAATCGCGTATTCCAGCATTCCACCAGAATCAATGAGGGCATCAAATTCTTCTTCAGAGATGAAATGATAGTGAACACCATCTATTTCATCGGGGCGAGGAGGGCGTGTTGTCGCAGAAACGGTAAGAACGACCTGTGGATAACGGTCGAGAAGAGCACGTGTCACTGTCCCCTTCCCGACCGCTGTTGGACCTGCGAGGACGATAAGTTGCGAAGAAGCCATATCCCCATCATCCCACGACTTATGGGCTTCAGCCGAAACGAGCAATAAGAGCTTCGCGTTGTACAGACCCTAATCCACGGACACGACGCGAAGGGGCAATGCCTACTTCCGTCATGATTTGTGCAGCCGTATTCACACCCACACGAGGCAGCGACTCAAGGAGTGTTACCACTTTCATTTTTGCGAGTGCTTCATCAGTCTGAGCTAAATCAAGCACCTCAGAAAAAGTCATGTGACGACTTTTTAGCGCAATTTTTACCTCTGCTCGACGTCGACGTGCAGCGGTTGCCTTTACGAGCGCTTCAGCCCGCTGTTGCGGAGTCAAGTCTGGTAGGGCAGCCATAAGATCCTCCTAAATGTTGCCTAGGTTCTTATGACAGACAGCATGCCACTAAGAGACCAGTTTTGTGTAATAAATAGATGAAAATTCGCTGATTTTTACTTAAAGACTCAAAGAAGATCGAGTTTTTTCATAGGCCTCATACAGAGCCTCTTTTGAGGGACCCGCACTCAACACAGCGCGAGATGTTGAAATTAAAACGCGATCAATCATCTTGCCAAAAACCGCCCTGACCTCAGCTGATCCAGCTCCTTGAGCGCCCACCCCTGGAGCAAGAAAAATCCCAGAAAAATCTGAAGAATTAACTAAAAACTGCCGTAAAGCTGAGCCCACGGTTGCACCAACAACAACACCAAAAGGACCGCTGTGATTAAATTCATAGTCCATATTCTTGCGTGAAACTTCTGACATCACTTTCGCAGCTACTGATTCTCCACCCTCATCCTTACAATGCTGAATAGACATACCTTCAGGATTCGATGTCAAACCCAAAACAAAAACACCTCGACCACTTTGACCAGCCATTTCTAAAGCAGGCATCAAAGCCCCCACCCCCACATAGGGCGATAAAGTCACTGCATCACCGGCCAGCGCAGAATCATCAGACAAAAACGCGCGAGCATAGCCCATCATTGTTGAGCCGATATCACCCCGCTTCGCATCCACGATACATAAAGTACCTGTAGCGCGACAGGCTGCAATCACATCTTCTAAAGCCGCCACACCAGCACTGCCATACTCCTCAAAAAAAGCGACCTGCGGTTTCACAGCAGCAACGTGACCTCCTAAAGCATCAACGAGCCGAAGTCCAAAATCACGAACCCCCTGAGCTGAGCACGACAGTCCCCAATCACGCAGCAAAGCCGGATGCGGGTCAATACCCACACACACTGGACCATACAGGCCCATTGCTTCATATAACCGATCACCAAAAGAAATACCCATACCCATCACGCTTTCCTACGAATCTCATCCCATTCCTGCAGCGAACGCACCTGATACGAACCCCGAGTACGCGCCTCCATTGCTTGAACAGCAGCATGGAAAGCCTGAACCGTCGTAATAACTATCTTGTTATTAGCACTTGCAGCCGTCCGTATTCGGTACCCATCATGACGATGCGACGAAGTCTGAGGAGTATTCACAATAATGTCGAATTCACCTCGTGAAATAAGGTCCACCACCGTCGGTTCCCCATCAGGTCCAGCTCCCTCCGAGGACTTACGAACAACCTGAGCTGCAATACCATTACGACGTAAAACCGAAGCCGTTCCCTGAGTAGCTGCAATGGTGAAACCCAATTCCTGCATACGCAAAGCAGGGAAAACCATTGCTCGTTTATCGGAATCAGCAATCGACAAAAACACTTTCCCACCCGTCGGGAAATCAGTAATCGCAGCTGACTGAGATTTCGCGAAAGCAACAGGGAAATTCCAATCAATTCCCATCACCTCACCCGTCGAACGCATCTCAGGTCCCAAAAGAGTATCCACAACAGAACCATCAGCACGACGGAAACGACGAAATGGCATGACTGCTGCTTTAACAGAAATTGACGTATCCTCACGTAAATACCGTGCATCCTCAAGCGGCAACACACCGGCCTGACGCAAAGACGCGATACTTTCACCCACCTGAATAAGTGCCGCAGCTTGAGCCAAAGGCACACCCGTCGCCTTAGAAGCAAACGGTACTGTACGTGAAGCACGCGGATTTGCCTCAATGACATACAAAGTATCGGATACCAAAGCAAACTGAATATTCAACAAACCACGCACACCCACGCCTCGCGCAATCTGCTCCGTCGAATGTGTGATTCGTTGAATCTCACGTTCAGAAAGAGTCATCGGCGGCAATACGCACGATGAATCACCCGAATGAATCCCGGCCTCTTCAATATGCTCCATAACGGCCCCCATAAAAAGGTCCGTCCCATCGAAAAGAGCATCCACATCAATTTCAATTGCAGCATCAAGGAAACGGTCAATCAACAAAGGACCACGTTCCAAAAGAGTCGGCATATCAGGACGATCAAGATACGTTCGCAACGCAGCAACGTCATTGATGATCTCCATGCCACGCCCACCCAAAACAAAACTTGGGCGCACGAGCACCGGATACCCCACACGCTCAGCTACAGCTAATACCTGCTCAGGTGTATGCGCCACATCATGAGCAGGAGCAGGACAATCTGTCGCAGCCAAAACCTGACCGAAAGCCTCACGATCTTCAGCTAAAGCAATAGATGCCGGACTTGTCCCTAAAATCGGCACACCCGCAGCCTCTAAATCTTCCGCCAAAGACAAAGGTGTTTGCCCACCTAACTGCACAATCACACCACGTACCGGGCCTGCCACACACTCAGCTCGATATACCTCAAGAACATCTTCAAGAGTCAAAGGCTCAAAATACAAACGATCTGAAATATCGTAATCCGTTGACACAGTCTCTGGATTACAGTTCACCATAATCGTGTCAAAACGTTCCCGCAAAGCCATCGTCGCATGGACACAGGAATAATCAAATTCAATTCCTTGACCAATACGATTAGGTCCTGCACCTAAAATAATGACCGCTTCACGCTCACGCGAAACTACCTCATTTTCCTCATCATAAGAAGAATAATGATAAGGAGTACGGGCTTGGAATTGACCGGCGCACGTATCTACTGTCTTGTAGACGGGATGAATACCAAAAGCTGTGCGAATCTCACGAACAGTTGCCTGCGACAAACCTCGAAGCTCAGCAATCTGCACATCAGAGAAACCATGCCTTTTTGCCTCAAAAAGCACATCAGGTGAAAGAGCCTTTGCCTGACGTATTCGAGTCGCCACTTCGTCAAGAAGAACCATTTGGTCAAGAAACCACGGATCAATCTTCGTTGCCTCATAGAGTTCTTCAATAGAGGCACCACCACGAATAGCTTGCTGTATCTGAACAAGACGTCCCTCGGTAGGAATCGCACACGAACGCACCAATTCAGCAGTATGCTCGGGAGTCGGTACCGGACCATTCCAGTGGAATTGAACGCTTCCTTTATCAATGGAACGCAGTGCTTTTTGCAAAGCTTCCGTGTAGTTACGCCCAATCGCCATTGCCTCACCCACAGCTTTCATAGAAGTTGTCAGGGTCGGATCAGCGTCAGGGAATTTTTCAAATGTGAAGCGTGGAACCTTCACCACCACATAATCCAACGTCGGCTCAAAAGACGCAGGCGTTGATTGCGTAATATCATTTGGAATTTCATCCAATGTGTAGCCCGTTGCCAGACGAGCAGCAATTTTTGCAATAGGGAAACCTGTCGCTTTTGAAGCCAAGGCTGAAGACCTAGAAACACGAGGATTCATTTCAATAACAATGATGCGACCGGTTTCTGGGTGCACAGCAAACTGAATATTACATCCACCCGTGTCAACCCCCACCTCACGAATCACCGCAATACCAATATCACGCAGACGCTGAAGTTCACGGTCCGTTAACGTCAAAGCCGGAGCCACAGTAATGGAATCACCCGTATGCACACCCACAGGATCCACATTCTCAATGGAACACACCACCACCACGTTATCGGCAGTATCACGCATAAGCTCCAGCTCATACTCTTTCCACCCGAGAATAGATTCCTCAAGAAGTACCTCAGTGGTCAAAGAATCAGCTAAACCTTGACCAGCAATACGTTCAAGATCTTGCGGAGTATAAGCAAAACCGGATCCTTGACCTCCCATAGTAAAAGAAGGACGAACCACCAGTGGGTAGCCTAATTCAGCAGCAGCCTGATGACATTCCTCCATCGAATGTGCAATAAATGAACGCGCTACCTCGGCCCCACATCGCTCCACAATGTCACGGAAAATATCACGATCTTCACCAGCGCGAATTGCCTCAATAGAAGCACCGATCAACTCCACATTGTATTTTTCTAAAACCCCAGCCTCAGCTAAAGCAATCGCCGCATTCAAAGCGGTTTGCCCACCAAGGGTAGGCAAGAGCGCATCAGGCCGTTCTTTTTCAATAATCGCTGTCAGTACTTCTGTATTAATAGGTTCAACATATGTTGCATCAGCCATACTGGGATCAGTCATGATTGTCGCCGGATTTGAATTTAACAAGACGACACGCAAGCCTTCTTCCTTAAGGACACGACATGCTTGTGTTCCTGAATAGTCAAATTCACATGCCTGACCGATAACGATAGGACCTGAGCCAATGACGAGAACCGAATGGATGTCAGTTCGACGGGGCATGATTAGCCTTTCTTGTGGTCACGCATCATAGCGATAAAACGATCAAAAAGGTGCTCACCATCATGTGGGCCTGCGGCCGCTTCTGGATGGTATTGCACAGAAAAAGCAGGGCGTTCAAGAGTGCGAATCCCCTCAACGACACCATCATTAAGACACACATGTGTGACTTCAACATCTCCATATCGTCCCCCATCGAAAGGAGCACGTGAAGGAGCATTACTTGGCGCATCCACCGCAAAACCATGATTTTGCGCAGTTATTTCAACACGGCCGGTAGCCAATTCTTTCACAGGCTGATTGACACCACGATGCCCAAAAGTCAATTTATATGTGCCATATCCTAAGGCACGCCCAAAAAGCTGGTGTCCAAAGCAGATACCGAAAAATGGGATTTGTTCATCAAGGACGTTACGTAAAAGTTCAATTTCATGTTCTGCTGAGGATGGGTCACCCGGACCATTTGAGAAGAACACTCCATCAGGATTCAACGCAAGGAGCTGAGCAAAAGTAATAGTGTGTGGGACAACAAGGACACGCGCTCCCCTATTTGCGAAATGCTCCGGTGTACGTGACTTGATTCCAAGGTCAACAGCAACAATTGTGGCGACAGGTTCGCAGCCCTCATATTGTCCTGACGGTTCATATATGTAGGTATCGTGTGTAGAAACTTCACTTGCCAGCTCTGCACCTGCCATATGTGGTTGTTCAACAACAATACGGACTAGGGCTTCTTTTGCTTGCTCACTCATATGGTCAGCACCTGCAGGCAGCGCGTTACCGGAAAAAATACCGGCCTTCATTGCCCCATGAGAGCGGATATGACGTGTGATGGCACGGGTATCGACTCCGCTAATACCGACAATATGATGCGCGATAAGTTCTTCTTCAAGGCTGCGTTGTGCTCGCCAATTTGAAGGATGTCGAGCAGGATCACGGACAACAAAGCCAGCAACCCATACGCGCTGTGATTCAGGGTCCTCATCATTGACACCTGTATTTCCAATATGAGGCGCTGTCATGACAACGATTTGTCGGTGATATGAAGGGTCTGTCAAAGTTTCTTGATATCCCGTCATACCCGTGG
Source organism: Schaalia sp. lx-100 (assembly GCF_021083625.1). Classification (NCBI taxonomy): domain Bacteria; kingdom Bacillati; phylum Actinomycetota; class Actinomycetes; order Actinomycetales; family Actinomycetaceae; genus Schaalia; species Schaalia sp. lx-100. Next base: position 23,692 of record NZ_JAJNRP010000010.1, on the reverse strand, counting down.
AAAAAACAAGTTCACCGAGTGTGCGCCCACGGCTTCCCCATGCTTTCCCCTGGTAAATAGTTCCGTCTTCAAGAACTAGGAGGGCAGGATCTGTTTCGTCAGAAATGAAGTGAGTAAAAGTTTTCATCGGCTTTCTTTCTCAAGGGGAACACCGAGAGCAACAGTCGGTTGACCAGCGTAGAAGGTATAGAGGACTTGTCCTGGTAATTCTGCTCCCACGAATGGACTATTCGATGAGCGTGTCCATTGACTATGCGGGTCAACAACACGACGAATACTAGGATCAAGTAATGTCACATGAGCAGGTGCCCCAACATTTAAGCCCTGCCCTTGAGTATGCACACGGCCAATCCGCGCAGGAGTTATGGACATGACACGTGCCACGTCAGCCCAAGTGAAACGTCCAGTCTCTACCATTGTGGCAATAACAACAGGGAGCGCTGTTTCTAAACCGGTCATACCGAAGGCACCTGCTTGCCATTCGCAATCTTTTGATTCCAGAGGATGCGGCGCATGGTCTGTTCCAATGGCATCAATCGTCCCATCAGCTAAGCCTTCACGCACTGCTTCCACATCTTCTGCAGAACGCAAAGGCGGGTTCACCTTGTACAAGGGGTCATAAGTGGTGGCACGTTCCTCTGTGAGAAAAAGATGATGCGGAGTTACTTCCGCGCTCACCTGAACCCCCATACGTTTTGCCCAGCGCACAATGTCTACTGACCCTGCAGTGGATAAATGGCATACATGCAATCGTGAACCCACATGTTTCGCTAGAAGAACATCGCGAGCAATAATGGCTTCTTCTGCGACAGCTGGCCATCCAGTAAGCCCGAGTTCTCCGGATAGAGGCGACTCATTCATTTGAGCACCGTCTGTGAGTTCAGGATCTTGCGCATGTTGAGCAACCACACCGTCAAAAGCTTTCACGTATTCAAGTGCGCGGCGCATGAGCACCGGATCAGATACACATTTGCCGTCATCGGAAAACATTCGAACGGCTGCTCGTGAACGAGCCATTGCTCCCATTGCGGAAAGACGTTTTCCTTCAAGCCCTACGGTGACTGCACCTACGGGACGTACATCTACCCATCCGGCTTTGCGTCCCAATTGCCATACTTGTTCAACAACTGATGCAGTATCAGCAACCGGTGTTGTATTTGCCATTGCGTGGACTGCTGTATATCCGCCGACAGCGGCAGCACGCGTACCGGTAAATACTGTTTCTGCGTCTTCTTGTCCTGGCTCACGCAGGTGAGTATGCAGATCAACGAGTCCAGGCAAAGCAATCAGACCATCTGCATCTATTATGTGAGGATCATTGGCCTGTTCACGGGCATCTTTACCGAGGGCGATAATAGTGCCTTCACGTATAAGCAGATCGCTGCGGCCGTGACCGGTGAGGTCTGCGGCAGTAATCAACGTATCGCGCGTGTGGGTGTTAGTCATGGGAGGCTCCTTCGGGGGCAAGCAGCAGGTAAAGAGCGGCCATGCGGATGCATACGCCATTAGATACTTGTTCAACAACAACGGAACGTGGGGAATCTGCTGCTTCTGCGCAGATTTCAAGGCCGCGATTCATAGGTCCCGGGTGCATGACAATGCAATGATCTGAAAGGGCTGCGAACCGTTGATGTGTCAGTCCGTAGGCTGAGTGGTATTCGCCAGGTGAAGGGAAGAATCCTCCACCTGCTCCGCTCATACGTTCTCGCTGGACACGAAGCATCATGATGGCATCCGGATTGGATGCGATCGCATGGTCAAGGTCGTAATCGATGTGGCAGTTCCAGTTTTCGCTGCCAACAGGAAGTAATGTCGGTGGCGCGACCAGTGTGACTTCGGCTCCGAGGAGGCTCAGTAAGTCAACGTTGGAACGTGCAACGCGCGAGTGTAAAACGTCGCCTACGATGACGACGCGAGCACCTGCAAGGTCGCTACCTTCAAGAATAGGGGCGCTTATTTCCTTGCCGGTGCCACCTGTGGTACGGCCTATGAAATGCCGCCGTAGTGTCATGGCATCTAATAGAGCTTGTGTGGGGTGTTGGTGTGTCCCATCCCCTGCGTTCAGTACGGGGAGGTTCATCCATCCGGCATGTGCTAAGCGGTGTGCTGCACCTGAGGATGGGTGGCGCACAATGACTGCATCTGCTCCCATTGCTTGTAGCGTGAGTGCTGTATCTTTTAAGGATTCGCCTTTAGATACTGAGGATCCTCTAGCGGAAAAGTTAATCACATCAGCGCTTAATCGTTTGGCAGCTGCCTCAAAAGATAGACGTGTACGTGTGGAGTCCTCAAAAAAGAGGTTAACTACTGTGCGCCCATGCAGTGTTGGTAGTTTCTTGACTTGGCGTGATTGTGTAGCTGCCATGTGTTCAGCGGTGTCCAGTATGAGTACTGCTTCACGGTAGTCAAGGTCACGAATAGAGATCAGATGTTTGAGGCCCACGGCTTAGCCTTTCTTTCCAAGAAGCACGGCATCGCGTCCGTCTTTTTCTTCTAAAAGTATCGTCACAGTTTCTAGGCGTGATGTGGGTAAGTTTTTTCCAACATAGTCTGGACGTATCGGTAATTCACGATGTCCGCGGTCAACAAGCACTGCAAGTTGCACGCTACTGGCTCGCCCAATTGTGCTGAGGGCATCAAGTGCAGCTTTAATTGTGCGTCCCGTGTATAGGACATCATCGACGAGGATGACTGTCCGACCTTCAATTCCTTCAGAGGGAACATGAGTGTTTTTTGGCGCGCGCAGTGGTTGATGTGCCAAATCATCGCGGTACATCGTCGTGTCGATAATTGCGAGGTCAATCGTTGTGTCAGTGATATGACCTAAAATGTCCACCAGACGTTCTGCCAAGTATGCGCCGCCTGTGGGAATACCGGCGATGACAAGATTACCCGTAGGATTCTTTTCAATAATTTCGTATGCGATACGCTTCAACGAGCGTCCAATGTCCTGTGATCCAAGGACTTCTTTATAGTGCGACTCAGCGTATGCGGTAGCCACAGTCCTCTCCTTTCCGCCTCTCTGGACGATCCTTAAAGGATTAACTTCCTTCCCACAATAGCAGTACGCGATACTCTTTCTTACCTTCATCACAGTTATGTGGATAAAACCAATGTTTTTTTACTGATTTTTCGCGGAAAATGCGCGTGTCATTCTTAGTATGCAATACGTCATATGTGAAGGAAGTAGGTGTTATGCCTCTGAATTTCCTCCAGTAAAAAGAATTCCCCGTTCTGTGAAAAGAACGGGGAAATGAATACGACGATCAGTTTTTAGTATTCGTCAAGGAGCTCATCAAGTTGAGCAAGATCAGCGGCAGTAATATCAGCCATTGTGAGGTATCGCTGCTCATTTTCGGCACTGTGTTCTTGCGACTCGCGCTTCTGTGTTTCGCTAGCGTGAAGCTCATCAACACGTTCAGAGTCATTGGATTCTTGCTCTGCATATGAGGAGAGCGAATCAGCAGAGGAGGTAACGCTGTTACGCTGCCATGCCGGAGATTCAAGATCTTTACGTATCGCATCCAAAACGGCATTAACGAAAGCTGGTGACGAATCTGTTGAAATTGAGGTGACAATCGACAAAGCCTCGTCAATGGCGATAATTGGTGATACATCCTGAGCTTGAGCCAGCATTTCCCACGTTGCCACTCGCATAGTTGCTAAATCAACAGCAGCTAAACGATACAGTCCCGGCGTTTTTGCATGTTTTTCAATGAGCTTATCAATCCGTGACAGATTATCGGCAACCCCTTGAATAATCTCAATGGAATATTCAGGAAGCGGCGTTAAAGCAGCAGTAATTACTTTACGTTCACGCAATAAGTCACGTAAAACTTCAGAGTTACGTCCCATGCCTCGTTGGTCTGCTTCAAAGACCACATCGACTGCACGTTTACGTGCCTTTGTGCGAGAAGTGAACTTATGTGCCCGTGACATCAGTCGTTCACACGGCCAGAGTACGAGCCGTCACGTGTATCAACTTTCACGCGCACGCCTTCCTCAAGGAAAAGTGGCACCTGAATTTCGTATCCGGTTTCCAAAGTCGCTGGCTTAGTTCCAGCGTTTGAACGATCACCTTGTAGGCCAGGCTCAGTGTGCGCAATTGTCAGGACAACCGTTGCGGGAAGCTCCACAAATAAAACAGTGCCATCGTGTTGGGACACAATAACATCTTGGTTTTCGACCATAAAGTTACGCGCATTTCCCACCACATCAGCAGGCACATTGATTTGCTCATATGTGGAGGTGTCCATGAAAACGTAGTCAGCACCATCTTGGTACAGGTAAGTCATATCACGACGATCAACTGTTGCCGTCTCAATCTTGATACCCGCATTGAATGTCTTGTCCACAGTTTTACCTGACATGACATTCTTAATCTTCGTGCGAACGAAAGCGGGCCCCTTACCCGGCTTCACGTGCTGAAATTCAACAACCTGCCACAGTTGACCATCAATCACCATGACCATGCCATTTTTAAGATCGTTTGTGGTTGCCACGAAAGTGCCTCACTCATTAGGGAAAAATTAACCGTCCAACATTTTACACGTATTCATCACGTCAAAAGCCACCTGTGTGATGGACTTCTTATTTGTATCTACACGGATAGCTCCAATGCGTTCACACGCACTCTGATGCGCACTCATCATCTGAGCTAACATTGCACGCGGAGCACCCAGACTTACAGGGCGCGGCACATTCATTCCCTCACGCACCGTAAGCGTTGAAATATCAACAGATAATTGCACAATATCAGTACCTGCGCGTTGAGCCCGATCAATAGATTCCACAATCGCAGGATCATGCACTTGAGAAGCACCTAAGGCGACAATCACGCCTTGTGTACTGATCGCATCCAAAGCAACACTTTGACGTACCTCATGCAAACGCTCATCGCCGGTAATAATGAGATCATGTATAGGCATATGTAGAACCTGACCTACACGTGTATCCACATCAATAAAAGTCACACCCGTATGCTGCGCAATATATTCACCAACAGCAGTTTTACCGCTACCAGGCACTCCCACGAAGATCAGACGAGCATAGGCTTTTTCCTCATACATGAATGAGTCCCACTTTACGGGCAGGTTCAGTAAGTTCTTCAGCGCTGACGCGGTACACGTGCGGATTACCTATCCCATCCAAAAGAACGAAACGGAGCTGACCAGAGCGTACTTTTTTATCATTAAGCATCACTGATAACACATCCGATAAAGAAGCGCCCTCATAGCAAACGGGTAGTCCGATAAGTGAAAATACGTGACGATGCAGGTCTACACTTTCACGGTCCAACACACTACGAGCACAAGCTAGCTCTGCGGCAAAAACACAGCCCACCGCCACGGCATACCCATGGCGCCACCGGTAATTTTCACAACGCTCAATTGCATGAGCCAGCGTGTGACCATAATTAAGGATTTCACGCATACCCAGCTCGTGTAAATCCTGCGAAACCACATCAGCTTTGACTCGTATAGAGCGTTCTACCAGCTCCATCAAAACCTCACTGTCATGCGACAGCATATCGGCACCATGTCGGACAATAAGATCCGTAATAACACCATCACGTATGAAACCGCATTTAGCTATCTCAGCTACACCAGAACGCATATCCTCCAACGGCAAAGTTGATAAGAAATCCATATCAACTATCACTCGTGTCGGCGTATGGAAAGAGCCGACAAGGTTTTTCCCCGCCTGCGTGTTAATACCCGTTTTCCCACCTACAGCAGCGTCCACCATTGCAAGCACAGTGGTAGGCACCTGAATGACATCAATTCCCCTCAGCCAGGTGGCGGCAACAAAACCTGCCATATCCGTGGTTGCTCCACCACCAACAGCAACAATTGCATCATGTCGACCTAAACGGATACGACCGGCCACATCCCATAGCTCGGTAACAACCTCAATATTTTTACCTGCTTCAGCATCCGGATGATCCGCACAATGAACCTGATACCCTAAAGCACGTAAACCCTCAGCTAAAACATGAGCTTGATGAAGCATTGAAGGCGCATGGATCAGTAAAATCTTCGTACACGTTGAACGTAAACCAGCGGCCACGTCACTGGCATCACTTCCACGCCCAATAATCACAGGATACGGTTTTTCCCCTCCCACATGAACAATGCGATGCGGGACCTGCACATGAGCATATAAACGCTCAGCAACCTCATCAGCAGGAGACGAATCAGAATATTCATGATACGTCGCTACTTGCGCATATAAGTCAGCACGTTCTTCACGTAAACGCCGCAAAGCCTCATCCGGATGATCTGCCAGCAAAGGCCGATGCGTTTTCCCTTGAGTGCGTCGCACAAGTTCATCATGATCTACGTCTAAGAAAACGACACTATGCCCACGCAACATATCACGCACAGCAGGATTGGTAACAGCCCCTCCTCCCAGCGAAATCACCGCATGAGAACGTAAAGCAGTCTCCACAGCCGCACATTCCATATCACGAAAAGCTGCTTCTCCTTGTGCAGCAAAAATTTCACGCACACTGCGCCCCTCACGTCTTTCAACGAGAAGATCAGTATCCACATGCGCGACACCAAGTTTTTTCGCCAGAATACGGCCCACTTTTGTTTTACCAGCGCCAGGTAAACCCACAAAAACAATAGGCAATGTCAGGAGCATTATGACCATCCTCCTAATCGAGTATTCACATGCTGCACATAAGCGTCTAAGTTACGTTTCATTTCATTGACCGACAGGCCACCAGCATGTTGGAATAACGCATCGGCAAGAACCAAAGCTACTTCAGCCTGCGAAATCACAGCAGCGGGAACGACATGGCATGTATCTGAACGTTGATGCAACGCTGTAGTAGCTTCTCCGCTTTCCACATCAACTGTGCGCAGTGCATGAGGAATCGTTGAAATTGGCTTAAAAGCAGCACGCGCAATAATGGGCTGCCCATTGGAAGTGCCTCCTTCAATACCGCCCGCATGATTTGCTGTGCGACGCAGGCTCCCATCATTTTCACGGATCAGCTCATCTTGAGCAGCAGAACCAGGTAAAGCTGCTTGAGCAAAACCATCCCCAATTTCCACACCTTTAACAGATTGGATTGACATGAGCGCTGCCGCAATACGCGCATCCAAACGACGATCAGCGTGGACATGTGAACCTAATCCCAAAGGCACATGCCATGCAATTACTTCAACAACACCTCCAACAGTATCGCCAGTATCTTTCGCAGATTGAATACGAGCAAGGAAACGTTTTTCTGTTTCCGCATCTAAAGTACGCACAGGTGAGTCATCTAAAGCTGAAACATCATCTGGGGTAGGTACGCGCTCTCTGGCAGCAAGTTCTTCACCAACAGAAACCACGTGAGAAACTAAACGAATACCTGCTACCTGTTCCAATAAGGCTTCAGCTAAAGCACCTAAAACGACACGTGCCGCAGTTTCACGAGCTGACGCACGTTCAAGCACATTACGTATATCAGTGAGGTCATACGACATTAATCCAGCCAGATCAGCATGTCCTGGACGGGGACGTGTGAGTTTCTTATTACGTGCAACCTCGCGTTCGTCTCCACTTCCCGCGTCAATGAGGAGAGCTTCAGGTGGGACAGGATCCGCAGACATCACTACTTCCCATTTAGGCCACTCTGAGTTAGCGATCTGGATTGCAACTGGGGCACCTGTGGTTTGCCCGTGGCGGATACCGCTCAGAATTGTGACCTCGTCTTTTTCCCATTTTTGCCGAGGCCCACGTCCCGCACCAAGACGACGACGAGCCAGCGCGTCACGGAAAGTTTCAGTGGTGACTTCCACTCCGGAAGGCATGCCTTCAATTGTTGCAAGTAAAACGGGGCCGTGTGATTCCCCTGCGGTCATCCATCTGAGCATGGTGTCAGTTTTTCATATCTATCGGCAGTGTTCTGGGCGCGTCCGATCAGTAGGCACAGGAAAGACAAAAAGCTTTCTCGCGTTCATAAGCGAACGGGGAAATGTGCATTTTTTAGGGCTTGTTTCACCTCATGAATATGTAAAAGACCAAAATGGAAAACAGAGGCTGCAAGTACCGCATCTGCGCCAGCTGCTGCGGCCTGCACGAAATCTTCACACCGCCCCGCGCCTCCTGAAGCAATCACGGGAACGGACACATGTTCACGTATGGTACGCAGCATATCCACATCAAAACCTTCACGTACCCCATCAGCATCCATTGAGTTCAAAAGTATTTCACCAACACCGAGTTCACATGCACGTATCGTCCATTCAAGAGCATCAATTCCTGTTGAACGTCGGCCCCCATGCGTTGTCACCTCATAACCGGACTGCGTGCACACACCCTGCTGACAACGACGAGCATCTACTGAAAGAACAAGCACCTGATTACCGAAACGATCAGTCACACGAGCGATCAGGTCAGGGTCAGCCAGAGCAGCCGTATTCACGCTTACTTTATCTGCACCGCGTTCAAGGAGGCGTGCCACGTCGTCAACGCTGCGTACTCCCCCACCTACGGTCAAAGGGACAAACACGTTTTCCGCAGTTGCAGACACGACCTCATACATTGTGGCGCGTTCTTGTACGGATGCGGATACGTCAAGAAAAGTTATTTCATCTGCGCCTTGCTCACTGTACAGTCGAGCGCGTTCAACAGGATCGCCTGCGTCTGTCAGATTCTCAAAATTCACGCCTTTGACGACGCGGCCAGCATCCACGTCTAAACATGGGATTACACGTACAGCAACTGTCATATGTGTGAGTGTAGTTGGGTTGGCACAGAAAAAAGAGAGCGTCCGGTTTGCGTCTTTCTTTCGTAACGGCAGCACGAAAGAAAAGCACGGAGATTTTTATGTTTATCCTATTTAAGTTTCCTGCTGCCTATGGCCTGTCCTCAGATTGTCTCTAAGGATCAGAACGTGCCTACCCTGATTCCTCAGTATCATTTGCTGGTTCGGCTGCCAAAATATCGACAAGCACGCATAAAGTGTCGTCTCCGTAGGCTAAATCCGGAGGAATTGTGATTGCCACACGGGAGCCTACACGTTGATCGACTAAAGCTTGACGGATCCCCGGCATTGCCTCACCTAATCGCAGCATACGCGGTACGCCGGTACTCCATGTAGCATCACGGACAATCCCATCTGTCCAGCCTGTTGCAATAAATTGCACAACTAAACGATCATCAAGTTGTACTTGTGGCCCGTAACCACGAATCAAAGGGTGTGCGGTTACATTATCTGGAGGGGTTTCTCCGTGACGAATAATCGGTCCTTCCGGTGCAATAGTTACATCCATCGGGCCTGTTGATACGTCAACGTTACTTCCTTGAGCAACTGTATAAAGAATGTCAATAACATCAATTTCAATGGGCGAAGCAGATTCCGCGCGTTCTTCTTCACTGAGGTAACGCACGTATAACAGTCGCGTTCCTTCTGTTTTCCCTACTACCGCACGTAAGATTTCTTGATCGAAAACTTGAGTGCTTGCACGCCCCAAAGTTATTTGTGGCCGACCATGAGGTGACAAAATACTGCCATCACGACCATCAAATGCTGTGATTGACAATAGAACCGGTGATTCTTCCCTGATAACGCGTCCCATGCCGCGAGTAAGAACCTGACGTTTTGCTCCTGTGAGCGAAATAGTTTCACTCACTGTGAGGACCGGAGTAGCCCCCACGCGCCCTGATACTTCAATTCCATAAAAGCTGGTAGGTGATTTTTGTGTGCTCTGCGCAGCATCATATGTTTTATGAGTAAATATGGGTAAGAGGCGCACAATCCCAAAAGTAACTGCGGCTGCTAATAGGAGCACACAGATAATACCGGCATGCCACACGACACGTCGGTATGTGCTTTGTTCTTTCGCATGTCTGCCAACATTGGGGCTGTGTTGATTCATCATGCTGGTAAAACCGGTGTTGAATCAGTGATATCACGTATCAAAGCATCCACGCGCACGTCTTCACATGCGAATGGGTCCTGCAAAGATAAGGGCTGCGCATTACCGTATTCTGGCCGTATATGTACCCAATCTGCTGCAAGATCCACATGCGCATCTTGAGCGGCACCAATGATTTTTCCACGCAGATACGCGCGTGTCGTCAGGGGCGGTGTACGGGTTGCTGATGCGACTTCTTCATCGGTGCTCAGGCGCTTCATTAACCCTGTTTTTTCCATTCGATCAGCCAAGCCGCTCGCAGTGATGTCATGATAGGACAGGTCTAGTCGGGCAATACGTGGATCCGAAAGTCGGCATCCTGTGCGTGACATATAGGCATCAATCAGCTTTTTCTTTATGACATGGTCCAGTTCAGTATCTACCTGGGTCCAATCATTTGTATCTAAAGCATGGATTGCACGATCCCACAGGTCCACAACATATACAAGTAACGATGTCATTTCTTCTGCTGGGCATCGGCGCAGGACTCGTTCATATATTTCGCGTTGAATCTGTGCTGCCGTCATTGAACGCCCATCAGCGAGGTCAAGACGTACTTGCGTGTTATTCCCCGTATTGAGTTGCCGGATAGCACCCATAGGATCTGCCAAGGCGAGGTCCTCTAGGTGGATTCCTTCTTCAATGGCATCTAAGATGAGCTGTGTCGCACCAATTTTTAACGCAGTTGTTGCTTCACAAACATTCGTGTCCCCCACAATGACATGCATACGACGGTATGACGTGGAATCTGCCAAAGGCTCATCGCGGGTATTAATGATAGGGCGTGAACGTGTCGTCGCAGAAGAAACAGCATCCCACATGTGCTCAGCTCGTTGTGATGTGCAATATACTGCGCCTGCCGGGGTGCGACGAATGTATCCTGATCCTACTAATGCTTGACGCGTAATAAAGAAAGCAACAAGAGCGTCAGCGACTTGCCGGAAATCTCGCCTGCGGTGCAGCAAATAGTTTTCATGGCATCCGTAGGAATTTCCTTGTGAATCAACGTTATTACGGAACAGGTACATGCGTTCAGGGCGACCGTGTTCTTCTAATCTGCGGTCAGCTTGTGCGGCAAGATCAGTAAAAAGGCGGCTTCCAGCACGGTCTTGTGCAAGTAGATCGTCAAGGCGATCACATTCAGCAGTTGCGTATTCAGGGTGAGAACCCACGTCAAGGTACAGTCTGCCGCCATTACGTAAGAACAGGTTCGTTGAGCGATACTGTTGGATAAGCGGAGTAAAAAGTTCACGCGCAGCCTCATCGGCATTTAATGAGGCAGGTGTTCCATCCAGTGTCGCAGCGGTAAGCCCGTACTCTGTTTCTATACCAAAGACGCGGCGTTTCACCTTACTGGCCACCTTTCTGAACGAATCCTTGAACGAATTGCGTGGCATTACTTTCAAGGACTAAATCAATTTCGTCCAGAAGGGCATCAATGGGTTGTACTGTTGCATTTACTTGTCCGTTGAGGATCTCCCCTTCGTCCTCATGCGAGGGGCCACCACCATGTGCGCGTAATTGTTCCACTGAATTATCTTCCTTCTCTTTGTTCTTTTCTGCTACTTTTCATTAGTTTTTATCTGAGAGACTTTACCTTGCCTCTGAAATAACGCAAAGATAAAAGTACGAACTACCGAATAGTTACGGCCTCTTATGCTGGCAAGTCAGGTAAGTAGCGTTCTATGATGGCCCAATCGACGCCTTCAGCCTGCGGCAAAGGAACACGAATCAGGTCAGCACCTCCCGAATCGAAAACAAGGGATGTCCACGATGCTTTCACTAAATCAGGACGGTGAGCAACTGCTCGACCGCGTATATATGCGCGAGTATTCGATGGTGGTTCCGTTACTGCTTCACGTACTTGTTCTAATGTGAACATGCGTCGTACACGGCCAGCTTCTTCTAATTTTGCTACGAGGGAACGCTGCGGCCTCATATCAGCCCACTGCAAATCCATTGCCGCTAACCGTGGATCATCCCATTGCGCGCCTAAACGTTCTTTTTGACGGGAAAGTAACTGGTATTTCGCTACCCATTCCACTTCAGGAGCAACAGAAAATAGATCACGTTTCATACGGTCAATAATGTCTTGCCATAATGTTAATGCGTGTGCTGATTCTGTGTCCGGCTCAATACCAAGCCGTTCATAGGTGGCACGCACTAAATCCAGATAGGTTTGTTGCATATCCACAGCAGTCCACGAAGCGCCACCTGCCGTTGTCATACGGTAATCAATATGAGGATGGTGGCTGACTTCCCATGTCGCTTCTACCGGGTCATCTAAAGCTAAAGCTTCCCATTCCAGACCGATCCCCTGCTCGATAGCCCATAAGACTAACGAGGTTGTAGCGAAACGCAGGTAAGAAGAATAGTCAAAAAGGTTCGCATCTCCACCGATAACATGCAGACGACGAAAACGGGATGGGTCTGCATGTGGTTCGTCACGCGTGTTGATAATAGGACGGTTGAATGTGGTTTCTAGTCCCACTTCATTTTCAACGAAATCTGCACGTTGCGATATTTGGAAACCTGGTTTTTGTGAACGCTGACCGATGCCTACACGCCCTGAACCGCATAAAATCGGTCGGGTCACCATGAAAGGCGTAAGTCCGCGAATAATGTCCTCTAAATCAACGTCACGTCGTACTTGATAGTTTTCATGTGTTCCGTAGGCCGCGCCTTTTCCATCTGTGTTGTTTTTTACGAGGACAATTGCGCCTTCTGGCTCTTGGGTAAGTTCAGCCATCGCGTCGCATGCAATAAGTTCGCCTGCACGGTCCCATAAAACAGCGTCGCGTGGGCCAAGTGTTTCAGGGGCAGAATATTCCGGATGGGCGTGGTCCACATATACTCGCGCACCATTGGTCAAAACAGCCGCTGTAGCAGCTGGGAGCGCCAGTTCTTCGGCTCGTGGACGTGGTACGTGTTCTTCGCCGCCTGATGGGGCTAAATGGTACGGGTCGTCTGTCAGTAAAGAAGGGTCTGCTGCTGCGCGTGTCATACGCATTCCACGTAGGTCATTCAGTGGATCTTCTGCAGTGTAATCCCATCTCACAGGAGCAGAGTCTGCAGCAGGTGTTTTTTGACGTGAACGCCTGGCAAGGGCGCGTATCGTTTGGGTTGATAGGAGTACGGGATTAGCCCACGTATTTCCTACTTGATAGATACCGAATTCGGTTTCTGTTGCGATGATACGATTCACGCTCATTGTGTGGTCCTTATAGGTCGTAGTGCAACAACTTCAGCTTCAAGTCCTATGGTTCTGGCCCATTCAGTTGCTGAGCTTGATGCTGCTACATCTACTGATTCACCTTTTTCTTCTTCTATTCCCTGTATCAGGTGGTCACGGTGCAGACCGTAAGAGGAATTGGCAAGGAAATCTTTGATGGCATATTTTTTTGCTCGCTCAACGATTCCTGCGATAAGTGCTCCAGATAGGACATCTGCAAGGTAAATGGTGAGTGTACGCCCATCGGCTAGCTCAGCTTCACGCAATGCCATATCGTTTGTGCGTGAAAATAGTCGTTCAACTGCTGCTTGGATTACGGCTTCGCGTGCAGCTTCTGGAGTGCCAGCGGCAGCTATCTCATCAGGATGTAGCGGAACGGTTGAACGTAAGTGTTTGCTGAAGATTTCAACAGCGCCTGCACGATCCGGACGGTTCACACGAATACGGACATCTAAACGTCCTGGTCGTAAAACAGCTGGATCGATCATATCTGCGCGATTAGAAGCGCCAATAATGACAACATTTTCTAAGGATTCAACTCCGTCCATTTCTGCAAGGAGCTGAGGAACAATCATTGTTTCAACGTCGGAGGAAATACCTGAACCTCGTGTGCGGAAAAGGGCTTCCATTTCGTCAAAGAATATGACAACTGGGACATTACCTTGGGCGAGTGTGCGGGCTCTCGAAAAGATCGCACGTATATGGCGTTCAGTTTCACCAACGAACTTATTCAGCAACTCAGGGCCTTTAATGGACAGGAAGTATGCTTTTTCAGCATGGTCACCTGAAAGTGAGTGGGCAACTGCTTTAGCTATCAATGTTTTGCCTGAGCCGGGTGGTCCGTATAGCAAAATACCTTTGGGAGGTCGAAGCCCGAAACGCTTATACAGGTCAGGATGACGAAATGGTAGTTCAATCGCATCACGTACCTGACGTATTTGCTCATGAAGACCACCGATGTCGTCGTATGTGACGTCGGAGATTTCGGGGGTCAGCATTTGTTCGACATCTGAACGAATGATGCGTTCTAAAGCGATACCTGCGCGCATGTCAATGACAACGCAATCACCTGAGCGTAGATTTCCGTGTCGTAAAGGGCCAGCAAGTTCAAGGAGGATTTCTTGCCCGTTTTCTGCCGCAACAAGTAAGCGGTCGGGTTCAACAATTTCACGAACAACACCGATTGATCCCGTGCGAGCCATTGCGTCTGCTGCTATTGCAATCATTTTGTCATCGAGACGTACCCACTGTCCGACGCTCAGATTTGTGATGTTCAGATCGGGGGCGGCAGCAACACGCATACGCCGTGATGCAGACATGACTTCAATTTGTTGTTCGCTGACATGTGCAGCTAAAAAGATAGCCATTGTATGAGGAGGACGGTTCACTTGTGTCAATTGTTCTTGCATGTGTACAAGTTGTGAACGTGCTGTGGTCAGTGCTCGTGAAAGGCGTTCATTTTTTTCTTCAAGGGAAGTAATCATGCGTCCTTGTTCACTGATACGAGCAGAAAGAACATCCTCATTCATCGTCTTTCCCTTCCACCCATGCTTGAGTTTTAGCTGAAAGGTCACGGCGTACTTTACGGATTTTCTTTGGGCTGCTTATCCGTGCTCCTACGGCTTCATCGCTCCAGTTTTCTTGGTCATCCCACATGCCTTCTTTTCCATCAGCACCCGGTGAGGGGCGTGTATGCCGCTCTTGTGAGCGCACTCCGGGGGCAAGGCGACGAGTGGTTACTAGGAAACCTGTATGCGCCACCATACGATGGTCTGGCCTGACAGCAAGACCGTCAAGGTGCCAGCCGCGCGCCATAGTTTCCCATGCTTCAGGGTCAGTGAAACCACCGTAGGAACGGATATCTTCAACAAGGCGTGACATTTGAGTGACTGTGGCAACGTAACACAGTAAAACTCCGCCTGGGATCAGGGCGTGGGCTGCTGCGTCTAAGTTTTCCCAGGGTGCCAGCATGTCAAAAATAATGCGGTCGATACTGCCCTCATTCATCGCACATAGTTCATCAGCTGCATCTGCAATACGTAGATCCCATGCCGGATGGGGACGTCCAAACCATAGGTCAACATTTGCCCGAGCAATATCCGCAAAATCTTCACGACGTTCAACGGATATCAGATGTCCGTGTGTTCCGACAGCATCAAGCAAAGCTAAGCTGAGGGCTCCCGAACCGGCTCCTGCTTCAAAGACGCGTGCCCCTGGGAAAATATCAGCATAGTGAATGATTGTTCCCGCGTCTTTTGGGTAAATGATGGCGGCTCCGCGTGGCATTCCCATCACGTAATCGTGACGTAATGGGCGAAGCACTTGGAATTGTCGGCCTTCAGGGGTGGTAATTACTTGACCGTCAGGATGACCGATCAGATCGTCGTGGTTAATTCCTCCACGATTAGTTTGGAAATATCCTCCCGCAACAAGTGTGATCGTGTGTAGTCGCCCTTTGGGGTCTTTAATTTGTACTCTGTCGCCCTCACGAAGGTTTCCTCTGCGAGTTTCTTGCCCTATCGGGAATGTGGGGCGCAGGTTTTCAGGAGTTATCTGTGTGCTCATCGTATTGAAGTTTATCGCTGTGTCCACATTCTCTGCTTGTCAGGTTCGCCACTGTTAAGGGTTGCCACTACCGTGGTATGTATGGCACGTACAAAGACATGGGAACCAGCCTTGTCAGCATCGCGGGCAAAGGAATATCGTCGTTGTCCGCTGCAGTATCGGCTGCATGTGGTTGATGGTTTCACCGATCCACCAACTCATGCCACAGCGATGGGAACACTGATTCATAGTGTTCTTGAGGATCTTTTTGATCTGCCTGCGCACGAACGCACGGTTACATATGCGCAAAAATTACTGTCGGAGCATTGGCAGAAAACCTGCGAGGAAACCCCTGAAGTACTGTCTTTATTTCCTGTGACAGACTTGCAAGATGATCCTCTTGCTCAGGTGCGCTCGTTAATTTCCTCGTATTTTGATATTGAAAAGCCTCAGCATATTTCACCTGTTGCGCGTGAGTATCATGCGGAAGCTGTGACTCCTGGCGGTGTGCGTTTGCGTGGTTTCATTGATCGCATTGACCGTTCACCTGAGGGGCTTTTGCGTGTTGTTGATTACAAAACAGGGAAAGCTCCTGCCCCGCGTTTTGTCGAAGATGCCTTGTATCAAATGCGTTTTTATGCACTTTTGCTTATGTTGAAGGATCGTTTTCCCGCGCGTTTGCAGTTAGTGTATTTGCGTAGTGGTCGTGTTCTCACACTTGATCCGGAACGTGAGGACATCATTCGTTTTGGGAAAGATGTTGAGACAACATGGGCCTCCATTGAAAAAGACGCGCATCAAGGCGTATTTACTCCTCGACCTAATCCTCTGTGTCAGTGGTGTGGGGTACGTTTTGCATGCCCTGAATTTGGTGGTGTAGTTCCTGAGCTTTCTGAAGAAAAAATTACACGCCTCCTCAGTACTCGAATATCCACCTCAACAAGGACGTGAGGTACGTGAAGTAAGGTTTTTCATCACTTCACTGCGATTGTGGCTTTCCGTGCCCTTCTCCTCATTTTTAGCGTCCTCCCCTGCTTGCTTTTCTCCCTCGCTTTCTGTTTCACCGGGAAAATATGAAGCTGTTTTCTTCCGATCAGCACACAATATTTCTTTAATTTGTGCGCAATACTCGTGGACGATGTTTCACATATGCACCCTTTAGCTCACCATTGCATGTGAAGTGGCTTCAAGTATTCCGCTTGTCAAAAGGATGGCCAGCACAGCAGCTATTGCCAATCGGTACCATACAAATACGGAATACGACTGTGTGGATACTAAACGAAGGAACCATACAATCACAATCCATCCAACAAGGAAAGCTACAAGTGTGGCACCAATCGTTGGGGCGACATCAACATGTTCTCCACCAGTGAACACTTTTGCAACCTTATACAGGCCTGAAGCAAAGACTGCTGGCATTGCTAAGAGGAATGAATACCGCGCGGCAGCTTCACGCGTGTATCCCAGCGCTCGCCCCATGGTGATAGTTCCACCGGAACGTGAAACACCTGGGATTAAAGCCATTGCTTGTGCGAAACCGTACAGAACAGCGTCTTTCCATGTCATACGTTCCAATGTGCGAGTGCGCGGTGCCCATCGGTCTGCAAGTCCTAGAAGCGCAGCGAAAAACGCCAAAGTAAAGACGCTCACCCACAGATTACGGAAAGTGGTGTCAATCCAATCTTCAAGCAGTAATCCGAGGATACCGATAGGGAGTGATCCAACAATAATCATCCAACCCATACGTACGTCAGGATCAGTAGCGGGGACGCGGTTTTCTTTTGGCCCAATTGGTAAGGCTCGGAACCATTTCGATAAAATACGGGCGATATCTTTCCAAAAAACGATGAGGACAGCGGCTTCTGTCCCTATTTGAATGATTGCGGTAAAACCTGCACCAGGATCAGTAATACCTGTGAGTTCGCCTACTATACGCAAGTGCGCTGAAGATGAAACGGGCAGAAATTCAGTGAGTCCTTGAACTAAACCCATGATAAGTGCATCAAGCCATGTCATGTCTTTACTGTATTCCCTGTCTGCCTCCATGCTGAAATACGCTGCACAACGTAAGGTGGCTTTATGGAAATTCGTCAGTGCGGGAAGTCGGGTTTGTTTGTCTCGGCCCTGGGCCTTGGAACGCTTACGTGGGGACGCGACACTGAGCTGCATGAAGCAGCTGAGATGTTGGAATTTTTCACGGACTCCGGTGGTTCTCTTGTGGAGTGCGCGCCGTGGCATGGTGATGGTGCGGCTGTTGATGTTCTGGGGCATTGTGTGCGCACGATAGGACGACATCGGCTGATTTTGGCTTGGCGTGGGGGTTTACGACGAGGTGAAGGGGGTGTGGCTCGTCCTTCATCTTCGCGTGGCGCTATGCTGGCGGGTTTAGATGAGGCTTTGGAGCGTTTAGGGACAGATCATGTTGACCTGTGGTTACTCACTCCTGATCTGCAAGTCCCGTTGGAGGAAAGTCTTGAGGCTTTGGAGGTGGCGTATCGTTCTGGTCGTGCGCATTATGTAGGCCTCGATCACCTCAGTATGTGGGACACAGCACAGGCAGTATGGGCGGGGCAGCACGGTACTTATCCACCTATCAGCGTGGTGGAGCAAGAATTTTCTTTAGTGAATGCGCATCAGCAGGCAGCGTATATTCGTCAATCATATGAGGCAGGTCTTGGGGTCTTTGCTCATTCGCCACTTGCCGGCGGAGTGTTGACAGGTAAGTATCGTCATTCGACTCCTCCTGATTCACGAGCAGCTTCAGAGCACCTTCGCCATACAGTTACTGATTATGTGACAGGTTCACAGGGGATAGTAGAGGCGGTGGCACGTGCTGCTCAGGGGCTTGAGCGTTCGATGGCTGATGTGTCTTTAGTGTGGGTGCGCGATCATCCCCATGTGACTTCAGCGATTATCGGGCCGCGTACAGCACGTCAGTTAGAGCAGATATTGTCTTCTTCTTTATCGCCTTTACCTAGCCCTATTCGTCGTGTGCTCACTGAAGTGGCTGATTGCTGATTGTGTTGGCACGGATTGAGGAAATTTATTCGCCTACCCTTCACGCATATGAGCCTTTAAGGGAGCAGCTACCTGTTGGGCTGAGCAGCAAAAGCGCTCTTATACGTATAAGCCTTGGTTCCTGTGCAGGTTAGGAAATAGTCATCAATCCAGTTGAAATACCCTCTTGTAGTGTCTAACGCACAGGATTGCGCTCCGGAGTGAACTTTGCGCGTCTGAAGATATGAAATGAAGCTGATCCCAGTTATGAGGTCAGCTTCATGAGTAAAAATTTCTTCAGAGGAAAACTTTAGTCGATGTCCATATCGTAAATATCGAGGTCTTCACTATCGTCAAAGTCTTCATCGTCTAGTTCGTCGTCGTTTTCTTCATCTTCCTCGTCGTATTCCTCATCGCCTTCATACATGTCGAAAGGTAGTTCTACATCAAAACGTCGGAATAGGACATCGTCGTACAAGAAGAAAGCGTCACGTAGAGCAGATTCAGCCTGTTCCAAAGCACGTTCATCAAGCCTGTCCTGCGCGCATGCCACATCAAGGTGATGTTCAAAGGCTTCGATCAGGTGGTTTAACGCATGACGTGGATCTGTGCTCATAGTCACATCTTACCTTGTTCCTAGAGTTACGGCAGGTTTAGTTGTGCGCGAATAACTGACACCATGAGGTCTGCACCTTTAATTTCTGCTGTCTCATCTGCACCAAGAATTCGCGTATTTCCTTCATCATCCAGTAATTGTGAAGCACCCATCCGCGGTCCTAATGGGAGGATCACCCATTCTTTAGTCGGACGATACACGTTTTCTGGTTGCTCTCCGCGAATCTGAGCAGAAATATTCGCAATAACTACTCGCGCTTGCTGGCGGGCTGCATCTGCGCGTTTTGATTCACGCACATCAGTAATATCACCTACAGCATAAGTATTCGCATACCCGTTCACCTGAAGGGTTGGTTCCACTCGAATTGTCCCATCGGGGTGCAGAGCTTCTTCATAGGATGTTCCTGCTAAGAAACCCGAATTTGCGCGAGCACCGTAGCATTGGAACCAAAGATCCGCTTGTATTTCTTCACCGTCCACCGTTTGCACCGTAAAATGCCCTAGCTCACCCACATTAAAAGGCGGAAGGTAGGCCAAACTTGATCCTGTGATAAGGCGAATACCAAGTTCAGCAAGCTGAGTCTTAATTTCTTCGCGTAGTTTCGGTGAATACCCTGGCGTGGATAAAATATCTTGTTCTTTTTCCACGATTGTAATGTTTAAGTCAGGGTGTGTTGCCGCAAGTTCACCGGCGAATTCAATGCCCACAGTACCACCACCGACAAGCATGACAGAACGTGCAGCACGTAAATTTTCGTGCAATTGTTCCAAACGAGCTTGCGCCACTTGAGCACGAGAGGACGAATACTTCGCTGGGAAGGGGTAGGTAGAGCCTGAAGCAAGCACCACATAGTCAGCCTCAATAGGTTCACGTCCGTACACGTGAACAGTGGTTCCTTCAACCCGTGACACAGTTCCTTGAATGAAAGTTCCGTGCGTGAGCAGGTTGGAGTATGGCATGAAAATGGAGTGTTGCCATGTTTCTTCAACTGCAGCACGTAAAGCAGCCGCATGGTGAACAAAACGATCTTTTTGTTCTACAAGGATTACTTCCGCTAAAGGATCCAAACCTTTAGCTACTGTTACGCCTCCGTAGCCGCCACCGACAACAACAATGCGAGCCATTGTGGGCCTCCATTTCTTACTCGTATGTATCATCGTCTCATTAAGTGCGCATATGCACCATGTAAAACACCGTGTGCAGTGTCGCACTTTCGTGTCACACGATTTTTCCAACGAAAATAATGCCTGTTTTAGCGCCTACATCCTATTTTCAGGGTGTCTAAAAATTTCACACGGCGCTGTTTCTTCTTTCTGAATGTATTCCTCGTGTCATTCGTCCAGTTTGAGTGCTCTGCGCACATTCGGTGGGAAAAAATTCGGGCCTTTGAGGACTTTCCCATCTTCCCGCAGAAGAACAGAACCATCGGGCATAAGTTTCGACAGGTTCGACGCTTGAACCTCATCAAGAACCGCATTTAAGTCAATACCGCTTTCTAAAGCCATCCCATAAATCACGTAAACCAGGTCAGCTAAAGCATCCGCAGCTTCGACAACGTCATGCGTATGATCGGATATTTCTTTTGCTTTTGCAGATGCGTCCTCAATGATTTTTCGAGCTTGTGGGCCGTAAACTGCGCCTGTAAGTTCAGCGAATTCCTCACTGATAAGCGACATTCTCATATCCAGACGGTCAAAATCTAAGGTAGGCCGCTCCCCTTCAGCTACACGATTTGGCATTGAGTAGGTCGTATGAAATTGGGTAACTAATTGTGCTGGGCGTGTCGAATCGTATTCCAGAGCAGGTAAACCAATTTTTTGAGGCCCGTCCCATGGGCTTGCTGGTTCTCGACGGTCTTCTTTTAGTAGGGAGGCTACCCAAAATTTACCTGCATCGCGCCGCGTAATTCCTTCCCGTTGGAAGCCGCATCGCCAGACAGGTTTCCATGAACCCCAGTTTCCTACATTCGCAAACCATTCAATGCGTGTGGCTTGAAAGTGATCAAAAGCCGTGGCCACAGCTAGGCGAACGGCTTGCGTCATAATTCCTCTACCCCATTGATCGGAACGTGTCATGAAAGCTATTTCAAAGCAATGAGGAATACGTGCGTGACTGAACAGGTTAATGCGTCCAAGGAGTTCACCCGTTTTTCTACATGTAATAGCCCAATCTGGCTCACCTTTATCCCAAGCATCAGCAACTTCGTTCAGGTGAGAGTAAGCCATTTCTTTCGTGTAAGGCCACGGAATAGTTGTTGTCTCAGCAAATCGTGGGTCTTGGAGGATTTCATAGAGTTCCTCAGCGTGTCCTATGCTCATAGGTACGAGGCGAATATTTTCCCCCTCAATATTTACTGGCGTAAAACCCATGTCATTGTTCCTTCCGTGAACGGGCGTGTTTCCACGCTGTATCGCAAGCGTGACGTAACGCTGTTGTTGTCTGCATTCCTTGGAGTACGAATGTATTATCAAACAGCAAGGTAGGGACAGAATCTATTCCCATGTGCATAGCAAGCTGGTATTGCGACCAGACATCATCAGCTGTTGCTGGGTCCGACAAAGCAAAAACTGCATCCTGTGGGGATATGCCGATATCTTGTGCGCATCCGATAATGACCTCAGGGTCAGCAATATTTGATCCCATCTCAAAACGTGTACGAAAGATTGCGTCGGCGAATTTCAGAACTAATGTGTCTGGACCTGTGTTTTCTCCTGCTTCCCAGGCTGCGATATGTGATTGAACGAGTACGCGGAAAGCAGCGGTTCCTGGAGCAAGAATCATGGAATCGAGGTCGAAACGGATACCTTCTGCGCGTCCTAATGCCATAATCCGATCGCGTAGGGCCAGCGCTTCAGCGGGTTGCATATCTTCATTTTCAATGAGGGATTGTACCCAGGGCATGTCGGTTACTTCTTCTTGTGCGGGGTCAAGAAAAAATGGGCGCATAGTGACTTCAACTTCGTCGCGGTGAGGAAAGTCTGCAAGCACCCGACGTAAATGTCGAAGTGTGAGATATGACCATGGGCAGGTGAAATCTCCCCACATTTCGATCTGCATGAGGCGTCCTTTTCGTGAGTTCTCAGCTTTTTTCTTATATTTTGCCGTATTTCAGCTATTTATGATGTCAGCTCACAGACAAAATATGCGTTGTGAGCTCAATTTGGTATTACCCCCTCTTTTCATGCTAGACTCGTCTGCGCTTGGAACAAATTGTTTTGTTTCATCGTCATCTGCGCGGGTGGCGGAATAGGCAGACGCGCTAGCTTGAGGTGCTAGTCCTCGTATTAGAGGGTGGGGGTTCAAGTCCCCCTCCGCGCACGAGGAAAGGCTCTGTGAATGTGAATTCACGGAGCCTTTCGTTTTTTCGATCTCTTTGGGGTCTATTGGCCAAAGCGGGCCTATTGGCCAAAGCGTGTTGGTTTTTGGGTTGTTTTTTGTTGCTATGAAGCCCGAAAGTGGGTGTTGGACTCGTTTCGGCTCGAGTTTTTGGTTGGTCATTTCGTGTTGGTTTTGTCCTGGTTTTTTATTGATATTACGGGGCAAATTCGGTGTTGGAGTCGGCTTGGATTGAGGGATGGGAAATCCACGATGCAAAATCTGCGGTGGTACAACTCAAAAATAAGGCCCAATTCAAGCTGATCGACCACGATTTCTCTGTCCATCATTACCGATATTCTTCCGAGGGGTCAGTACTCACGTGAGTCACTTGTAGCCCATAGCCCCCTTCACTTGTTTCCGTAACATGTAGTGCATTCAGAAAATAGGCTACCGGCCCAAAAGGTGTGAGGGTATGCCCTTCAGTCGAAACCGCGTAGCCTGAGTCAAGTTACCGGCCAGAAACATGTGTGTGAAAGAAAAAGAGGGATGCTCCCCTTTTTAGGGGAGCATCCCTTTCCCGCACGCGCGCGGGGTTTATGCGGGGTTTATTGTGTAGCTACCCCGTTCACACCGTGTATGCGTCGTGTGCGTCGTGTGCGGGTGGTGGTTATGAGTGTCAGGCCAGCTAGTGCTGTGCTTGCGGCCAGTACCCAGATGAGCGGCATAGCGCCGGTCATAGCCAGAGCGCTCTTACCGATCTTGACCGGGACAGGCTCATTGACTATCACGCCGGCATCTACTGTCACATCCTGCTCGCTCACGTTGACTGTGCGTGTTTCCTGGTTTAACAGGTAGCCATGCGGGGCATGAACCTCACGTAGCACCCACTGCCCGTACAGGGCAGCAGAAAAACGCACAACACCATCCGAGCCGCTGGTCGCGCTCAGCCTTTGCCCGCTTTCTTGATGGACAGCTTCAAAAACAGCGCCAGCAAGACCATGACCCGCCTTGTCTTGTTTACGCAGGACAATATCAGCACGTATCGGAGTATTTTCCACGTCTTCTACC
>NZ_JAJNRP010000009.1:0-80704 GCF_021083625.1 Schaalia sp. lx-100 | reverse complement strand
CACACCACCCAACAAAACCCACCACAACCGGCAAACCCCATCAGGCGACAAACAAAAACAATACCCACCCCACCACGCACACGTCAAACCAAAACACTATGACACCAAACACACAAACACAGAAAGCCCTCTAAAATCCCTCAAAAACAAGGAAAAGTCCGCGCAGAATCAGGGAACAGTTACCACTGCACACCCGTTTCCGCACGGACTTTCACTCAGCAAAGCCACACTCTCAGGAAATACACAGCCTCAAAAAACCTGTCAAGCTACGTAGCTTTTCCAAAAAGAAGCGATGGACCTCACAAAATATACGAAGGAAACTCAACAAGTACCTAAGTGTTCTTGTACAGGAATATCTACCGTCGGCAAATCACGAACAGCTTGCCGAACTGCACGCGAAACAGCTCGCGGCACACGCTCGTCAAATACGCCAGGAATAATGTAATTCGCACCGAGTTCATCAACCGAAATCACATCAGCAATAGCAACAGCAGCGACACGGAGTACCTCCGTCGTAATTTCTTTCACCTTCGCATCAAGCAAACCACGGAATAAACCTGGGAAAGCCAAAACGTTGTTAATCTGATTCGGATAATCAGAACGCCCCGTTGCCACGATACGCGCATATTGAGCCGCAGCAATCGGATCAACCTCAGGAGTCGGATTCGCTAAAGCAAAAACAATAGAATCTTTGGCCATTGTTGCTACATCATCAGCCGTCAAAATATTGCCCTGCGAAACACCAATGAAAACATCCGCATCACGCAAGCCCTCAGCTAACGAACCTTTCACACGACGAGGATTAGTATTTTCAGCCAACCAACGACGTGCCGGATGCATGTCATCAGATACTTCATCAGCATTCAAAGCACCCGAACGACCATAACCCACAATATCGGTCGCACCTTGAGCCATCAGTAATTTGATAATGGCATTACCTGCTGCTCCGACTCCAGAAACAACGATGCGCACATCCTCAATACGTTTCCCGACAATTTTGAGGGCATTCAGTAGTGCAGCTAAAACAACAATTGCTGTCCCATGCTGATCATCGTGGAATACCGGAATATCTAGCTCTGCGCGTAAACGCTCCTCGATTTCAAAGCATCGCGGCGCTGAAATATCTTCGAGATTAATACCGCCATAAGCGGGAGCAATAGCTTTAACAATACGAACAATCTCATCGGTGTCTTTTGTATCTAAAACAACCGGCCAGGCATCAACGTTACCGAACTGCTTGAAAAGGACAGCTTTACCTTCCATAACCGGCAAAGCAGCCTCTGGTCCGATATCTCCAAGTCCAAGGACAGCTGTACCATCCGAGACAACCGCCACCGAATTTGCCTTCATCGTCAATAAATGCGCTTTTTGAGGCATGTCATGGATCGCCGTACATACGCGAGCTACGCCAGGAGTGTAGGCACGGGAAAGATCATCACGGTTACGCAACGGAACCTTTGAAGCAAGCTCAATTTTACCGCCAATATGTGACAGGAAGGTTTGATCTGCAACTGAAGAAGTCGCCACACCCGGTAATGAGTCAAGCACAGCTTCAACTTGTCGGCGATGTTCAGAATCACGCATATCACAGGTCACATCAACGATCAGGCGTCCACGATCAGAATCGGCAACATCCAGCCCCTTGATCTGTGCCCCTGTTTCAACGACAGCTGCAACAACCCCAGCAATCGAAGTCTGTCCTTCATCCAGATCTAACCGATATGAAGCAGTATAGGAGGGCGAAGTACGCATAATACTCCTTGTATGATACGGCTCAAAAGCCGCTAACGGACCTTATAACGTGACCATCGTAGGCATTTCATTTCTTTTGCTGACGAGTTGCATCACCTAGTGAGCAAATGAAAGTGAAGTCACATGTAAAAATTACGTAAAACACACTGTTTTTCAGCGTAGATTTGGGAGTTCTCTGCGCATATGTGTAGCTGCAAGAAACAGTATGAACTCCTAAGAAAATACTCACCTATAACCGGAGTCAAAAGGTCAGTTTCTGTATTTTCAACAAAATAGACGTTGTGAAGATCTTATTTGCCAAGGTGCACCGTTAAAACATTTCAATAAGGACAGGTGGCAAGGTCCTTCGGCACAATGTTAAAGCGATTTTCCTTAATAGCGACAGTATTTAACGGTAAATTTCTATGTTCTGGCTGAAATATCAGTGAGAGAATAATGAAGCATCATATGGGTTCTTCGGGCTGCTTTCATGTGAGTATCGTTGATGTAGGGACCTTACTTCTTGCCTATTTTTGTGTGACGCCTAGTCAAAAATCCCCATATCTGCGCACACAAAGTCTTAGTCTCTAAAAAGTGGGTATGGCCGCGTAAGACTGTGGCGGTACTTGTTTTTTCACGTAGAAAACAGGTCAGAGTGTGTCCCGGTCCGTGTGGCTACAAGAATAAGTTCATACTCGTTAATGGTGTAAATCAGGAGCCAATCTGGTTGAACTGGTTGAATATGACATTCACGAAACCCTACATAATCGCCTTTAAGAGCATGATCTCTATGCCACGCAGGTAAGGAATCACCGCGTATGGATTTTTGTTCAGGTCGTCCTCTGTCCTCTATGTCGCGCAGGTAAGGAATCGTCGCTACATAAAGTTTCAAGAATCTTTTCCAGCAAAGACATATCCATGCCACACTTTTTCATCCGCTTATAGTCTCGGCAAAACTGTGAGGATACAGCCACATTGAGCATTAGCGTTTTTCTTCCTCATCAAGAGCATCAAACAACGCTTTTACACTCGAAAAACACTCCATAGGGATTTTCCCTGCAATCATGTCACGTACTTGTTCGCAAGCTGCCTGCGTGGTATCTGATGCGTGAGAGCGCTTGATAGGAAAAGGAAACCCGCCCTCCATTAAAAAGGTGCGCAGAAAATATTGATCGCATCTGTCACCGATATGCCAAAGCTTGAGAAAAGAAGTTCCGCGTCCTCTTTTATTTCTGGTTTAACACGAATATTAATATGTGCTGTTTTTGGCATCACAGGTCACCTACACATTTACAGGCGTGAGCGTAACCATCGCGCACTAGGGTCTGCTCCCCTTCTTTCAGTGGGGAAAATTTTGAGTCATAAAAGCCCGCGAACGCATCAGTTTCTGAGCAAAAGACACATTTCTTTGCTGACGCGAAAGCAAACTGTAAAGCACAGCAACAACAAGGACAATTCCTTTAATTACCTGCGCACGATCAGAACCCACACCTAATAAAAGCAAACCATTATTAAGAACTGCCATGACAAGAGCACCCAGAACACCACCAATGACGCTACCTGTCCCACCTGAAATCGCTACTCCTCCAATAAAAACCGCAGCAATTGCATCAAGCTCCCATAAAGCACCATCTTGCGGACCAGCTGCCGTAGCTCGCGCCGTAAACAAAATCCCCGCAAGAGCAGCTAAAACTCCCATATTCGTCAAGACAATAAATTGAATCCGTTGCACATTAACACCGGATAAATGGGCTGCCACCGGATTACCACCCACAGCGTACACGTGACGCCCGAAAGTTGTTCTTTGTAACAGGAAATGATAAATCACTGCCAGGATAAAAACCACAAGAGCCGATAAAGGAACAGCAGTCCCTATAGGACCTCGACCGAATAGCCATACGCATACGCTCACACAGAAAAACAAGAGCAGACAACGAAAAATAAACGAACTTTTGCGTACCTGCGCACCAGCACGCGCAATATTTTTCTGGCGTCGCCACTGATCGCACATAAAGATCAAGCCAACGCATAAACCAAAAATGCATGTCGCTATATCAACGCCCAAGAAACGACCAAAATACGGCAACGTACCTGACCCAAGAAATTGGAATTGCGTAGGGACAGGAACAGATAATGCTTGAGATTCCCACAGCAATAAACCTCGGAAAATCAACATACCTGCCAAAGTAATCACAAAACTTGGCACAGCAAAATATGCAAGAAAAAACGCGTGAAAAGCTCCAATACAACCACCCAGCACAAGGCTCGCAGGAATAGCCAGCCAAAAAGGAATACCCCCATGCGCCATTCCTAAAGCCATTGTCATCGAAACAAAAGCTCCGACAGAGCCAACCGACAAATCGATTTGGCCGATGATGACAACTAAAACCATGCCGATCGTCAAAACAAAAATATAGGAATTTCCTGCAAGTAAATTATGTAAATTCGATGCACTCAACATGTGCCCATGCGTCGCATACTCAAAGATGACAACAAGAACAATTAACACATTCGCTACAAGATACGTGTGCCTATTCCGTCCCAGGAAAAAGTCAAAGATATGCATAACGACTGCAGACTCCTTTCACCCGCGCTTCTTTACGATCAGGCGTTACTTCTGTCTGTTCCTTCGTACATCCCTATCCTATAGGGATATTGATAAATCCCGTTAAAAATATTTTTTTCTATCGAATTTATGAGGACAGCCCCGTACATGTGCTGACAAACTGATAGCGTAGGTACGTGGTTTTATATGGAGGTCCTTCTGGGTCACAAGCTTCACTGCGAGAAGCTAATAGTGTCCGGGTTGTTGATGCCATTCAGCGATATGGTCGTATCACACAGGTTGAATTGGCTGCTGTCACAGGACTTTCTTCCGCCACAATTTCCAATATCGTCAAACAACTTGTTGAACGTGGAGTTGTCGCCACAGAAAATACGATTCGCTCAGGCCGGCGCGCGCAGCTTGTGCATCTACGTACGCAATCCGCTTTAGCCGTCGGTGTTCATATTGCTAAACGTGCTCTGCGTATTGAAATCGCTGATGCCTCCCATACGATTACCGCCGAAAAAGTACTCCCCCTGCCTACAGATCACCGGGCGGATACCACATTAGATCGCGCGGCCTTATTAATTTCTGAATTAACAGATGAAATGGGGGTCCCCCTTGATGAAATTGTCGGCATTGGTCTAGCACTACCGGCCCCCATAGACCCGCATACTCGTAATATTTCAGTCCGCGGCATCATGCGCGACTGGGAAGAAACCGATATTCGTCATGTTCTCGAACGTCGTCTGGGACGCCCTGTTCTTGTAGAAAATGACGCAAATGCTGCTGCAATCGGTGAGTACCTCTACGGGAATCTTCGCGGGTACAGTGACGGCGTATATATTCGCGCTTCCTACCATTGCGGCGCGGGCATCATGCTCAATGGGAAACTCCATCACGGTCCTCATGGGATTGCTGGTGAAATCGGACATGTACAGGTAGATCCCCTCGGACCAATTTGTCAATGCGGGAACAGAGGATGCCTCAATACCGTTGTAGGCGCAGATGCGCTGATAGATCTTTTACGCGTATCACGAGGACATTTATCTTTACGTGATGTGATTACCTTAGCCAATGATGGTGACCCTGGATGCGTGCACCTTATTTCAGATGCGGGCACCACCATTGGTCAAGTTGTCGCTAACCTCATCACATGGCTCGATACGCAACGTATTGTCGTCGGAGGTGAACTAGCGGAAACAGGTGATATCCTCCTAGCTCCCCTTTCCTCTGCGATTCGTACGCGTCCTCTTTTAGGGTATGACCGTGTTAGCGTCGTACAAAGCGCACTGCATGGAACCGCAGAATCAAAAGGTGCGCTTGCTTTGGCCTTGCAAACTTTTTCTGATCCAATCACCGCAACATCGGAGGTTGCCTGATGCTGAATGAAACTCCCCTGTTGGAACTCAGAAAAATTACGAAACGCTTTGGCGGAGTCGAAGCCCTCGTTGATGTTCACTTACGTGTTAATCGACATGAGGTTGTAGCACTCGTTGGTGACAATGCAGCCGGTAAATCAACTCTTGCACGCATTATTTCCGGCGTGCTTTCACCATCTTCAGGTCTTATTCGTTTAGATGGGCAAGCCGTTGTTATTCCAAATACGCAAGCTGCTTTATCTATGGGAATTGCTCCTGTTTTTCAAGAACTTGCTTTATGTGACAATTTGGATGTGGCCTCGAATATTTTCCTTGGGCAAGAGCAACGCCAAGGATTTTTTCTTGACGAGGCATCAATGGTGGTGCAAGCACGCGAGTATTTAGATCAGCTCAACTCACGTATCCCCGATGTGACTGTTCCCTTGTATGAGTTATCAGCTGGGCAACGCCAGTGCGTGGCTATCGCGCGAACACTTGTGTCAAGACCTCGACTTGTCATCCTTGATGAGCCAACAGCCTCACTATCAGTAAGTCAAACCGCCGAAGTTCTGACGCATATCGAACGGCTCAGAGATCTGGGGCTGGGTGTCATTTTTATATCGCATAATCTCACAGATGTGACAGCGGTTGCTGATCGAGTAGAGGTCCTTCGGCATGGCCGTAATAATGGCAGTTTCACAGCCCAAAAAACAGCAATTGAAGACATTATTGCTGCAATTACAGGTGCAACTCGCGTGAAATAACCCGTCTTTCTTTCCTTCTGGCATTTTCTCTGTGTTTTCAACGCTTTCAGTAAAACCTGCGAAACACAAAGGTCGGACCAAAGCATAGCTTTGACCCGACCTTACGAATGTGATGGAAGTAGTAAAAATTTACTTCTGTGCTTTTTCGACAAGCTTCAAACGAATCTCATCATTCTTGTACACGTCAGCAGCATTTTCTGCGGTCACAATCTTGGGTGTGAGCAAGAATGATTTCACAGGATTGCCTTTCTTAGACTCGTATTGGGTCTGATCTAGCGTGGCTCCTTCAATCTTCGGATTGTCATTCCCCTGTGCCAGGGCAACAGCTAATGACACCGCATCTTTGACTAACGGGCGGGTATCTTTGAAAATTGTCGAGTACTGACGGCCTTGGACAACCCATGTAACGGATTCATCCTCAGAGTCTTGACCGGTAACTACAGGAATTGACTTCCCAGCCTGTTCAATGGCGGTAATAATGGCACGACCCAAGGTGTCATTCGGTGAAAGAACACCTGCAGGAACTGCGTCACCTTGATAAGTGGATGTCAGCAAAGCTGCCATGCGGTCCTGCGCATTTTTTGGTAACCAGCCTTGTGTTGCTACTTGAGTGAAATCGCTTTGTCCGGATTTAATCACAAGCGTTCCATCATCGACTTTTGGCTGAAGAACATCCATCGCACCGTTGAAGAACTTCAACGAGTTAGAGTCATCAGGGGAGCCAGCAAAGACTTCAATATTCCATGGCTTATTCCCGCCTTTTGCTTCTAGTCCATCAAGCAAAGCTTTACCTTGGAGCTGGCCCACACCAAAGTTATCGTAGGCGATGTAATAGTCCAGATCTGTTGTATTTGTGAGCAAGCGATCGTAAGCAATAACTTTGATCCCTGCAGCTTTGGCTGCGGCAAGTTGAGTACCCAGCTGAGAGCCGTCAATTGCACCGATGACAAGGACTTTCACACCATTTTCAATCATTGCTGAAATTTGATTTTGCTGCTCAGCAACACCGCCATTGGCAAATTGAATCTGACAATCCACCGATGCTTCTGCACAACTTGTCTTAAATATTTCTTCAGCTTCTACCCAGTTTTGTGAAGTCTTTTGAGGCATCGCAATACCAATTGACACTTTACCGGTCATTGCTCCTGATGTAGCACCTTCACTACTAGTCGCAGTATCGGCATTACGTGCTCCACATGCACTCATTGTGAGGGCAAGAGCCGCGGCTGCTCCAAGCGCAGCAATATTTTTCCATGTTTTCATGGGAGATCCTTCTTCGGTTGTTTTCATACATATGTGTGCGTTATCCGCACGTTGTCCCTTACGGGGCTTGGGAACGTGAGTTCCATGCCGAGGCGTACCGGCTCCGTCGGCTCTGACTGTCCTTGGTATGTGTACGCATCGGAAATCTGTTTTCTGATTTTCAGTTGTGTTCTGTGAAAATCTGGGGAAATAGCTACGCTGAGGTTTTCATCGCCTGATCTGTTGTCTTTTCTTGCTGTCGCGCACGCGCATTCATGAAAGTTCCAATAATCGAACGCCGTCCTTGACGTTTGGAGTACACATCTAATGCCACTGCAATCAGGAGGACCAAACCTTTAATCATCTGTGTTTTATCTGAACCAACCCCCAACAGTTGAAGGCCGTTATTTAAGAAAGCCATCACAAGTGCGCCAACCATTGTTCCGCCGATGGTTCCGATACCACCAGATACAGCGGCTCCACCAATGAAAACGGCAGCAATCGCGTCTAATTCCCACATATTGCCATCAGCGGGACCTGACGCTGTGGAGCGACCGATAAAGAGGATGCCAGCAATAGCGGCAAGGAAAGCAGAGTTACAGATGACAAAGAAATTCGTTTTCACAACTTTGACACCGGTAAGTTCAGCAGCAGCTTTGTTGCCACCAATGGCATACACAGAGCGTCCAAGTATTGTGCGTTCTGCGATAAATGAATACACCAAGGCAAGAACAACAACAATGACACCCGGTATCGGGAAAGATGTGCCTTCTCGTCCTGTCGCAAAAATCCAGCCAAAAGCAATAATCACAATACTGATGACGACAGCGCGCATTAAAGGAATCCACAGTGGCACTGGGGTGTGAGCGAGTTCTGATTTTCTTTTATGTGAACGTAATTCTGCGATAACCACAGCAGATGCGGCCAAAACTGCAAGAATCATGGTTGGTAAGTTAAAAGGAATGACCTCGGGAGCAATATCAGGTAAATAGCCTGCACCAAGGGTTTGGAAAAGTTCAGGAACGGGAACCGTTAATGAATGGCCGATAAATTGGTTCATTCCTCTAAAAAGAAGCATCCCGGCTAAAGTAACGATGAAAGCAGGAATTCCCCATTTTGCTACCCAGAATCCTTGCCATGCGCCTATAAGGATTCCCAGAAGCAAACCAATAATGATTGCCAGCCAAGGGTGAACCCCATAATCCCTCATCACGACAGCAACAACAATGCCGACTGTTGCTGCGACAGAGCCGACAGATAGATCAATATGGCCAGCGATAATAACCAGAACCATACCGATCGCAAGAACCAAAACATACGTATTGCCAAGGACAAGATTCATAAGATTTTGTGCTTGGAATACTTTGCCGTCAGTTGTCCATTGAAAATACAGAGCAATGGTAATCAGCGCAGCGATCATTCCGAATTGACGGAAATCGCCTCCAAAGAGTTCTTTCATATTCTTTTTCATGGGAGCAAATCCTCATTATCGCTCGTCGTTGAGGGAGTGTGTTGAAGTCATCAAATGCATGAGGGTTTCTTGAGTAGCCAACTTCGTGGGTACTTCGCCGGTTACTTCTCCCTCAAAAATTGTGTAAATACGATCAGTAATTCCAAGAAGCTCTGGTAGCTCTGAAGAAATCACAATGACTGCTTTCCCTTCATCGGCAAGAGCTTGGATGAACGTGTAGATTTCGTATTTCGCACCAATGTCAATACCGCGGGTAGGTTCGTCAAGAATCAAGACTTCAGGATCAGTGAACATCCATTTGGCGAGAACCACTTTTTGTTGATTTCCGCCTGAGAGTGTTCCAACACCTGTCGTGACACTTGGGGCTTTAATTCGCATGCTGTGACGGTATTTTTCAGATACGCATACGCCTTCATGAATATTGAGAATCCCGTGGTGGGTGATTTTTTGAGGACGGGCCGACACAATTGATTGATGAATCGTATCCAGCAAATTTAAGCCAAGCATTTTTCGATCTTCTGACAGGTATGCAATACCGCAGTCAATTGCTTCAGGAACGGATTGAGCTTTCACTACTTTTCCATCAATACAGATTTCACCTGATTCAAAGATTCCGTATGAACGTCCGAAAATAGAACGAGCCAATTCGGTACGACCGGCCCCCATCAGACCTGCGAGTCCAACGATTTCCCCTGAACGCACGTCGATGGAGGTTCCTTTGCAGACCCAACGATCCGTGTTCATGGGATGGCGTACCCACCAGTCGCGAACAGAAAACTTCACATCGCCAATGCGAGGAGTGTGTTCAGGAAAACGATTATCGAGAGGTCTTCCGACCATCAGACGAATAATGTCATTTTGGTTAAGAGCCCCTTTTTCTGTGTCCATCCATCCGACAGTTTTCCCATCACGTATGACGGTTACAGCATCAGCTACTGCAGAAATTTCATCGAGTTTGTGCGAGATGATAACCATAGAGACACCGCGTTCACGTTGTTTACGCATGATGTCGAGCAGATGAGCAGATTCTTCTTCATTCAGCGCCGATGTAGGTTCATCCAAAATAAGGAGCTTCACATCTTTTGCTAGTGCTTTCGCAATTTCAACAAGTTGTTGTTTGCCGACTCCTATATCTTTAATGAGGGTATCTGGGTCTTCATCAAGACCAACTTCTGCCATATATTTTCTGGCACGTTTACGTGTTTCGTGCCAGTTAATAGCGCAGTTTTTTACGATTTCATTCCCCATGAACATGTTTTCCGCGATGGATAGTTGCGGAATGAGGGCTAGTTCTTGGTGGATGATGACGATACCGTGCTGTTCAGAATCACGAATAGTTGAAAAACGTACTTCTGTTCCTTCAAAAAGGATGTGTCCGCTATATGTTCCGTGCGGGTGAACCCCAGAAAGGACTTTCATTAAAGTCGATTTTCCTGCACCGTTTTCACCGCATATTGCGTGAATTTCTTCTGCACGTACATCGAGGTTCACATCATCTAAAGCAACGACGCCCGGAAAAACTTTAGTGATGTTACGCATCTCTAAGACCCGACGTTCGTTTCGTTGTCTCAGCATGTGTTCTCCGTTGAATATGGGTGGTTGCGAGTCTTCAATGCCTCGCATGTCCCCAGTGTGCCCTTTTTTCCCTCCGAATATGCTGAAAAAAGCAAAGAATCTACGGTTTGTAATCAAATCGTAATATTGCGTTTAAGAAGTAAATTCAATATCTACTCAGTATCAAACAAAACAACTCAACTATCCTCTGCACCAATTCCTCATCAAAAACACAAAGCCTTCAATGCAGTGCACACAAAAACACCTCACTACAGAAAAACCCTGTGCCACTCAATGTGACACAGGGTAAATCCACATAAAAACGAAAGAATCAGACACCAATCATTTCCATAATCAGCTCACGAACACGAGCCGCATCAGCCTTCCCCTTCGTTGCCTTCATAACAGCACCCACAAGAGCACCAACAGCTTGAAGTTTCCCACCCCGAATCTTCTCAACAGCATCCGGCTGAGCATCAAGCGCCTCTTGAACTGCAGCTACCAACGTGCCTTCATCAGAAACAACTTCCAAGCCACGAGCCTCAACAATAGCTTCAGGATCACCCTCACCTGCCAGCACGCCCTCCAAAACCTGACGAGCAAGCTTATCTGTCAAACGTCCTGAATCAACCAAAGCCTGCAACTGAGCAATCTGCTCCACGCTCACCGGTAAATCAGCCAGTTCAACTTCTAACTCTTTAGCACGACGAGACAACTCGCCCATCCACCACTTACGCGCTGCCGTGGCCGAAGCACCTGCCGTCACAGTTGCCTCAATAAGCTCCACAGCACCCGCATTGACCACATCACGCATCTCAACTTCTGTACAGCCCCACTCAGCACGCAAACGGCGACGCTTTGCTACAGGAAGTTCAGGTAACGAAGCCCGTAACTGCTCAACCCAATGCGCGTCAGGAGCCACAGGAACCAAATCTGGCTCAGGAAAATAACGATAATCCTCAGCATCCGACTTCACGCGCCCCGAAGAAGTAGAACCATCCTCCTCATGGAAGTGACGCGTTTCCTGAATAACCGTACCGCCCTGCGAAAGAATCGCGGCCTGACGCTGAATCTCAAAACGCACAGCACGCTCAATACCACGGAAAGAATTCACATTCTTCGTTTCTGTGCGCACACCTAAAGGCGCGTGAGGATCCGAACGCAAAGACACGTTAATATCAGCACGAACATTACCCCGCTCCATACGAGCCTCAGAAACATCCAAAGCACGGAAAATATCTCGCAACGTCTGCACATAAGCACGAGCCACCTCGGGAGCACGATCCCCAGCTCCTACAATTGGGCGCGTCACAATTTCAACCAAAGGAACACCTGCACGGTTGTAATCCACCAAGGAATAGGCAGCACCCTGAATACGCCCTGTCGCGCCTCCCACATGCGTGTTCTTACCGGCATCTTCTTCCATATGAGCACGTTCAATCTCTACACGGAAAAGCGTGCCATCTTCCAGTTCAACATCAACCCAACCATCAGAAGCAATTGGTTCGTCATACTGAGAAGTTTGGAAAGCTTTTGTCAGATCAGGATAAAAATAGCTCTTTCGAGCAAAACGACAGCTTGACGCAATACTGCAGTTCAAAGCCAGCCCAATCTTGACCGCATACTCCACAGCGCGAGCATTAACCACCGGCAACGACCCCGGCAGTCCCAAAGAAACCGGAGTAACATACGTATTCGGATCTCCACCAAAAGCGTTAGGAGCCGCATCAAACATCTTCGTTGCGGTCCCTAATTCAACATGAACCTCAATGCCAAGAACTGGATCAAAGGCTGCCACTGCATCCGCGTATTCCATCATATCCGTCATCAGAGTACTTCCTCCCACTGTGCAGCTGGACAATTACCAGCAATGTCGTCCGGTGTCAGCGCTTCAACTAAAGCAGCCACCTCATACATACGAAGATCATGATGCGCAGGAGCAAGAACTTGGAAACCAATAGGCAAACCCTCATTATCGCATCCCACAGGAATACTCATCGCAGGAATACCAGCAAGATTCGCTGGAATTGTAGCAACATCGTATAAGTACATCGCCATAGGATCATCCACCTTATCGCCCAAACGGAAAGCTGTCGTTGGAGCGGTAGGCGACACAAGAACATCAACATCAGCGAAAACCCGGTCAAAATCACGCTGAACGAGTGTACGTACCTTCTGAGCAGAGCCATAATAAGCGTCGTAATATCCCGCCGACAACACGTGAGTACCTAAAATAATGCGACGCTTCACTTCATCACCAAAACCAGCTTCACGTGTTGCAGCCATCACACGCTCAGCAGTTACCGGCCCTTGTGTTGGTTCCACACGAATGCCATAACGAATACCATCAAAACGAGCAAGATTCGACGATACTTCAGCCGGCATAATGAGGTAATACGCAGCCAACGCATACTCAAGGTTCGGGCATGACACTTCAATAACTTCAGCACCTGCCGAACGTAAACGCTCAACTGTTACCTCAAAAGCAGATTGAACCTCAGCCTGATAGCCCTCACCTGAAAGTTCTTTGACCACACCCACTTTGAGGCCCTGTAATGAACGCGTATCCGCTACCTTGCACACCGCATTATGAAGATCCGTTACAGGCGCGGTCAAAGATGTTGAATCCAAAGGATCATGACCACCAATAAGTTCCGTCAATGCAGCAGCATCAGCAACTGTACGTGTCACTGGCCCAATCTGATCCAAAGAAGAAGCCATCGCAACCAAACCATAACGCGATACCCCACCATATGTAGGCTTCGCACCTACGGTTCCCGTCACCGAAGCAGGCTGACGAATCGAACCGCCCGTATCAGAACCCAACGCTAAAGGAACCATGTAGGCGGCAACCGCTGCAGCAGAACCGCCACCAGAACCCCCAGGAATACGGTCAGTATTCCACGGATTACGTGTCACTCCGAAAGCTGAATGTTCCGTTGAGGACCCCATAGCAAACTCATCCATATTTGTTTTACCCACAATAGGTAAACGAGCAGCTTTAATACGTTCCACAACAGTGGCATCATAAGGAGGAATCCACCCCTGAAGAATTTTTGAAGCACATGTCGTCGGCATACCACGTGTCACAATGTTATCTTTAACAGCAATAGGAATACCGGCCAGAGGATGTAATTCCTCGCCTTGAGAACGTAAAGCATCAACCTCAGCAGCCGTCGCCAAAGCTCCTTCACGATCAATATGCAAAAAAGCGTGAATACGGCCATCCACGGCCTCAATACGATCAAGACATGCTGTTGTCAGTTCTACAGCCGTTATACGTCCCTCACGAAGATCAACAGCAAGTTCACATGCAGATTTCTTTAATAATTCATTCATCAGTCAGTCTTCCTCCAAAATCTGCGGAACCATGAACATTCCGTCCTCGCTGGCCGGAGCTTGAGCCATCACTTCATCGCGATCTAAAGTCGGACCAATTTCATCAGCACGCCATACATTTGTTAAAGGAATCGGATGAGAAGTAGCGGGAATATCCGGCGTTGCCACTTCAGATACTTTAGCGACAGCTGAGGCAATCGCATCAAGTTCCTCAGCAATACGGATAATCTCTTCTTCAGTCAATGCAATACGGGCCAAACCTGCAACGCGGGCGACCTCGTCGGTACTCATACGTGACATAGTGCTAATCCTAACGAAAACCGCAGCAAAAAAGGCGCGCCAGCCAGGTGGCGATATTGAGATTTCAGGTGAAAAGTCACATACGCACACTCATACAGACCTATTCAGTCACTGAATACGTGCGCGTAAGAAAGTTTCCCAAGCTAGGCTAAATTCATGTGGACTTTGAAAAAGCCAACTCTGCCGCAAGTGATATCTACGGTCAAGACCGTGGGAAAAGCTCTGCTCCTCACACAGGCAGCAGCAGTAGTCACAGTTCATGCGATTGACCGAATGCGTAAACGCCGCATACCCGGCGGCAGACATGGATTTCCCACAGTCTCCCCAACTGACTCACAGATTTTCGATAACACTGTACGCACATACACTGAAGGCCTGTCTTTATACTCTGACATGTTGGCACATATTGAAAACGCCACATCACATATTTACTTTGAAACCTTTATCTGGCGTTCAGATGAATGGGGACAAAAATTCAAAGACGCACTCATATCTGCAGCACGCAGAGGTGTCGATGTATATGTCGTATATGACGGTTTTGGCGTACTCAACCAAAATCCCTTCTTTTATCGGATGCCAAAAATACCGCACTTATACGTCCGACGTTTCCCAGAAATACGTTTAGGAATGCTCCTCCTCGATTTACGTAGAACAGGCAGGGACCACCGTAAAATCCTCGTCATCGATGGGAAAGCTGCTTTCGTCGGAGGCTACAACATCGGTATTCCTTTCGCAGAAGAATGGCGTGACACCCACGTGTGTATTACCGGACCTGCAGTATGGGAATTAGAAAACGGATTTGTTGATTTCTGGAATCACTTCAAGCTCCGCCACCACCCCCGCCTACCTGACCAAGGAGCACGTGAATGGCACACAGAAATCACCGCTGCTTTTAATTTACCTTCGCGTTTGTTATACCCAGTTCGAGGGCTCTACATTGACGCTATTGAAAGAGCTACTGATCGTATCCTCATCACACAGGCGTATTTCATACCTGACCGTGAGATCCTCAACGCCTTATGTGCAGCAGCTCGACGCGGCGTAAAAATTCAGGTCCTTATCCCCGAATATTCCAATCACATAATGGCAGACTGGGTTGCTCGCCCGTACTACGGTCAATTATTACGATCGGGAATTGAAATATGGCTCTACCGTCATGCGATGGTCCATTCGAAAACTATGACAGTAGACGGACGATGGTCCACCGTTGGCACAGCAAATATTGACCGACTTTCACTGCAAGGAAACTACGAAGTCAATATGCAGTTCCACTCACGTGAACTCGCGCAACATATGGAATTCATATTCCGCAATGACCTCACCACTGCTCGCAAACTCACCATTGAAGAATGGGAGAATCGCTCGTGGACAACGAAGGCTCTGGAATACATCCTTCATCCATTTGAATTTATGGTGTAGTTTCCGCAAATCTGACAGGCTCACATCAAGTACACCGGCGAGTACTCATCAGATTTTGTTGCAAGAAAAACCTAAGAAATTCCAACGGCCTCAAGGCCGCCTTCCAAAAGGGTAGTGAAATCCTGCGCATCAATAATAGGGATTCCAAGTGCTTCAGCTTTCGTAGCTTTAGAACCTGATCCTTCACCAATGACAACCACATGTGTTTTACGAGAAACACTACTTGTTGCTTTGCCTCCCCGTTGAATGATTGCTTGTTTAGCACCTTCACGGTCATAGCCAGGCATCGAACCAGAAACCACAACTGTCACACCCAGTAATGTGTCAGATAAAGGCTGCGACACTTCATCTTCCATACGTACCCCAGCATGCGCCCAGCTTTCAATAATCTGGCGATGCCAATCCACACTGAACCATTCCTGAAGTGCTTCAGCTATTGTCGCCCCCACACCTTCAACTTGCGAAAGTTCCTCAAAACTCGCTTGAGAAAGAGCAGCCATTGACGGGAAAGCCACAGTTAATGCTTGCGCTCCCGTTGGCCCAATATGACGAATAGATAAAGCATTCACTACCCGCCACAAAGGTTGTTGTTTTGCTTCCTCTAGCTGAGTGAGCATTGTGACTAGGCCTTTGGTTGGTCGTTCTTCTTGTCCTTTACGGAAAGAACCATCTTTACGCCTCTGCCCGCTCGACCAAAAAGCCCGAATATATTTCCACCCGTATTCTGTACCCGTTGCTTCGCGTACTGCTTGAGGAAGTATTCCTCTTTGCCATATGTACACATCCCGAAGCATATCTGCCGTCAAGGAAAACACATCAGCTTCACTGTGTAAAACAGGGCTTTGAAGTTCTGGAAGCATATTTTCTGCAACTGAAAGCATATGCGCATGATCGTTATTTTCAGGCGTATCTGCCGGGTACATGAGAACTTTTCCGTCAGCTAAACATACGGGTTCGCCGCTGACAAGTGCGGCCGCAACTTGCGCACGCTGAAGCTCTGGCTGTGTCAGCGCTAAAGCCGTTTCAGCGCCTAAACCTTCAATATCAAAGCACTGCCGTGAGCCAATAAAAGCCAATCGTTCAGTAATTTGCGCTGGACATGACGCCTGATTCGGACAGCGTACATCAACATCATCTTCTTTAGCAGGCGCCAAAGGAGCACCGCATGAAGGGCAATGCGTCGGCATAACAAAAGGTCGTTCTGTACCGTTTCGTTGAGAAACAACGGGAGCCACAATTTCAGGGATGATATCGCCAGCTTTACGTAAAACCACGACATCACCAATCAAGACGCCTTTACGTTCCACTTCACTTGGATTATGCAATGTCGCGCGTGAAACATACGAGCCTGCGACAAGT
Organism: Schaalia sp. lx-100; assembly: GCF_021083625.1. Lineage (NCBI taxonomy): Bacteria > Bacillati > Actinomycetota > Actinomycetes > Actinomycetales > Actinomycetaceae > Schaalia > Schaalia sp. lx-100. Next base: position 63,619 of record NZ_JAJNRP010000009.1, on the reverse strand, counting down.
ACTGTTTCCATGACACCAAAAGGAGTAACCCGTCCTGTGCGCCCCACTTGTACACGAATATCTAACAGACGGGTGTGTACTTCTTCTGGCGGAAATTTATATGCACATGCCCAACGCGGTGCACGGGATGTGGTTCCCAAAGAGCGTTGCAAAGACAGGTCATTTACCTTAATAACCACTCCATCAATTTCATGATCGAGGTCGTGACGCATAGCTCCCAGTTCACTAATTCTTTCTTCAATTGCTGTTTTTCCTGTGAGCAAGCGTGTATGTGGTGAAACCGGTAAACCCCACTGCGCGATCTGCTGATACCACTCGTACTGCGTTGTTGGCATATGGAAAAGTGGAAGCGTATCCGAATCAGTTGGAGATAGCTCAACTTCACCTACGCCATGAACCAACAGAGCCAGAGGACGGCTTGCAGTAATTGCAGGATCTTTTTGACGTAAAGACCCCGCAGCCGCATTACGTGGATTAACGAAAGGTTTTTCACCCGCAGCAATACGGGCTTCATTCAGTTGGTGAAAATCGGCAACTGGAAAATAAATTTCTCCTCGAATTTCCACGCGATAAGGGAAAGAATCACCTTTTAGTTGCCGTACAACACGTGAAATTGTCAGAACATTCGCTGTGACGTCTTCCCCTACACGCCCATCCCCTCGTGTTGCCGCTTTGATAAGGCAACCATTTTCATACAGGAGGTTTACTGCTAAACCGTCAACTTTTACTTCAACGGTCATAGGGATTGCTGTCTCATTATCCGTATGAACCCGGCTTTCCCATGCTGCAAGTTCGTCCAAAGAAAATACGTCATCCAAACTCATCATCCGTTGCAGATGAGTACTCGGAGTAAAAAGATTATGGACACTTCCACCGACAGAAAGAGTAGGAGATGTCTGCGAGCGCAGGTGAGGATACTTTTCCTCAAGACTTTCAAGCTCACGATACGCGGCATCATAATGCGCGTCTGAAATGGTGGGATCGTCCTTGTCATAGTAGGCAACACGCGCATTTTCAATGAGCTCAACAAGTTCCATATAACGTTGTTGAGCTTGCTCACTGGAAAAATCAACAGTCGCACCATGCCCTAAGGCAGAATACTCACTCACCATGACATGTATTGTGTCATTTCCTGACATTTCATTTCACGTTCAACCGCATATCTCAACGAAGTTGTGGAAAGAGTCGCCTTTATCCACATGTCTGTCCCCCCAGTCGTGTACGCGTATTTTTCTTTTCCACAATGAATTACAGATCGAAGAAAGAGAGCGTAATGACTGAAAGGACTGCTACAGCCGCTTTGCGATCCCGCTACCACCTCGCGTGCATTGCTGGACCTGATAAAGGCGCTGTTATTCCCCTGACTGCGCACAGCATTCTTGGACGTGCAGGTTATGTTCCCTTAACTGATCCTACGATTTCACGTCAACATGCCTACATACATGCCACGCGAAAAAATGTGCATACGGCTACTGGTACCGGTATCACAATCACCTGCACACATGAATACCAACCTATTTACTGGAAAAGAAGAACACCCTGGTGGCGACGTATCAGGAAACAAAATGAACATCTTGTGCATGCAGGAGAATACATTCGTCTCGGTTCAGATATTTTTCATGTACGTTCGCGTCCTCCTCGCCTTCAGTGGCCCACGATTCAATCCCCTGCATCTGAACGATCATTACGCACATATGCCACACGAATTGGACCATTCTTTTTTATTCTTTTTGCCCTCTGGAGGCTCCCTTCTTTATTTTCATTTCATTCACACAAGGAGTTATGGCATTGGGCTTTCATCATTGTGACCTGCGCGGGTCTTTCTTTTATTATCGGAGCCGGTTTGTGGAAGCTCTACCGTATTTTTCGCAACCGAAAACAATGGCGCACAATTGACGCTGCTTTCCTTTGCCTTGTCCTCGAAGCATCTGTATCCCCACATATGAAAAACTCCCGTTCTCATATGCTGATTTGGGTCGGACACACACATCATCGTCATGTTTATCATCAAATTATTCCTGAAACTGCCGAAAAAAACTTCACCGCAGATCACCGTGATACAACGGTCTATGCACCTGGTTTTTATGGCCCCTACGCACACGAAATGGCCTTATGGTGGTGTGCGCAAATTGCTGCCTATTGGGGAAGCGTTCATGTTACTTTGCCCCAAGGAAAGTCCATACAGATGGGAACAGCAAAAAATCCTTTGAAGATTTTCATTGCAGATGAAAACACTCCAATGGACTTATCTTTTCAAGGGATTTCACTGGCAACTGCACACACTATGCACGGCCTCCCCGCTTGGTGCGATACTCTCATCGCTGCACAGCACTCACCTATCAGCCAGTTATGGTTCCTACAATGTGCTCGTTACGTCCACGATTCGGCAAAATTACCTTCATCTGTCATGCTCAGTGATTTACTTACGCAGCACGCGCCACACAGCAATCATTCGCTGAGTACGGTCATTGCTCATCATCATGCTCCCGTTGAAATTGACCTTATTGGCGATGGTCCTCATGCTTTACTCGCTGGAACAACCGGCTCTGGTAAATCGCAAGCACTTATCACCTGGCTACTCTCTTTAGCTCACCGTCACAGTCCAGATAAGGTACGTTTTGTTTTGATTGATTACAAGGGTGGAGCCGCCTTTGCGCCACTTCAGCCTTTGCCTCATGTGGTGGCAGTATTAACAAATTTTAAGCCGGAAGAAACACAACGAGCCTTACACGCACTTGACCAGCACCTCCATTTACGTGAATCTTTACTCCACAGTCACGGTTTTGCAGATATTGCATCCTGGAATAGGGCTTTCCACGCTGGGACAGCCCCGAAACCTCCTCCTTTTATAGTGATTGCCATTGATGAGTTTCGTGAAGTAAGTGCAGAACATCCCGATATCATGGATTCAGTTTTACGTTTAGCTTCACAAGGACGCTCATTAGGGCTTCATCTGATCGCTGCAACACAACGACCAAGTGGAGCCGTTCATGCCACGATGAAAGCCAATATGGATATTCGCATTGCCTTGAGATGCGCCGAGAAATCTGATTCATTCGATTTGATTGGTTCTGACGATGCAGCGCAACTTCCACGCATACCGGGCCGCGCAATTATTAGCTCATATGGTGAGGTGCAAATGGCTTATGTGCCCAGTGCATCTGAATTTGTTGCTTCAGTGATAGAAATATGGGGTCACAAACGCCCTGATCCATTGTGGCTGCCTGAATTACCTGAAAAACTCGACTGGGATTGTTTACCTGAAAATAACGACCGAGGTATTTCACTTGGGCTTTTAGATACGGGAAAAATTCCTCCACTTGTCAATGACACCGCACATTCGGTGGAAAAACATAGCTCAACCGTATCACCCTATACTTTGCCCACGCTGATGTGGAATCAAGGGCATATATCCTGCGAAGGGCCGGGAAATGAAGCTCACCTACTTGCCGAGACGATTCGTTGCCTGGGAATACGTATTGGTGTAGCTACGCAACGACCTATTCATATTATTACTCGTCCACATGCTCAATCAGGAGGCTTCTGCCATCCTTCCCTTATTCACCCCATAATTTCCAGCATTGTTCCACACACATCAGCATATGAAGTTGCTGCTTTATGTGAAGAAATCGAAGATCACGTGCCAGCGGTGCTCATCATTGAGGATTTTCCTGCCACTATGAATACCCTTGAAACAGAGTATGGCGCGCATGCTGCTTTACAGTTACAACGCACTTTATTTCATATCTCCCCTTATTGTGGTTTTACTCTTGCAGCAGCATTCCCTGGTTTGTCTTGTCCGCATGACGCCCCTTTTCAGCAACGTTTCATTCGTGCTTTCACTTCAGAAGAAAAATTACGGTCGGGCCTGTCACAGGCACCAGATATATCGCGGATTCCTGGGCGATTTCTTGTCTGTGAGAACGGTAATGCATTCCCCTGTCACATACCCCAAGCTATCCCTCAGATTAACCCGGGCCATTCTCCCTTTGTTTTTCATATACCTTTAACGCAAGAGCAAAAGTGGAAAGTACGTACTCTGGAAGAATTTTCATCGAGGCCAGCAGAAAGTTTCAACGCAGGACTTCAACACACTCCACTTGCAAACAACAGCCATAACACCCGTATTCCCCTACGAATCGGAAGCGACTTAGCCCCCTTACATATTCATAAACAGGCACGATGGGTCATCATCGGAGATAACACCCAGAGCACACACAATGCCCTCATACGCTGTTATGAACTTCAAGGAAAAACACTGCATCTTCGCACGGATATTTCCCCTCATGACATAGGACATGATGAGGTGTGTATTGTGCCTGCAACACAATGGCCACGCATACATGCTGCACCTGACTTACATATTTTGGCACCGGAACCTTTACCTGAAACTGTACGAGCATTACGTGGGCTCACAGGAGAAAGAAAAATACGTGTCGATACGTGTAAGTGGCCAAAAAAGTGCGGTTTATTCTTGCAGGGGCGCACACTTGAACGATTTTATATAGATCATAGATGAAAACTGAAATTTCAGCGGATTTTTATTGCAACTTTTCCAGGTATTAAAAATACGTGACGGTTCACACAGTAAAAAAAGCAAATATATTCAAAGTAACTCTTGAACAGAGCACACGAATGCACCACACTTAACCCTAGTGAGATTTTTTCTTCATCTATAAAATTGTGACGATACAGCGACCCTGAAAAGAGGATATACACATGGACTGGCGGAGTAAGGCAGCATGTCTCAGTGTAGACCCCGAGCTGTTCTTTCCCATTGGTAATACGGGTCCAGCTATCGCACAAGCAGCCGAAGCTAAAGCAGTGTGCTCCACATGCACCGTACAGAAAACTTGCTTACAGTGGGCTCTCGACAACAATCAAGACTCAGGCGTTTGGGGCGGAATGAGCGAAGAAGAACGCCGCTCACTTAAACGACGCGCAGCACGCGCACGACGCACATCCTGAGCTGCACTCACCAAGAGTACAGACACGTACTCCCACATTTTCTTACAGCAATAAAAGTGCGAGTACCCCATGAATAATTCCATGCTTTATATGCGCTTTTACAATATTGACCTGATTCAGCCATAAGCGGAAAACAAGCTCACAAGCCTAAATACGGCTGAACCTACCCCACATATTCCCTTATAAAGCCACAAAGCTAACTTTTAACATAGAACTTTTTCAGAAAAGTCCACACACACACAATCATTCTGGGCGCATTTTAATAGTGGCACACGTACCACCTTGCTCCGGCGAAGTCCACTCAATGATTCCATGAAGTTCACCGCGCACCACTTGGCGCACAATTTGTGTTCCTAAACCACTCATTGGCACATTCGGATCAAAACCCTCACCATCATCAGTTACAGTGATAACTAAGCGGTCCTCATCCCTTTGCGCATCCACAACTACAGTCCCCTGACCCGATTTCAAGCCATGCTCCACCGAATTAGCAACAAGCTCATTCAACACCGACGCTAAAGCCTGCGCCTGCTCTGCACGCAAAATACCAAAACGCCCCCTGGTCACCACCTCAACAGATTGATCTGTCACAGCAACAGCACCAGATAAACGCAGAACCGAACGCGCAACCTCATCAAAATCCACAGTTTCATCAACATTATGCGATAAGGCCTCATGCACAGTTGCAATCGACTGGACTCGACGCTCAGCTTCTGCAAGCGCTTTCTTTACAGCCGCTTGATCGCTTCGTCGCGCCTGCAAACGCAGTAAAGCCGATACTGTCTGCAAATTATTTTTCACACGATGATGAATTTCCCTAATTGTTGCATCTTTTGTCATAAGTTCTTGTTCACGACGACGCATTTCAGTCACATCACGAGTCAGCACAACAGCGCCCAAACGTTTACGCCCATCCTGCAAAGGTAAAGCACGCATAGTCACCGTTGACGCATAAGCAGCTATTTCTACCCGCCAAGACGCACGCCCCATCAAAACCACAGGAAGCGTTTCTTCCGCTAACGTTTCCTCGCCAGCGACCTCTGTAATTTCTTGAACAAGCACACGCCCAATAACAGTGCGATGAATACCCAAACGCTTCAAACACGACACCGCATTTGGTGTCAATTGTTGTACACGCCCATCAGCATCTAAAAGAACCACACCATCAAGTACACGCGGCACACCATGTGATGTCACCGAAGGGGTTGAATCATACGGATATTCCCCACGCGACATCATATGACACAGATGATCGGCAGCCTGCAAAGTCCACGTCTCAAATCCCATAGACATACGCGGTGACGACAAATTCGCTTCACACGAAACGACCGCAATAACTTTTCCCTCATGCGAAACAGGGACACATGTTTCCATCATGGAATAGGTCCCCGCCCAGCGAGCTGACGAAGCTTTCACTACTTTCCCCGTCAGCAAAGCACGCCGCATCTCCACCTCACGCGCCGCAGGTAAATACAATCCAATAATGTCATCCACATGGACAGTAGCTGAGGTGGCTGGTCGACAATGCGAAACCGCTACGAAACGCTCGTCCTCTGTCGGCAGCCATAACACAAGGTCAGCTGCCGCAAGGTCTGCAAGAACCTGCCAATCAGCTAATAAAAGATGCAACCAATCAACATCTTTAGGTGTCAGGGGCAACGAACGTGCGGCCTCAGCCAACTGCGTCAGGCTTCTCATACATTCGAGTCTAGTGGGAGAATGTCACTTATCTGAAGTAAATAACGTTTTCTCGGAGATAATCATGGAAATCACAATACATATCCATCATGCATGCAATATTGACACTGTCGCGCATGCCCTGATGGATCCTGCCGTCAGCGAGTACAGAATCCGTCACGCAGGACTCAAAAAATACACCCATCATTCCACTGATAAAGGCCTCACCATAGACCTCTCTATACCAACTTCCCTCTTTCCTGCACAAGCACTGCCTTTCCTGAAGAAAACAGATACGCAGAATGTACGTATCACAGAAAAATGGCTGAAAGAAACAGACACTTCATGGAATGGATTCACCGTTATTTCCTCTCAAGATCTTCCGTTTACCCTGGAAGCTCATCAAAAACTCACTACCGATCTTCAAGGAACTTCACGAGCCATTACAGCGACTTTCACAGTGCATATCCCTTTTTTTGGCCGCGCTATTGAAAATTTCCTCGCTCATTCTGTGGAAGAAATAGCACATTCCGAAGAAAAACTTATCGAAGAATGGCTCAGCGAACACAACTACTGAACCTCTTTCCACTTATCCACAGTACGTAAAGATCTGCCCTATTATTTTCTTCTACCCACGCATCTACACGTTATTAATGGAAGAATAAGACCTATGAATGACACACCATCTGACAATCTTCCAAACGAAAATCCTGCACCCGCTTTATATCTTGAACGCACTGGCATCCGTCAATACATTGCCCGTAATGCGCGCGGCGCTGAAGTACGAGTAGGCGACGGGCCGGGATGTTTTACACCTGGCGACCTGCTTAAACTGGCAATTGCGGGGTGTAACGCAATGTCATCTGATATTCGTTTGGCTGGCACACTCGGTGAAGATTTCGCCCAATTTATTGGGGTTTCAGGCCAATACAACGAAGAAGCTGATCGTTTTGAATCTTTCCAAGTCGAGCTTGTACAAGACCTTTCCGGGCTTGACGATGAAACTCGGGATTCTATGCTCCGCCGCGCAGAAAAAGCAATTGACCGCAACTGCACCATCGGACATTCTTTTGAACATCCCATGCCCTACACACGTGCTTTTGTTTCTGAGAATCTTTCCGAAGATTCGTAAAACTATTCGCCCACACGGGTTACTCTCCCGGTTCTCACAGCGAACACCCACCTTTCCTATCTCTGTTACCTACGCTTATTTGCGTTCTGCTGAAAGGAATACACCTAATGAATTGCGCACCTATTGATCGACAATATGAAGATTTATTAGCGCATATCATGACAAAAGGCAGCGTGAAAAGTGACCGCACAGGTACAGGCACACATTCTGTATTCGGCGGGCAGCTCCGATATGACCTATCTGCAGGTTTTCCTCTGATTACCACTAAACGTGTCCATTTAAAATCTATCATCGGTGAATTGCTGTGGTTTTTACGGGGTGATTCCAATGTGAAATGGCTGCAGGACAACGGTATTCGCATCTGGAATGAGTGGGCTGACGAAAATGGGGATCTCGGTCCTGTATACGGTGTTCAATGGCGTCATTGGAATACAGCTCAAGGTGAATCCATTGACCAGATTTCCCGTGTCCTTGAAACATTAAAGACCCAACCGGATTCACGACGCATGATTGTTTCAGCGTGGAATGTTGGAGATCTTTCCCGTATGGCTTTAGAACCATGTCATGCTTTTTTCCAACTGTATGTTTCTGAAGGGCGCTTAAGCCTGCAACTCTACCAGCGTAGTGCTGACATGTTTCTTGGAGTCCCTTTTAACATTGCTTCCTACGCATTACTCACCCACATGTTCGCTCAGCAAGCAGGACTTGAGGTTGGAGAATTCATTTGGACGGGCGGGGACTGCCACATCTACCACAACCACATAGAGCAAGTACGTGAGCAGCTCTCACGCACTCCCTATGAATTTCCCACGCTGCATTTACGCCAAGCTCCCTCGTTATTCGAATACGATTTTGACGATGTGACCATTGAAAATTATCGCCACCATCCAACAATCAAAGCACCGGTAGCCGTATGAGCGCATATTTTTCCTCACACGATAAAGACGACGAAGAATATCGTAATCCCGCACATCATTTTTCTGATGAGATTTCAGTTCAGGAATCCCCTGCCGCGCCTACAAAAATACGTATTGCCTCCATTTGGGCGCAAGATCGCCGTAGAGTTCTTGGTTCTGGCACAGGAATGTTGTGGCATGTTCCGGCAGATTTTGCTCATTTTAAGAAAGAAACGCTGGGCTGCCCTATCTTGATGGGACGAGCCTCTTGGGAAGCACTTGGCGCTGCTTTACCGGGCCGCCTCAATGTCGTAGTGACACGTAATACTTCCTATAAAGCTGACGGCGCACTCGTTGTCTCATCACTATCTGAAGCTTTAGACGTATGCCACTCATGGGCGAAAGAGCATGGGGCTGACACGGTCTGGGTGACCGGCGGTGGGCTTATTTATCAGGAAGCAATGTCTTTTGTTGATGAGCTTGTCGTCACCGATTTAGATTTCACTGTTTCCCACGAGCCAACTGATCCTCTCGTGTATGCACCCGTTATCGATCCACTTGTATGGACCGTGGATCCTCAGCGTTCAGATACATCATGGCGACCATGTTCTGGGGATGCACAATGGAAAGTGACGACATATTTCCGCAAGTAATCCCTCATCTGTCGCATATCACACGCAAGATGCGTGCGAATAATACTTATTCAATGCTTCATTGCTGATCCTGCATGTATGTACAGATATAGGACTGTAACTCACGATAAATATTCGTTCATACCAGCCTCTCTGTATCGCCTGAGAGCCTCACAGCATTGTGTGCAATTACCGCTCAAGGAGTATCGTGCTTAAGTGCAATCCCCTCATGTAGCCTCTCACCCCACCATACGGATTCTGCTCGCTATCATCCTCTTTACCTACACAGCACAAAATATGCTGAATGTATCGGTAGCTCCTTTAGCGCGCGCACTTTCTTTACCGGAATGGTCAGTAGGGGCCGCTGTTTCAGCGGCAGCCCTCACGGTTGCTTATCTTTCACAATTTTGGGGACGACGCTCAGTAGCTTGGGGGCCACGGCGCGTTATTCTTTTGGCTTTATGCTGTGCTTTTATTGCGAGTGTTCTATTTTCAACAGCAGTATGGCAACGAAGCATCGGCGCGCTTGGCCTTATCTTCACAACTATCGCAATTATCTTGGCACGAGGACCTTTTTTCGGTGCAGCAGTCGCTGCTATACCACCTACAGGACAAGCCCTTATTGCTCAGCTGACAACAACGCAGGATGAGCGCGTACGAGGGATGGCTTCTTTTTCAGGAGCAATCAATCTGTCAATCATGGTGGGTTCTGTTGTTTCTTCATGTTTAGGTTTATGGTTTATCGAAGCTCCCGTATATGCAGCGCCGTGGTTTATTAGCGTTGCTCTTGTCATTGCTTGGGTAGGGCTTCCTCGTGATAATAGCGCAAATGCAAAACGCTCTTTTTTACCTAGAGCACGTATTTTTCAGAACCGTCACGACAATTCCACTTCAATACAGCTAAGCTCACATACATACGAGCGTCTCACTCCTGAGAATTCACCTAAAGAAGCCTCCGAAACCATTCGGTCATTACCGCCACGTGTCAAATGGCACGATCAACGAGTTTTCCCTTGGATTCTCAGCGCTTTCGGCATTTTCTTTACCGTTGGAGTTATGCAAATTACGATCGGCTTTGTCCTTCAAGACCGTCTATCATTGGCTCCCCACGAGGCTTTGTCCTGGACAGCAATTATGTTACTGTCACATGCGGCGGGGGCAATGAGTATGCAACTTATTGCGGTACCACGACTGGGCTGGAGCCCTTCTGTTTTAGTTCGTTATGGTATGACTCTTGGTTTCTTGGCGTTACTTGTGCTCACTGTGGCTTCTAGTTTATGGTTTTTAATTCCTGCGATGTTTTCTTTAGGAGTTGCTTCTGGTTTAGTAGGTCCAGGCTTTACTGCCGGAGGCTCTTTATCAGTTTCACAAAACGAGCAGGGCGGGGTAGCAGGAGTTTTGAATGCGACAAGTGCAGTCACGTGGATTTTCGCACCTGTTTGTGCCACTGCTTTATATTCATGGCTGCCTTTAGCTCCTTTCTTTATGGCTTTATGTGTTCTGTCGGTAAGTCTGAGCGTGGCATGGACTCATCCACGCTTACGGACAAAAGTTCAGCCTTTGTGATCGCATGAAATTTGATGGCGTCTTCACTGATAAATACCGTGATACCTGCACTGCACATCCTCGAATACACCATGAGGGAAACATGGGATATTGGCGCAGAGTACTTGTAGCAATGAAAAGAAAATGAAAAAGTAATACCGTGGTATTAAAAGATCATGTAGGTACTCGTAAAATTCCTGCGATTGTTGGCATTGGTATTATTTCAGGGCTTCTTGCAGGTTTATTTGGCGTAGGTGGAGGCCTGATTATCGTCCCTGCGTTACGTTCCCTTCTGGGAATGGAGCAGCGTCGCGCTGCTGCCACATCATTATGTGCCATTATTTTGACGGCAAGTGTTGCTGCCTGTGTTTATGCCGCGCATGGACAACTTTCTTTACTGGCAACACTATGCGTTGCCGGTGGTGCTCTTGCTGGTTCACAGGTCGGCGCTTTTTTGCTTCGTACCTTACCTGAACGTATCCTGCCGTGGATATTTGTTGCTTTTATTATGCTGATCATTATTGTCAGCCACGTTCATATCCCTACCCGAGAAGCAGACATTGTTTTCACAGTGTGGAACATTATCGCAATGATATTGGTTGGTTTTATTTCCGGTATTTTTGCAGGTCTTGTCGGGGTTGGAGGCGGTGGAATTATTGTTCCCGGGTTGGAATTCGTTGTGGGGGCAGGCGATTTAATTGCACGTGGCACTTCCCTACTTGTCATGGTGCCTACCTCTGTGGCTGGTACTTTTACTCATGCACGACATGGCCTTGTTGATGTCCCTACCGGACTCATTATTGGAATGAGCGCAGCATTGTTCACGCCATGTGGTGCGTGGATAGCCGGATACGTCAGCCCGAAAGTGAATAGCATTCTTTTGAGTATTTTTTTGGCAAGTATCATCATTTCAACCGTGTATAAGACGTGGGCTCAATCGCGCAGGGCAAAATAAGATATTTTGTTTAGATACAGGTAAAGGCTGTAGTTTCAGCGGGGCAACCTCTTTGTATTAGTCCGCAGTTTTCAGGGGTCAGGCGTAATGATTTTGAGGGCTAGGCGCAGCGCACCGTATATGAACGGCATGGATTTTTAGTTTTCCATACGCGAAAGCAAAATATGGGTTTGTATCTTATTTATCCCATTCACAGATGATATTCCATGTAGCAGTTTGTCAAGGTCACTTAAAGAATGGCACTCTAAAGCAAGATACAGGTCCCATACGCCACTTGTTGCACATATTTCCTGTATTTCAAGAAAATCACGTAAACGTCGGATGACCTGCTGTGTCATACGTGTATCAATGTCACATAATGTGACTGCTCGTATTTCTTCCAAGGAATCATCATGTGCTAGAAGGACGGTATAGCCGAGGATGACTTTACGTTCTTCCAATCGATTCATCATATTGGTTACTGTTGCGCGGGTAATCCCTAATTTGTAGGCCAATGAAGAAACCGTCACACGCGCATCTTTACGCAGTTCAACGAGGAGGCTTTTTTCTATAGGTGTAAGCGTAACCATAAACAAAAGTATGACCTAAGTCCCATAAATAATACAAATTGTTCACACATTTGTGAAATTTGCTCATGTTTCACATGGAAGAAATATCCTAAAATAAAAATAGTTGACATCAAGATATTCAAAAGAAAGGATATTTCTACTTTTTCTGACAGCAGAAAACTCCTCCACATTCACACAACACACATCACCTCCTGCTCATGCAGCTACTTACCCGGAGGAAAAAGCACATCAAGCTCTCACCCGCACTTTTACAGTCCAATAAAACCTGTCAGAAAACGCGAATAAATCGCCACACAATACATATTCATCCGTTTTTAACAGAACACACCCAACGAAGGGTGCAAACAAAATGCGTGATGTCAACACCTCTGCCCATGCCCATTCGCTTCAACACGTAAGCAATTCACTGAAAGAGCAAGGCAATATGCACGACACGCCTAACACATCCTCCATAAGTGCAACAGCACCCGACCCTTTCGCATATGAGCAAGAAGGATTCCACAAAGGACTCACTCCACGCCAAATGCATATGATCGCCATTGGGTCCGCCATTGGAACAGGACTTTTCCTAGGTACCGGTGGCCGTCTCGAAATCGCTGGCCCTTCACTTGCCCTGATCTACGCAATATGTGGTTTTTTTGGCTACCTGATCCTCAGAGCACTAGGCGAATTAATCGTCTACCGGCCATCTTCAGGCTCTTTCGTGTCCTACATGCGTGAGTTTTACGGCGAAAAATCAGCTTTCGTCACAGGATGGTTATACTGGCTCAACTGGGCAATGACAGCTGTTGCCGATGCTACCGCAATCGCTATCTATATCTCCTGGTTCAGCCGATACATTCCTTTCATCGCACATATTGACCAGTGGGTCAGCGCATTAGTGATCGTCATTGTGGTTGTCGCACTCAACCTAGTCTCAGTCAAAGTATTCGGTGAACTCGAATTCTGGTTCGCACTCATCAAAGTTGCTTCACTGGTCATATTCCTCATCGTCGGCATATGCTTCCTCATCTTTGGTACTCCCACAGGAGCACCCACAGGCTTTTCCCTCATCAGTGAAAACGGAGGATTTTTCCCACACGGCGCTCTCCCGGCACTCGTTGTCATCCAAGGCGTTGTTTTCGCATACGCTGGCATTGAGCTAGTTGGCACTGCCTCAGGTGAAGCAAAAAATGTTGACACAATCATCGCACGAGCAGTGAACACCGTCATTTTCCGTATCGCTATTTTCTACGTAGGTTCCGTTCTGCTCTTATGTATGCTGCTCCCCTACACTGCCTACTCCGACACAGAATCACCTTTCGTCACATTCTTTAGCTCCATCGGCGTTGACTACGCCGCACCGATCATGCAGCTCATTGTTATCACCGCCGCGGCCTCATCAATGAATGCAGGAATTTACTCAACCGGCCGAATCCTGCACTCTATGGCCATCGCAGGTTCAGCACCAAAATGCGCAGGAAAAATATCAAAACTGGGCGTACCCACAGCAGGTATCCTCATTACCGCACTTGTTGCGCTCTTTGGTGTTGTTTTAAGCGCATGGGTTCCCGAACACGCATTTGAAATCGTCCTCAATATCGCTGCACTTGGCACAATGGCAAGCTGGGCTGCAATCGCGCTTTCACACCGTAAATTCCTGCTTCACGTGAAAAAAGGAAAATACGCACGACCTCATTACAAAGCGCCCGGCGGAACTTTCAGTGACTGGGCAATCATGGTCTTTTTGGTTATCGTCACCGTACTCATGGCTTTCGATTACCCTGTAGGAACCTACACCCTAGCTTCACTGATCGTTTTGGCTCCGCTGCTAATCATCGGCTGGTTCATGGTCCGTAAACGAGTAATGGAAATCGCCGCAGTACGTGATATCCCAGTCCTCGCGCACCGACCAGGTGTTGATATCGCTCACGAACATGGCTGGTCACCACACCAGCATAGTCACAATCACCACAATGACCCTGACACTAAAGACAAGTAGTGGTCGTTGAATCAGAAAACACTGCACACGGCACCGGTTCACGCCAGATAATCTCTGACTCGCACCCAGCTTTTCACTTATAGTCGTAGGCAGTGTTCACCTTGGAAAATACCGGTCATTTCATGACCAGACATGAAAAATGGAGATCCCATGACTCAATTAGTTGAATTTGTTGACGTTGCAAATATGGCACGTTGGATTCAACGCGATGGTGTAGAAAACATTATCAGCGGCATGATGAAATACCTCGAATCTGATTTTGCTCGCTGGGAACGTTTCGACAAAATCCCCCGCGTTGCCAGCCATACTCCTTTCGGAGTTATCGAACTCATGCCAACGTCAGATATGGAAACCTACTCTTTCAAGTATGTGAACGGACATCCTTCAAACCCAGGGCGAGGTTTCCAAACAGTAACCGCTTTCGGGCTACTTGCTGATGTAGATAACGGATACCCTCTTTTCCTCGCCGAAATGACATTGTTGACAGCACTACGAACAGCCGCTGTCTCAGCGATGGTAGCGAAAACACTTGCTCGTCCTGACAGCACACATATGGCACTTATCGGCGCAGGCTCACAATCAGAATTTCAAGCACTCGGCTTCCGAGCAGCTCTGGGCATTGAAAAACTCTCTGTTTACGATGTTGACCCTGCTGCAACAGAAAAATTCTGCCGTAATCTTGAGCCACTCGGTTTTAGCATCCACGTTGCTACAACCGTTGATGAAGCTGTGGCAGATGCGGATATCATCACCACATGTACCGCCGATAAAGCCCAAAACACTGTACTGAAAGATTCACAGGTACGTCCGGGCGTTCACATTAATGCTGTGGGTGGCGACTGCCCAGGGAAAACGGAACTTGAAAGTTCAATCCTCGACAGGTCAACTGTTTTTGTGGAATTTCCTCCGCAAACACGTATTGAAGGTGAGATTCAGCAAAAAGACCCTGATTTCCCTGTTGTGGAATTCTGGCAGGTTCTCACAGGCGGGCAGCCGGGCAGAACCTCACCTGATGAAATCACGCTCTTTGATTCCGTTGGCTTTGCGATCTCTGATTTTTCAGCGCTGCGTTACGTGCGTGATGCGACAGCAGGAACAGACCTGCAAACTTTCGTTGATCTGATTGCTGAACCGGAGGATCCAAAGGACTTATTCTCGCTGATTAAAGTTGGTGTGCCCGTCTAAATCACAGATTTTTCCAGCATTTACCCCGCCTAAGCCCTGAGTTTAGGCGGGGTTCTTGAAATCTTCATTACTACACATTGAAACGGAACTCGACGACATCGCCGTCAACCATCACATAGTCTTTGCCTTCCATACGGACTTTCCCATGCGCACGAGCCTCAGCAACAGACCCATACTCCATAAGGTCCTCAAAAGAGACTATCTCTGCCTTAATAAAGCCCTTCTGGAAATCCGTATGAATCACACCCGCAGCCTGCGGAGCCGTATCCCCTTTATGAATAGTCCACGCACGCGCTTCTTTTGGCCCTGCCGTCAAATAGGTTTGCAAACCCAAAGTATCAAAACCTACGCGAGCCAACTTATCTAAACCAGATTCAGCTTGACCTGAATCTTCAAGCATTTCACGCGCATCCGCCTCATCCAGTTCCACTAGCTCTGATTCAAACTGAGCATCCAAGAAAATAGCTTCAGCCGGCGCAACCAGCGCACGCAGCTCAGCCTGACGCGCCTGGTCAGCCATACCATCAGCATCCATATTAAATACGTAAATGAAAGGCTTTGAAGTCATCAGTTGGAATGATTTCACAGCAGCAGGATCCAGTTTTGCCCCCTCCGTACCGCTCAGCAGATGCCCGCTTTCAAGCAAAGCAAGCGCCTCACGCGCAGTATCAAGAACCACAGGCTCTGTTTTCTTACCACGTACCTCTTTTTCTAAACGCGGGATCGCTTTTTCTAAAGTCTGTATATCAGCGAGGATAAGTTCTGTGGAAATAGTGTCAATATCATGAGCAGGATCTACCCGACCATCAACATGCACCACATCTGGGTCACTAAAAGCGCGAGTCACTTGGCAAATCGCATCGGCTTCACGAATATTAGCGAGGAATTGGTTCCCTAATCCTTCACCTTCACTTGCGCCACGCACAATACCAGCAATATCAACAAAAGACACCGTTGCTGGGACTAGGCGCTCTGAATGGAAAACATCTGCGAGCTGCTGTAAGCGCGGATCCGGTAAAGGTACAATACCGACATTCGGTTCAATGGTTGCGAAAGGGTAATTCGCAGCCAAAACGGTCGCACGAGTCAGGGCATTAAAGAGTGTGGACTTGCCGACGTTAGGCAAACCAACAATACCAATAGTTAAAGACACCCTCCCAGTCTATGCGAGTATGAAGGTGGATCGCATCGCTCATGCACAAATGAGTTCACTGCCACTTTCACGCGCACACATTCACTGCTTTCCGCGCAAAAGAAAACAAAAGATCCCTCCCACGCACAAGGCCCATCTGACAGACAACACGCGCAGCCAACAAAACACAGCATCAGAGTCCCGGTCAAAGACCGGCAGGTATCTCCGGCACATTCTCCCAGCAGGAAGTGCCCCACTTTTAGCTCGTGTGATCCGGTCCATTCATACGGCGCGCATGAGGACGCGCGTCATCACGACCTTGAGCACTCAGGTCAGCTCTCAGATTACGTGGCAAAGCAAAAGTCGTTGTTTCAGTTTCTGTACGTACTTCTTCTACCGTTGGAAAACCATGCTCGCTCAGCCAGTTCACAACCTCACGGACAAGAATCTCCGGAACCGACGCGCCGGACGTCAGCCCTACTGTTTGCGCACCTTCAAACCATTCCACGTGTAATTCATCAGCCTTATCCACCCTGTACGCGCTGCCCGCACCAGCCTCAAGCGCAACCTCAACCAGTCGCACCGAATTTGAGGAGTTCGCTGATCCGACAACCACCATCACATCCACATGCGGGGCAATTGTTTTCACCGCTACCTGCCGATTTTGAGTAGCATAGCAAATATCATCCGACGGAGGGTTGATAAGTAAAGGAAAACGCTGCCGCAAGCGATCAACTGTTTGCTGTGTTTCATCAACAGAAAGCGTTGTTTGTGAAATCCATACCACGCGCTCCGGGTCACGCACCTCAATAGAGGAGACTTCATCTGGAGTTCCCACGACTTGAATATGCTCTGGCGCTTCGCCGTAGGTTCCTTCCACTTCCTCATGACCTTCATGCCCGACAAGAACAATATCGTAATCTTGACTAGCAAAACGCACTGCTTCACGATGAACCTTTGTCACCAGCGGACAGGTCGCATCAATCGCGTATAAGCCGCGTTCCTGCGCTGCCTGCCGCACATGAGGCGATACGCCGTGAGCTGAAAAAACCACGCGAGCGCCCTCAGGGACCTCATCAGTTTCCTGAACAAAAATCGCACCGCGCTTTGACAGCATTTCCACAACATACTTGTTATGCACGATTTCTTTACGCACGTACACTGGAGCGCCATACAGGTCAAGAGCTTTCTCCACGACATCTACGGCACGATCAACACCTGCGCAGTATCCTCGTGGCGCTGCTAAGAGGACACGGCCGGTTCCAGCTTTTTCTGCTCCTCGTGCGTGAATATCTGTTGTTGCTGAGGAAACATCCGCTTGAGGCTGCAAGGTCGTCATATGCTCAGCCTAATTGGATACCCCTGTTAGCGCCTATGCATCTGACATACGCCACAATTTATAGGCGAATGATCGGCGCCCCTCATCAGGCAACCTACTGAGGAGTGGATAAAACACATCTGTCTTTCAAATCCGGATATTCTTAGGGAATGTCATCTGATTTACAAGGCTCTGCTCACACACCGCCGGCGGCCAAAGCTGCCGATACTACACGTGATAATCCGTGGCCTTTACGTCGACTGACAGAGAATATCAAAATCTACGTTGATCGAATGTCGACTCTTTGGGTTGAAGGCCAGGTCGTAGAGTACAAACCGCGGCCAGGTACACGTATGGCTTTTTTTGTTCTGCGTGACGTTGACACTGACACGTCAATGACGGTGAGCGCCTTCCCTGGAATCCTTGACCAAGCCGGTGCTGGCTTTGAGGAAGGTGCTCGTATTGTCACCCGTGTTAAGCCCGTTTTCTGGGAGCGCCGCGGCACATTGAATTTACGTGCCGAGGAAGTACACCTGCAAGGTATCGGTGATTTACTTGCGCATATTGAGCAACTGCGTCGACGTTTGAGTGCCGAAGGGCTTTTTGCATCTGAACGTAAGAAACCTTTGCCTTTCCTTCCTCGCACTGTCGGTTTGATATGTGGGCGCAATGCGAAAGCGAAAGACGATGTTATTGTCAATGCGAGTACACGCTGGCCTGGTATTTCTTTTGAAATCCGTGAAGTTGCTGTCCAAGGTGACAATTGCGTGCGTGAAGTCACCGCTGCGCTCATGGAATTAGATGGGCTTGCTCATGTGGATGTGATTGTTGTTGCCCGAGGTGGGGGTTCTGTTGAGGATCTTCTTCCGTTTTCTGATGAGGTGTTAGTTCGCGCCGCCGCCGCTGTGGGTACACCTTTAGTTTCAGCGATTGGTCATGAGGGGGATGCGCCCCTCTTAGATCTTGTTGCTGACTATCGCGCGTCAACTCCAACAGATGCTGCCCGCCGTATTGTTCCTGATCTTGCGCAGGAATTGGATGGCTTACAGCGCAGTGTGGAGGCTATGCGAGTCGGTATGCATACGCGGCTTGTACGGGAGGCTCATGCTTTAGATTTATTGGTGAAGCGACCTGTACTTCAGCAGCCTTCAGCGGTTCTTGACGGACATACGCATGCTTTAGATACGCATACCACAGCTCTGAGACATGCGATAGAACGTGTCCTTGAACGCGAAGTGACAGCTTTAACGCAGGCACGTGCTACTCTCACAGCTTTGTCTCCTCAAGCCACATTGGAACGCGGCTATTCTCTGTTGCGTTCTCCTTCAGGAAAGATTATGCGTAGTGCAGCAGATGTTAAAAAGGGTGATTTGCTTGAAGGTATTCTCGCTGAGGGCCGTTTAGTCACTCAGGTTGTCGGTTCCACACGTGCGACATTACCGCCCGCATAATCTCAGCAAGACTACTTGGTGCCCGTAGTCACCCGTATTTTCTTGTTAAACATACGCTAACGAAAGGAATAGATCCGATGATCCCCGAACAGCAGAGCGAGAGCGTAGCTCTGACATATGAAGAAGCCCGTGACGAACTCATTGGTATTGTGCGCCAATTGGAAAATGGTCAGGCGCCGCTTGAGGACACGTTGAAGCTATGGGAACGTGGCGAAGCCTTGGCTACACATTGTCGTTCCATACTTGATACTGCGCGTGCTCGTTTAGAAAATACGCATGCGGGAAGTCCTACCACTGAAAACTGATTCACACTAAACTAGTGTCAGTTGTGCACTCATTCTCATGCTTTTCGTCGCGTTTTGCTGATGTCATGAGGACACGGTGTGACACTGAAGTTATTCCCGTGCGCAAGGAGCGATCTGGATGGACCTGACTGTTAGCCCTCATGTCCTCGCCATCGGTGAAACACTGATGGACTGTGTTCAGCCTTTCGGAGCAAGCGAACCTACCAATGAGTATTCTGGCGGCTCTCCGGCCAATGTTGCGATGACTCTTGGTCGTTTAGGTCGGCCTGTGGCCCTCCATACGTGGATTGGTCAAGATCTGCGGGGTGAGCGTATTGTTGAGCATTTTTCTGCCTCACACGTGTCTATCACACCGGATTCTTTTGGAGCGGACCACACAAGCACAGCTCTTGCTACTTTAGATGAAAGTGGAGCTGCCACCTATACTTTTGATTTCGATTGGAACTTGACTGCGCCTTTGCCTTTAACGGGAATGGAACGCATTGTCCACGCAGGTTCGATTTCGTCGACAACTGAACCTGGAGCAACGGCTGTTTTAGATGCTCTGATTCGTGCTCGTCGTCATGCGATTATCACCTACGATCCAAATGCACGCCCGACTCTTATGGGTCAGCCGCATATGGCTTTAGCACAGGTGTGCCGTTTCCTTGCTGTTGCCGATGTTGTGAAGGTATCCGATGAGGATATTGCATGGTTGACTGGCAATCATGATCTTGAGGATGTGGTCCGCGAGTGGCTGGCCTTAGGCCCGCAAATGATTATTGTGACTCGCGGGAAGCAAGGTGCGCTGGCTTTTACTGCTTCAGGTGTTCGTTGTTCCTCCGTCCCTGGCAAAGTGAAAGTGGCGGATACCGTTGGGGCTGGCGACTCTTTTATGGGTGGCATTATTGATGCCATGTGGTCATTAGGGCTTGTTGGCGTGATGTCGCGTCCTGTTTTGCGTGATGTGGATAGCACGAAAGTGGATACGATTTTGGCTCGCGCGAGCGCTATTTCTGATATCACGGTGTCACGTTCAGGGGCGAATCCTCCGTGGCTGTCTGAACTTGCGTGAGGCACGTGAATTTTACTTCCGCTTGCGCACACCGCCGTTTTTCTCATGTGGGCAAGCGGAAGCACGTGTTTTATTTACCTAATCGCCGTTCCCGTTGAGCATAGGAACGCAGTGCCCGTAAAAAGTCTACGCGCCGAAAATCTGGCCAGTAGGCTTCGCAGAAATAGAATTCTGAGTGGACAGATTGCCAGAGCATGAAACCTGAAAGGCGTTGTTCACCTGATGTGCGGATCACAAGGTCAGGGTCCGGTTGATCTTTCGTGTATAGGTGGGCGGCAATATCTGAATCTGTGAGGTGATCTGCGAGTTCGGCGAGTGATATGTCGTTGTGTGCAGCTTCACGAATCAAAGCGCGTACTGCCTCTGTTATTTCTCGACGCCCACCGTAGCCCACAGCGATGTTGACAATCATGCCTGTCGTATTGTGGGTTTTTTCCACAGAAATACGTAATTGTTGCGCGGCTTCAAGCGGCAAAAGCGACAAATCACCGACCAGGTGAAGGCACCATTTTTCAGATTGAGCAAGGGATTCAACTGCTGAACATATGATTTTTACGAGTTCGCTTAGCTCTTCGCTGTCACGCGATAAGTTATCTGTTGACAGCATCCATAGGGTAACGATTTCAACACCGACTTCATCTGCCCATGTAAGAAAATCGGCGATGCGTCCTGCACCTGCTCGGTGACCGTGCGTAGGCGTGGTGCCCACAGATTTTGCCCATCTACGGTTGCCGTCGAGGATTACTCCCACGTGGCGTGGCAGGTCCTCAGTTGATAGTCCTGAGCGTAAACGGCGTTCGTAGAGGTCGTACAGTAAGTTCCACTGTGCCATGATGTGTCATCTCCTCTTTATTGGCCTGCCTATGCCACGCTGATTGTTGTTGAGGCTAATACTAGTCGCCCGGAAGGGTGCATACTGAGGTGTTGCTGTCCCTTTGTTTTATTCAGGTGATAAACATTGGTGTGACTGTTTCCTATTAAAACAAAGAAAATACTATTCACATTTGCACTTGAGGTAGGCGTGCTACGTGTTATTTCCTGTATAAAAGTCTATTCAGTATCGGTATATCTCCTCATACACTTTCAGATTCTCTTATAAGGCCAAGGACGCTTCCCGCGTCCACGAATAGTTGCTTTTTGAATGCATTGTGAAGTTTTCGCAGGACATAGGTAAACCGCAGTGATAACCTACGGAAGCGTAAGTTATGTTTTATTTTTACGGAAAGGAGATCACCATGCGGATCGCATCATTGAAACCTACTCAATGGTTCCCTCAGCAGGTTGTTGCGATTAAACCTCATCTACGAGGATGGATACATTTAACTTCTGCTCCCCTTTCCCTCGCTGCTTCTATTGTCCTGCTATGCCTGGCCCCTACACCTGCAACCAAATGGGCCAGCGCGGTTTACCTCACAGCTTCCCTCGTGCTTTTCGGCGTATCAGCTACATATCACAGAATTTACTGGGCGCCCCGATGGGAAAAATTCTGGCAACGTTTAGATCATTCAAATATTTTTTTACTCATTGCTGGCACATACACTCCGCTCTGCATAGCCCTACTCAATAGGCGCGATGCAACAACTATTCTCTTGATTGTCTGGATAGGCGCATTTATCGGTATTTTGTTGAATCTCCTATGGCCAACAGCCCCTCGATGGCTTATCACAGCTGTGTACGTTGTTTTGGGATGGGTGGCTATTGCTTACCTGCCCGCACTATGGGTTGCGGGAGGCCCAGCTATCATCTGGCTTATTGCGTCTGGCGGCATTCTTTACACAATCGGCGCACTTATTTATGCCACTAAGCGCCCCAATCCTTCGCCACGGTGGTTCGGTTTTCATGAAATCTTTCATTTATGCACTGTATTCGCATGGGCATGTCAGTGTGTTGCTGTGTATCTCGCAGTCTTGAATTCATAATCACTGATACCTCATATAATTCGTTACTCCATCGCATAACAATCAATCGCTTATCTTGTTAAAATTTCTTAAAGAATAGAGGGGCAGGGAATACTCACTTCATTCTTTGCGCACAGTACGCCTGTTTAATTTCCCTCATCGCAAGATCTTCCTGCTAGACTCGTGACCATTCACAGGCCGGCACCTGGCGGTGCCGGCTCACGCTTTCATTGGAGGTTTCTATGGCTGATACACAGTGGCTGACACAAGCTCAATACGATGCCCTGCAAGCTGAACTTACCGAACGCACAGAAGTGCGTCGCCCCCACATTACGAAACTGATTGACGCTGCTCGTCAAGAAGGCGACTTGCGCGAAAATGGCGGATACCATGCGGCACGTAACGAGCAATCACTGAACGAAACACGTATTAAAGCTCTGCAAGCCATGCTGGAACATGCGGAGGTAGGCGAAACCCCTGCTGATGACGGCATTGTAGAACCTGGGATGATTGTTGTGGCACGGGTTGCCGGACGCGAAGTGGAATTCCTCTTAGGTTCACGTGATGCTGGTGGCAACCTCGGTATTCAAGTATTTTCCACTCAAGCACCACTGGGAGCTGCTGTTATGGGAGCGCACGCAGGCGACACTGTAAGTTATGAGGCGCCCAACGGTAAGACCATCGATGTGGAAATTATTTCCACACGCCCATTCGGCATGTAAATTCAGTGCGTGAACAACAGATACGCGCAGCAACATCAAAAGCGGCGGGCACTTCAATTATGAAGCGCCCGCCGCTTACGTATTACTCACCGTCTCTGTATCTTGCCCCTCGCTTCAGGCAAACAGGTCTGCGTGGGCAAGGAACAGGGTTACTCAGGAACTCCTCATATGTGTTCCGCCAAAATCTTGCGCAGATTCATTGAGCGAAGTCACTGACCGAGCGGCTGCCTCTTTTGGAACAGAATCACCATCAGATGCCCCCATTAAAGTAGCATCCTTATGCGCTGCTGTTTTCCCATCCTCAGCCTTATGAACTACTCCTGCACTTGCTTCTTTACTATAAGAAGCAACAATCATGTCATGTAACATTCCCGGAGGACCGCCTGGCCGGTCAGGATCTGTGGCAAGAGCTGGAATCGGATCATACCCATGCAAGTACAAGAATGTTGCGTTAATGAAAGCCGCTACCGGTACCCCAAAGATCGCGCCAGGAATCCCCGCAACCGTGCCGCACCCTGCCACAACAAGTAAAACAGCCACCGGATGTAAAGACACAGCATTGGACATAATCAGAGGTTGCAGAAGGTTTCCTTCAATTTGCTGAACAGCCAAAATAATGATGAGCATAATCAAGCCAGCCATAGGGCCTTGATCTACTAAAGCCACAAGAACAGCAATTGAACCAGAAATTAAAGCACCGAGAATTGGAACAAAACTACCGAAAAATACGACGACCACAATCGGAATCGCCATCGGAACCCCAAGGAAGTACGCGCCCAAACCAATACCGATTGCATCAATGGCTGCCACTTGAATTTGTGAACGCACATAACCGCCCAAAGTGACCCAGCCTCGAATCGCAGATTCATGAATCGGTACTCGCGCAGGTTCTGGGAAAAGACGCACCACCCAAATCCAGATTTTTCGACCGTCTTTAAGGAAAAAGAACAAGCAGAATAAGACCAGAAGCATACTCGACAAACCGCTAAGCACTGAACTTGTCACTGATAAAGCACTGGAAGCCACTAATTCCGTATGTTGCTTTAGCCAGGAACCGATTTCATTTTGCAAGGTTTGTTGCGTTTCAGTCAGAAGCTTCGTATCAATTTTGAAGGGAAGTTTTTCAATCCATATGGCAGCGGCATCAAAGCCTTCCATAGCTTTTCTGAATAACCGAGGCAACTGGCTAATAATTTGCGTACCCGCACCCGACAAGGTCGCAAGCACCACACTGAGCGTAACTACAAGTCCCACAGCAGCAGCTAACGCCTTAGGAAAATGCAGTTTTTTGTGGAACCACCCCACAAGTGGCGAAATCAGCACTGCCAGCAGGAGCGCCACAGCTATAGGCAAAACAATGATATACACCTGTATCATCAGGTAACCAATGCCAATAGCAGCCAGCGAAACAACCATCAGCCGCCACGACAAAGCTGCACTGACACGTAAAGTCCACGGAACAGCTTTCTCAGCAGAATCATCACGCAATGACTCTGTTTTCGGTAGTTCTGTGAGGAGCGGCATCTGTTGTACCTGACTTTGGCGTGCAGATGCTGCTGCAGTAGCGATACGTTTCATGGCATGAGCTATGCCGGAGGTCAATTGCGAACGACGAACCATCGTACTTCCCTTCTGTGGCCTCGTTTCATCAGTATATACCGCGTTCTTCTCCCTGTTTCAGATCGCCTTGCACCCTTTGAAGGATTCTTCAAAATTTTTGCTCAGAAATACAAATGAAGCGCAAAGCGCATACATCGCTGCACCTCACGCCTCATTCAGTAGTGAAGAAAAGAAGGCTTACGCTACACCGAGAATATCGGTGACGAAAACAAGGGTGTCACCACCTTTGATTCCAGCTTGTGGGACGCCTCGATCGCCATAACCATACTCTGACGGAATCGACAAAAGTACGCGGTCGCCTACTTTGCAACCAACCAGCCCTTCATCCCATCCACGAATAACCATCCCCACTCCGATTTGGAACGACAGTGCTTGACCGCGATCATAGGAGTTATCAAAGACTTCACCATTCCATACCTGACCAAGGTAATGACAGTGAATAGTGTCCCCTGCCTCAACGACTTGCCCATTTCCTTCAACAAGTTTTTCCACAAGGAGTTCAGGGGATGCTTCCTCTGAAGTAAATTCGAGCGCAGGCTTACGAGCAAATTCACCTGTCACTGTCAGATTTTCCATGATTTTCCTTTTCTTTTCGTTGTGTATTGGCGTGTATTCGCAGGCAACTAATCACGTAAACGCGCCAGAAGCTGCAAAATCTCAAGGTACATCCACACGATTGTCACCATAAAGCCGAAAGCGCAGATCCACGCGAAATTCGCGGGAGCACCACGTTCAACCCCAACCTTTGCTTGGTCAAAGTCTTGTATCAGGCATGCAGCGCCAATAAGAACCGCAAGGACACCTACGATAGCGCTCACAGGGAAACCGTAAACAGTGGCATTAACCATTGACGAGGAAACCCAGCCGAAGGCC
Organism: Schaalia sp. lx-100; assembly: GCF_021083625.1. Classification (NCBI taxonomy): domain Bacteria; kingdom Bacillati; phylum Actinomycetota; class Actinomycetes; order Actinomycetales; family Actinomycetaceae; genus Schaalia; species Schaalia sp. lx-100. The sequence goes on along the minus strand of NZ_JAJNRP010000009.1, from coordinate 37,706 downwards.
GATAATAATGTGTAAAGCAAGCGGAATACGAGCAGACTTACCAATGCAATCAAAGTAAAACGCGCAAATCTCGGTGAATTACGGACTTTCCCTGAAGCAAATAAAGCCAAGGTCACGCCAACAACTGTAAGAGTCGCAACGAAAGCCTGAGCAACTATACCCGGGTAGGTCATTTCCATTACGCATGAAAGAGCACCTAGAGCCGCACCTTCACAGACCGCATACGCAAGAATGAAGGCTGGGCGGATTTTCCGTGAAAAAATATTCACCATCGACAGAATTAAACTGCCAAGGAAACCTACCATCATGAGGCCAAGTCCCATTGTTGGCGTGGTCAAAGTTGCCCACCATGCAACAACGGCAGCAGCAAGCAGGACACCGAAAGAGATTCCTGTACGCACAAGAACGTCATCCCAGGTCATAATTCCACGATCAACTGCGTCAGCACTAGGCGCAGCGAAAGTGGATTCCATGGCGTCTTGATCCCATTGACTAGTGGTTGTGTAACCAACAGAGGTGTCATAGTGCTCATAGGGATTAGGCGCGCGTGTGCCACGTTCTGCCGAGGTCTGGCTTGACTGATTGTGCGGTGTTTCCCTTGTTCCTACCGTGTAACCAGGCATTGTAGGGTATCCCGCTGGGGTGGTTTCCACCTGGCCGACCGACCAGCCTTTGTTCATTCTGTCAAAAACAGGATTCGTCATTCTGTCTCCTTGATTTTCTTTAGAAACCACTGAACCATGCTTACCGCTTTTTCGCCACCTGTAGCTTTGCTATGGAGCATTTTTCACTCAGAACCACTCAACGCGCACGCAGCAGTTATATGAGGTTTTACAGGATTCACCGTACTTTGAAATAGGTGAATAGGTGTTTTTCACGGGTAAATATCCACCCAATACATAGACCTATCACACAGCACACGCAGCTTGACCATACGATACGGTGTACCAACACGTACAAAGCCGTATCACTGAGTGCACCTAAACTGGCAATGACACAAACACTCACACATTCAGTGAATGCAACTGCAGGTAGCAGCCACATCAATGTTTCACATGCGATTATTCTGCGAATATCTTGCCGTTGTGCACCAGCATGTAACGCAGAAGCAAATTCTAAACGGCGTGTTCGTAACGCGATAATTCCTGCACACAAGGAAAGCGCCCCTACAATCCACACAAGGAAACGTGTGTTCCGTGTCTGGAAACGTGCTTGCCCATCAAAGCGTGCACCTAAACGCGAGTTCAGTTGCTCCATTGTGGTTTGCGAGCGTTCATCGCGACGCGAGTTTTTCACAACGGATGTCAGGAGGGCCTGCACTTGAGGGGATTGCGGCCATATATCAACCCAACATTGATCGTAAGTTGTTTCTGATGCTGTTGGAATAAGCGCCATATATCCGTATCCGCTTGCGCGCCCATCCTCAGGATAGTCATATGTACCAGAAATCATGACTTCCCCTCCAACTGTCGGGAAGGAATCGCCTATCTTCATTGGGAGTTGCGAACGGACTTGATCCGATACGATGATTCCGGGAAGGCCACTGGTTTGGGCGCTCACTACTTTCGAGAATGTGGGGCTAACTAAGGCTTGAGGAATCGGAGCTGAAGGAAGCACGGTAAGCGTAATACGGCTTTCTTGAGTTTTTATTGCACCGGCAGCGCGGACCTGGGGTAAAGCATTCAGTGCTTCGCAGGCTGCTCCATCAATATTTTCAGGCGATTGGATTACACTGATGGAGCCTCCAGCTCGCACGTATTCTTCGGCGGCAGTCGTGATCGTGTGGGTGTGAGCGATTTCAGCGAGGCTGCCTATTGTCATGAGCAGAGTAAAAATACTCAGCCACAGAATTGTTTTGCTTGTCCCTGTAATCGTATTACGCCAGGCCTCACTGATAATGCTTTTCCACTTCACAGGTCCTCACCTCGGACAGGATCGGATATATGCGAGGTGTATTGATCTGTTTCTGTCTGTTTGTTTGGCTTTTCTGTTTCTTGCCATTCACGTAAATCAATGACCTGTGTACACATGCGTTCAGTTTCTTTGTCATGTGTCGCAACTACAACGATTGTCTGCGCGCACGCTAGGTCAGCAATGGCTGCGTTCACTTCTTGACGAGTATGTAAATCAAGTTGAGCTGTTGGTTCGTCGATGAGGAATAAGCTCGGATGTGAAGCAAAAGCGCGGGCCAACATGAGGCGTTGGGCTTCCCCACCCGATAAGCTGGCAAATTCTTGCTGCGCGATACTGTTCAGATGAAATGTATCGAGGATTTCGTATGCGCGTATTTCCGCTTCTACACGGTCCATGCCTTCAGCAAGTAGGGGGAAAACAACGTGGTCAAGTGCGCTGCGGCGAGCTATTCCATAGGGGTTTTGGAAAACCCATGAGGTTCTTCCTGTCCCTGTTGTGATGATTGTTCCTTCTGTAGGTTCTAACCAGCCGGCAATGATGCTCAGAAGTGTACTTTTTCCGCTACCAGATGGTCCAATAAGCGCATAGACTTCACCCTCGTGTAGTTCTTGTGTCATATGACGAAATAGCCAGGGTTTTCCTGAGAATTGGTGTCCCACACGATTCAATGTGACCTGCATGGTGTTTCACTTCCTGTGGGCAGGTTTAAGGTGTCTGGTGCGGGTTTGTTATCGGTAAATGTGATGAATGTTTGTCCAAGTTCAGATGAGATAATACGAACGGGGCGGGCTTGCGTTCCATCAAGGACACAGCCTTCTTGTCCTTCAATCGCGTAGATTGCTGCCGGTGATAGTGAGTACAGCAGCGTTGGCTCAACGAGCGCTAATTGTGCGCTGATTTTTTGGTTGGAATTTTCGTCTGTTATTTGTTCTTTCCATGCGCGGTATGTGGGCGTATTTACTAGTTGCGCTAGCGCATCGGGGTCAGTGACACTGCCATCAGCGTTGATAGGTAAAGTGAGTGTGTCAATGGTGAGGTTGTGTTCTCCTTCGAGGAGGTTCTGTGGCATGTCAGAAATTCGCACCTCTGTGAGAGTTTTTTCTAAGGTAATCAGAGGGGTTCCTACCTCGATATTCTGACCGATTTTCGCTGTACATTCAGCGGGGGTAATGCTGCTGTGTGGAAGCCATATGAATGATGAGGGGCTTATTACGGGGAGGTTGTACGTGTTGTATGAGCTCAAAAGCCCCATCATATGTGCGATTGCGCGGAAAGTGTCTGCGGTGATGGTGTCTGTAGTTGTGATTGTGTAGCCAAGGCGTTGGAGTTCTTCGTTTAGGGCTTGAACGTCATCCCCTTTGTCACCGTATGATAGGTCGCGCCATAGGGGGATAGATGTGGCGAGAGCGTAGATATTGCGGTCTTCAAGGGTCATGATGTGGTTGCCGGAGGATATGGGGGTGTGTGGGCTACACTTCATGCGCGTCAGGAGTCCTGTTGCTGGGGAAAAAAGTTTTTCTTCTTCCGTATAAGTGACGCTGAGGGAGACTGTACGTTTATCGTCGATGGTGCGTGGACTGACAGGCGTGCTGGTGAGCGGGGCTGCTTTTTCTGTACCGTGCGGAGTCACAGGTTGAAAGAGGTAGGCTCCAAGGGCAAGTCCGATGCCAAGGATGATGAGCACGAGAGTGGCTCCATACGCTATACGGTTCCATTTCATTAGGCTCTCCTTTGAGCTGTGGCGCATGCTTTCTATTATCGCTTTTTGGGAAGTTTATGCGGCTGAGTTTTTATGATTCTTCGTTATCGTCGAGCAGGTGTAGTGGGTCTGAAGCACATTCATGCGCTTCAGGGGAACTCACACGCGGATCAGCACTGTCATACCAACGGTTCATATCAGCTACACTACTTCCTTTTTCAAGAAAGCCAGCCTGCACCAAACAATCACGCTCAGCAGCAGGCCAATCCACATTGTCTGGATTCGTCCTCAACTTCCAATACCAGATCTCCGTGTCAATAAGCCCAGCTTTTTCCTCACAATCAATATGGAGCTTCTTTTCTTCCTCCTCAGAAATATCTGTACGAGAGTCAATACTTCCACCACCCCTAGGGGAATATGCAACCCCGGTAAAACCATTATCTCTGAGGCATTGAGCTGCTCTTTCTTGTGACTCACGATATTCCGCGTCACTCACCTGTTCATCAGCAATAACGGCTTTGAAATAATCAGAAGCAGACGCATAAGCTTCCGCCATTTCTTTAGCATAGGGACCAGTAAAGTGCGGAATACTTTGCCCGCTCCCTCCATCTGTAGCCCCCTCAGGCGACACGTGAGCACATGCCGCCAACGAGAGGGACATACAGAAAACAAAAACAAGCCTTCTAGACGCGCTGCTCATAGTCACTCTTCTTCCGAAAGACTATCGTCGAGCAGGTGTAGTGGGTCTGAAGCACATTCATGCGTTTCAGGGGAACTCACACGCGGATCAGCACTGTCATACCAACGGTTCATATCAGCTACACTACTTCCTTTTTCAAGAAAGCCAGCCTGCACCAAACAATCACGCTCAGCAGCAGGCCAATCCACATTGTCTGGATTCGTCCTCAACTTCCAATACCAGATCTCCGTGTCAATAAGCCCAGCTTTTTCCTCACAACCGGTGTAGATTTTTCGCCATTGTTCTACGGGCATATCACTTCGATCTTCTACTGATCCACCACCTCTAGCGAAAAACTTTATCCCCGTAAATCCGTTATCACGCCAACACTGGGCGGCTCGCTCTCGCGCTTCTTGATATTCCGCGTCACTCACCTGTTCATCAACAATAACGGCTTTGAAATAATCAGAAGCAGACGCATAGTCTTCCGCGATTTCTTTAGCATAGGGACCAGTAAAGTGCGGAATACTTTGCCCGCTCCCTCCATTTGTAGCCCCCTCAGGCGACACGTGAGCACATGCCGCCAACGAGAGGGACATACAGAAGACAAAAGCAAGCGTTCTAGACACTCTGCTCATAGTCACTCTTTTCCCAACGGTAGTGACATACGTTAAATTGGGACTTATATCCACGATCCTTCCAACCAGCATCGGCCCAGTTTCCGTTAGCTTTTTCCCAATAACGCGATGCTTTGCAACCATCCGCTTGCGAAAAACCGCCATTCTCATTTCGGAAAATCACGCAAGTAAATGCCTGTGTCGCCGCACTTTCATGGGCACTGATCGCAGGAGCAGCCACAAAAGCACCAGCACATAACCCCACTGATACAGCCATCGCAATCCATCGTTTTTTCAATTCTTTTTTCATCTTCAGCTCCCTTGCATGAATAATCGGTAAGATCGCCTTTGCCTCATCCGATAAAAGCAGCCTACAGCAGAAAAAACCAAAAAACAATGATTTGAATAAGTTTTTTAAGCAAAGAAAATAGGTAGCAAAACAAGGCAAAATCCCAGCAACAAAAAGTCGCTGGGATTAAAACGTACCCCCGATGGGACTCGAACCCATAACACATCGATTTTAAGTCGATTGCCTCTGCCAATTGGGCTACGGGGGCAAAGGCGCCAGTAGATAACCCTACACGATCATTTCACCATTGACAGAGCAATTCCGTCAAGAATGTCATGTTCTGATGTAAGAACCGTATCAATGGTATAGCCTTTCGCGCATGTCCTCTCACATACACGCGCAACAACCCTCTGCCATATGAGGGCACCTCCGGCAATCACATCAGCACGACCTTTCGGCATAAAACCAAGGGAAGCCTTGAGAGCAACAGGCTGATCGACCATAAAACGTACCGCAGAGTTAATATCCTCACACCCAAGTTCCGCACCATGAATAGCCTGCGGATTATAAGCATCCAAACCTAAAGCCTGAGCCGTAATAGTTGTCACTGTTCCAGCAACGCCCACCACAGTCTTTACCGAAGATAGATCCACTATTTCTTCCGCACAATCAAGCTGCTCATCAATCCAACGTATAGCAGCCTCTTGTTCCGCCTGAGGAATACCTCCTCGACTCTCCACATTCTCAAAAAACTTTTCACTCACCCGAACAGAACCCATATCAATAGAAATCGCACTCGTCACCTCGCAATCTCCCAACACAAGTTCCGTCGAACCCCCACCAATATCCACAACCAACACAGGGCGTTCATGCGCAGGCCCCATCACCGATAAAGCGCCCGAAAAAGATAATGCTGCTTCCTCGGTTCCCGGCACCACCTCAGGTGTCACCCCAAGTATTTCCTCAACACCATCAATAAAAACCTGACGGTTTGCCGCATCACGCATAGCTGAGGTCGCAACAAAACGGATACGTGAAACCCCAGCCTCATCAATCAATGCACGGTACTCACGAAGAGCCACCAAAGAACGTTCAATCGCCTCAGGAGCCAAAAGACCCGTTTTATCTACCCCCTGCCCTAAACGCACAATACGCATTTCCCGAGCATAATCCGTCAACACAGGCCGATCACCCTGATACGTCACATCAGCCAAAAGCAAACGAATCGAATTAGTTCCACAATCAATAGCAGCGATACGTGTCATAACGAAAACCCCTTCATCACACGTCACATTTCGCATGTACAGCGAGTAGGCGACCACAAATTGCGTTCTTCCATCAATTCAAGAGCGCGATCACCTACAACATTGATGCCTTGTCCCACCGCTAACGCATGCCCCACAAGCGCATGTAAACATTTCACCCGAGTAGGCATCCCGCCTGCAGAAATACCATCAATTTCAGGAACTTCACCCAAGCGGCGACGACGAGAAATATAATCCTCATGCGCACGCTTATAAGCCTCACGCGCCTGGTCGTCCTCAGCCAACCAGTCATTCAACTGTTCCATTGTTTTCTCAGCTTCAAGGGTTGAACACCCTTTCACAGCGCCAGGATGAGTCAAATAAAACATCGTAGGGAAAGGACTACCATCTTCTAAGCGTGGCGCCGTCACCACAACAGTTGGCCGCCCACACACACACCGCGCACCGATTCCAATAACTCCACGTGGAATACGGTCTAATTGTTGGCGTAACGTATCAATATCAGCTTCAGAAGCCGCTTCCCATAATGTCTCAGTCACATTGCCTATTGTCGCATATTCACAGATCGAAACTCGGCACACGAAAACCCGCATGCACATACGCTTTCAGATATACCTATCGGTGATTTGAGGACCCTATTGCCTTATTGCCCGGAAGCAGGGTCAGCATCAGAGTTTTCATTTTGCCCAGCGTCACTTTGATGAGTTTCTGCCTGTTCTTGCGCACTGTGATCGGTGTGCGCGTCAAGGTTTTCCGGTGCTCCTACAGTCATGGCACGTGCATGTTCGTCAGCACGGTCAGCCTCATCAAGAGATAAAACAAAAATCTGAACCCACGGGCGCGCAGGTCCTTCCCGTTGAGCCGCAGCAACTTGCGATTGCTCTCGATATTCTTCACCAGGATCAGCAACAGTAAACTGTGTTTCCCCGCGCTTCACATACCCCAAACGGGTGCGCGCCTGCGAAGCAATATAGCTCGGATCATCCCATAATTTCAGTTGCTGACTGAGCTGTTCATTGCGTTCTTGAGCCTGCGCCACTTCTTTCACAATATTGTTATATTCATGCTCTTGTTGCCACCATTGATACAACGAAGGAAGAAGCAGAACACACAGCACAGCACATGTGATAGCAACCCCAAGAAAACGAACAGAAAATTCAATCCCACCTAAGCTCACTACCCGCTTATCATGCTGAGATTGGGCATCAGATTGCATACTTGCACTTCGTCTGACCCTTTTTTGACGAGGCAACCTGCTTGTTACGCGCACTCGCGTTTTTTGATCTGACAGGGCCTGCTGAACGCGGGAAGAATGGGGTAATTGCGACTTTTCTGCTGACTGATTTTTTTCAGCCGCCCGAGGGGGATCCTCACTCACTCGCCTTCGTAGCTGGTGTATAGGTGCAGCTTTTCTCGCTGCTTCATCATTCCTTACGGGGGTTTTTCCACTATCCGATTGCGCACGAGAGACAGATGGACGTGCAGATGTTCCTGTACGCCGATTAGAACGTTTCGGCGGACGAGGACGCGAAGGACCGGATAAGGAATTCATGTAGTTAATGGTTCCTTAAATCCGCGAAGTGGCCAATAGATTACGCGGCATGTCTTTAGTCCATATGCGCTTCATGGTGTGAATAGCAGCAAAGTTATCCACAGTTTGATGCAGGATTTTCTATATGACACACCTTTTTGAAGATACTGTCTTTACGGTGTTTGAAGGTGCAGGAGGCCTCATGAATCTTTTCACACATAGCACAGTTTTTCGGCGTGGTCTTTCATCCGTTGCAGTAGGCACAGATCATCATAATCAATTCATTTTCACACACCTTGAAGAACGTGAAATCGCATGGTTAACAAGAGGAAACCTCCCCCACACACCTAGGATCCGAGGGGATAACCAGTATGTAAATTCTTCCTTTGTTTTAGAGCATGATATGCCCCAAAACAAAGGGCGGACCCCGTCTTTTTCTCATATCCCCACACCCGTAAGTGCTCATCGTTTCACATGGGTACTTCAGGCACGCTCGCTAGCCGAAAGGAAACAGTCACGCACAAAACTGCGTCTACTGATTTTAGGTGTGGATTCAACGATCCTTTTGGCTGTGAAACTTGCATCTGAGTTACGCGATATTCACGTGGAAATACGCGATGACGGAAAAGTAGATCCTGAACTTGACGCGTTTTTCGGTGGAGGGTATTTCCAAATGCCACGCGGACGCAGCGCCTGCCAGTTTTTACGCTCCACACACACGGCCACTGCCGGTCGTATGACACGGTGGGATGGAGTCATTGTGTTAAATAATCGCACTGCTGATCCGATGAAATGTGATGAGGCGCGTCAGCTCTCTTTACCTTATTGTGTCCTCATCCATGATGAGGCCCACAGTAGCATCACACCCGTGATGAATCCTCAGAAAAGTCCATGCCCGCAATGTATCGAGTTATATCGCAATGAGCGTGATCCTTTTCGCGCGCATATGCAGCAAAGGCTCCGCGACATTCCAGTTCCACAACTCAGCCTTCTGCGTCGTCATATGTGCGCTATTTCTCTGGCACATACGCTTCGTGATTGGGGACTACCAACCGCTTCTTACGCCACTGGTTCTGATACCGCCATTCCTATAGCTGAGCGCTCCCATACGCTTCTTCAGATCATGGACGACGGTTCCATAAGAAACGAAAGAATCCGCTCACACCCTCGATGCTCATGTGTAGCAGGAGGGTCCTCACGATCGTCGCAATACCAGTAATCACGAATAAAAATCAAGGTTTTCATGTATCAGATATCGTATCCGTTTCACAAAGCCAATGATTCCTGTTGCGCACATAAATCACGCAGAAAGCGTGACGGCTGACGTTTTTTCTTTGACGAATATGCATGACGAGCATGCGCCCACGAAAGTTCCAAAGTGTCACGGGCGCGCGTGAGCGCCACATAAAGTAAACGTCGTTCTTCTTCACAAGCCTGATCGGAAAGAGCGTGAGAGATAGGAAGTAACCCCTCACTCAACCCTATGACAAAAACGTGTTTCCATTCCAAACCTTTTGCGGCATGAATCGTGCTCAGTACTACACCATGTATGGGTGGTTCTACCTGCCCTTGAGCACGTTCTTCTAATTCGGTAACAAATTCAGTCATTGTCATTGAAGGGTGCGCACGTGCTAATTCAACAATAGCGTTCAAATTATCCCAACGTTCACGCGTTACTCCCCTCGTTTCAGGTGCTTGCGGTGTCCACCCTGCTATCAGCAGCGCTTCAGATACCCGTTCTACCAAGGATGGGTACACGTTTTTTTCTTCCCCGCCCGATTCAAAAATATCCCCGTCACCCTTTTTCTTCTGTAAAGAATGTTCGTTACCAGCAACCCGCATGTCATCTTGTTTGCCCTGCGAAACTGACTCAACCGTATTCGCTGCTATACGACGCAAAACAAGCATGGCTTTGCGCACTTCTTCGCGTTCAAAAAATTGTGCTCCCCCACGCAAAGTGAAAGGAATATCAGCTTGCGTCAATGCGTGCTCAAAGACTTCAGATTGGGAATTTGTTCTATATAAGACAGCAATATCGTTAAGAGATTCTCCCGCTTCCTGATAGGCGCGTATCTTAGTAGCAATATAGGTAGCTTCCGCCTCATCATCCTCATGCACGCTACAGGAAATAGGCGCTCCTGATGCTCGTTGAGAAACTAATGAAATGACTGGCTCAAACGTAGCATCCGCTTTATGTAAACCTACTTTCATCACAGTATTTGCAGCCTCAACAATCTGCGGTGTGGAACGATAATCGCGATACAGTTCAATCACATGCGCACCGGGATGTTCATTCGCAAAATCAAGAAGATGTTGCCCTGAAGCCCCCGCAAATGAGTAAATAGTTTGCGCGACATCCCCCACAACGCAAATATCATGACGCTCACCCAGCCACAGGTACAACAAATGTTTTTGAACCTGCGAAATATCCTGGTACTCGTCTACAACAAAATGCCGGTACTGTGCGCGTATCTGCTGTGCCACATCAGTTCTTTCATGCAACAGACCACACATAATCAGCAAAACGTCCTCAAAATCAATTACACGACGTTCTGCTTTTGCGTCCTCGTAGGCATCCATGAGGCGCAAAATGTCCTCTACAGTCAGATCTGCCGCTAAAGGACGTTTCCCCGAGAGGATGCATTCGCCATAGGCATCAATATCAAGCATTGATACTTTTGCCCATTCGATTTCAGCAGCAATATCACGCACAAGAGCTTTATCCACATTTTTGCCGATACGAGCAGCTGCCGCTGCAACCAGCGAAGCCTTATGATCGACGATCGTTGGGGCAGGCCCGCCTATCACTGAGGGCCAAAAATAGGTGAGTTGTCTTAGGGCTGCTGCATGAAAAGTACGCGCCTGAATTTGAGGAATACCAAGAGCTGCCAATCGCGTGCGCATTTGCGCCGCAGCTTTCGCCGTAAAAGTAACTGCCAGAACATGACGCGGATCGTAAGCACCCACTGCGGCCGCATAGGCAATACGGTAGGTTATTGCTCGTGTTTTCCCTGTTCCCGCACCAGCGTGCACAGCAAGGGGGCCACTAACATAGCGAGCCACTTTCCTTTGATCTGGGTCAAGGGCTTCAAGGAGCGATTCTGGGCTGGCAAGCTGCATGGCATTCATTTTCCCACCTCCATGTCACTGTGCGCTCATTGTGTAATCACCCTTGTGGATTGTTATTCACCGTGTCCACAGGATTTATACATCAGCTCACTGACGGACTGCAGGAGTCGGCAGCTCTCCACCAAACCAGTGTTCAATCAACACGCGCGCAATTGAGGTAGGTGCTGGAGGTTCAAGCTCTCCTTGTTCAATTGCTTTTTTCAGTTCCTCTCGACTAAAGAAACGTGCACGATCAATTTCGTGTTCATCTGGTCGCGGTTCACGTGGACTATCTGGATGTAACTGAGCGCAGTAACCCAACATGAGGGAACGCGGAAAAGGCCACGGCTGCGATCCAACGTAGGTGATTTTATCTACACGCAAACCAACTTCTTCGCTTAGCTCACGGATAACCGCCCTTTCAGGAGCTTCACCAGCATCAACAAAACCTGCAGGTAAAGACATAAATTTTTCCCGCCAGTTCATATTATGCGCAAGTAAAATTCGCTCATCTTCATCTACCACTGCGACAATCACCGAAGGATCTTGACGTGGATACTCCATGTGCTCACATGAGGGGCACACACGTGTCCATCCTTCATGCGCAATGTGCGTATGCCCACCGCAACGAACACAATGAGGGTTTGCTTCATGCCATGCGGCCAAAGCAACAGCCATTGTTGATAGAGCGGCTTCATCATCACTGAGCATATGGCCGATTGTGCGCAAATGTATCCACTGTGCGCAAGTACTCGCTTGTTTAGTCAATGCGTATGCATCCGTGTCATTATCTACAAGAAGAGCGCAATGAAAATACCCGTCCTGTGTACGGCCGATGGCAAGTAATGGGAGCGCGCATTCCTTCACATATCGTGCGCTTATGCGGCTAAGTTGCATACGTTCATGTGGGATAGCATTTTTTCCGTGAGCGGCGCAACCGTCCTCGTCGAATTTTAAAGTTTCCTCTGCTGTTTCCACGAGCACGTTCCCACGATAAACAGCGTAAACACTGACAGGACCGTGGAGTTCATGCACATATCCGTCTGGAGATGCAGCCACCAGATCACGAAGCTTCAGCGTGGATCGCAAATCAACCATAGGATCGATGCTGCCGCGAGCAAGAGGGAATGTAAGGTCCATATATTCACATTAGCGAAAGCCGATGTCACACGTGCAACCACTAAGATTTTCCTGCTCATGCTCACGTCCCCATCATTACGTTAGGAAACGCATACTTTCTCAGTAAAGTTCGCAGGCTATCCGTTACTTTTGTGACCTCATATTCTATCCAGATCACACTGAGCAGCGAATACGCAGCACCTGCTTCCCTTATCTGCGATACCTTTAAGGTTATGAGTGAAACAATTATTCGTTCTGATGGACGCACCCCCGATCAACTTCGCCCTATTCGTCTGACCCGAGGCTGGTCTGGAACTGGTGAAGGCTCTGTGCTTGTGGAATTTGGCAATACGCGAGTTCTTTGTGTTGCTTCTTTTACAGAGGGCGTCCCACGTTGGCGTAAAGGTAGCGGTGAAGGATGGGTAACCGCCGAATATGCGATGCTGCCCCGTTCCACATCTGAACGTTCAGGCCGTGAATCCGTCAAAGGAAAAGTATCCGGTCGTACCCAAGAGATTTCGCGTCTCATTGGCCGTTCCCTACGAGCCATTATTGATGTATCTGCGCTCGGTGAGAATACGATTATGCTTGACTGCGATGTTTTGCGGGCCGATGGTGGGACGCGCACTGCCTCTGTCACAGGGGCATGGATAGCTCTTGCTGATGCAGTACGTTGGGGAACTGAACAAGGCTTCATTATTCCCACGAAAGATCAGCCCGTACTTCACTCATCGGTTAGCGCCATTTCTGTGGGAATTATCGACGGAATTCCTATGCTTGACCTCCCCTATGTGGAAGATGTACGCGCTCACACTGATATGAATGTTGTTCAAACTGGTGAAGGCCGTTTCGTTGAAGTTCAAGGAACAGCTGAGCACGCCACATTTGACCGTGACGAGCTGGGGGCGCTCCTTGATTTAGCTACTGTAGGTAACGCTCAACTTGCCAAAGCACAGCAGCAGTGTTTACAAGCACCCGAAGGCCACACGGTTAAGGTTCACGTATGACAGCTCACGCAGATCCTCAGGTGAATTCGTATGAGGCATTATCAGGGCCTCGCCTTGTTTTCGCTACGGGTAATACTCACAAAATCAGTGAATTTCACGCTATCCTTGAGCCGTTTTTAGGGGACATTCCCACTGGTTCAATTGCTTGTCTTTCAGATTTTTCCGTCCCTGAGCCAATCGAGGATGGAGCAACTTTTGCCGAAAATGCCCTCATCAAAGCACGCTCGTTATGCAATGCCACTGGCATACCCGCAGTTGCTGACGATTCAGGTCTGTGCGTCAAAATTATGGGGGGTGCTCCAGGTATTTTTTCTGCCCGTTGGTCTGGCCGCCACGGAAACGATCAAGCCAATCTGGATTTGTTACTTGCCCAGCTTTGCGATGTTCCTGACCATTTACGTCAAGCCTCTTTTGTATGTGCGGCGGCTTTGGTGATGCCAGATGGCAACGAGTATGTCACGCATGGTGAAGTACATGGTGTCATTATTCGAAAGCCACGAGGCTCTGGTGGTTTTGGTTATGACCCAATTTTCGTTCCAGAAGGTTTTGAAGTGACCAGTGCTGAACTTACTCCCGAGCAAAAGAATGCGCTCAGTCATCGCGGGCGCGCGTTGCGTTCCTTGGCACCACATGTAGTTGATATTTTTCGCTAAAATTTTCACCCGCGTAGATTTCATCAAATCTGCGCGGGTGAAATATGAGACTTAAAGTTCACGAACCATACGTCGTTATGTTGTGTTTTACGGTTGCATATGAAGTGTCTGAGCTTCTGTTGTTTTCATGTGAGACTTAGCTTTTAGAGGACGCACCACACATGTAGCAATATGACGTAGGCGAGCAGCAAGACGATCACGAACTCGCCAAGTCATACGCAGACCGATAAGAACAAAAAGTAGATTTGTTACCATCGAAGGCCAAGAACCTGTTGCGAGGCATGTGACGGCTAAAAGTAAACAAGCTGACACATTCAACGCGTGGTAACGCAAGGAATCAGGGGCTACACGGCCAGTAGAAACCAGGTAATAGGCGCACATTGAACCGGCTGCTCCAATCCAGCCCAGAAGCAGCGCCACATGCGTCACCGAAATCGTCATGCCTCTATTGTGATGACCTTTCTCATCCAGCACAATTGAATCAATCTTCAATTAGTATGAAGTAATACTTAATAAGGGGGATGTATGCGTATTGACCCACGTAGATTAGCCGTCTTACTTGCTATCTCACGTGAAGGCGGAGTCGTTGCTGCCGCAGATATGCTGCACATCTCACCTTCAGCCGTCTCACAACAAGTCCATAAACTTGAACAAGAGGTCGGCCTCCAACTCTTTGAACGCACACCCAGCGGAACAATCCTCACACCGGCAGGACGCCTCATCGCCACAGCTGCCGAAAAAATCGAAGAAAATATTGAAAATCTCACCCGAGCTTTACAGCCTTTAACCGGTCACGTCACAGGAACAGTCAGCATCGGCGCTTTCCAAACAGTATTGCGGTGCGTATTCATGCCTTTCCTCACAAATCTTGAACATCATTTCCCCGGCCTTAACATTGAACTCACCGAAACTGATGAAAACGTTGGAATGACACTACTACGACAAGGAAGTCTCGACCTTCTCGTCATCGAACGGGACACACGCCATTCACCAACCCCTAAAGGCTACAGTGACATATCCCTTATTGATGAACCATGGGCTGTTGTCACCTCAGATAACACCCCGCCAATTAACTCCATTCAAGATCTCGCTCACCTACGCTGGCTACGTATCCACCGCAGCGTTGTCGGATCAGAACCACTCAATCGCATACGCTCCGAAGTTGGGACACTCGAATTTGCCAGCGACGCCTACTCCACTTACGAAACAGCGCTGGCATACGTACGAGCCGGACGTGGTGCAACTGTCCTACCAGCTATGGCCCTCACAGGTATCGACCTTACAGGATTACGCTCTACACCACTTCCTGTCCTTGGGACTCGACGAATCCTCCTACGCCACCCAGACAACGATAGCAACGAAGCAATACAACATGCCATCAACCAACTTGTTGACTGGGTACATAAAAACCCAACACAATGGCCCCACTCGTAAACCCGTGCCTACATATTTTCGTGGGTGCGCCTATCAGGTGCGCATATACAGCAGACCTGAGGCCTCACACATAAAACAGAAGCAGGGAACACAACGGGCACTAACTCGAAATCCCACCCACCTGGAAAATACGATCTTCTTGCGCAACACTGACAGGACCGGACCAGGTCGAACGCAACTCACCAAGCACCTGTGCCACCTCAACCCACGGCTGAATATGAGTAAGAACCAGCTGACCCGGCTGAGTCTGCGTCGCTACTCGCCCCACACGCGCACCATCCATATGAATACCACGAGTCGTATCTGAGCTAGTGAAACCCACCTCAGAAAGCAACAGGTCGGCTCCTTGTGCCCCTCGAATAATTGATTCACACTCGTCAGTATCTCCGGTATAAAACAACGAAACGCGACGAGCAACATCCGTAGCATGTGGCCCTTCAATTCGCACACCATACGAAGGCACTGAATGCCACCCCGCATACGGAGTTAACGTCAACGGTCCCACAGAAATAGGCACGCCCTCTGATGCCTCAATAAATGAAAATTCACCCTCATAGGTTTCTGTATCATCGCAACCATCAATTTGACGAATCCGATGGCGAGTCTGCTGAGGCCCAATTACCAGTATCGGTGGGAATTGAACACCCGGCCCCCACCGCTTATACACGTGCAAAGAAATAATATCAGCAATATGATCCGCGTGACAGTGAGAAAAAAACACTGCATCAAGATCGAAAGGCTTTATATGACGCCACAAACGACCAAAAGATCCTGGCCCTAAATCAAGAGCAATATTCCACCAACGCTCTTGCCCTTGCTGCGTATCAAAACCACGCGCACGCACCAAATAGCACGAAGCCGACGACTCAGGTCCCGACATCGAACCCGTACATCCAATAATTCTCAACTCCATGAGGCCGCACTCCCTTGCACTCGCACTTCCTCAACGGTCTGTACCTCAGGCCCTAAAAATCGCCGCGCTAAACGCTGGAAATCAGAACGCGAATCCGTCGTAAAGAAACGATGATGCGGCCTTTGATCTTCTGCCCACGGCTCGTGCAACATGCCACGATCTGTCAGCTCGTTATACGTCACATTTGCCGTTGCTTCTGACGAGGTAACTAACGTCACGCCTTCACCAAGGACTCTCGCAATCACACCAGTCAATAACGGATAGTGCGTACAACCCAAAATCAATGTGTCCACACCCGCATCACGTAAAGGATCCAAATACTCGTGAGCCACCGATTCCAGTTCTTTCCCCGTGGTTATTCCAGCTTCAACAAACTCCACAAAACGCGGACATGCTTGGCATGTCACCTCTAAGCCTGGAACCGCTGCCAAAGCATCCTGATAGGCCTGAGAATGAACTGTCGCTTCAGTGCCAATCACCCCGATCTTACCGTTACGTGTCGCATTCACAGCTGAACGAGCAGCAGGAGTAATCACTTCAATGACCGGAATACCCGCATCAATTCCGTAACGTTCACGCGCATCAGATAAAGCTGCCGCAGTCGCAGAATTACAGGCAATCACCAAAGCTTTAACGCCTCGTGAAGCTAATTCGTCAAGCCCGGCCAAAGTATGTTCTCGCACACGTGCAATTGGTTGAGGCCCATAAGGAGTATGCGCAGTGTCCCCCAGATAAATAATTTCCTCATCCGGAAGTTTATCTATCACCGCACGGGCTACAGTTAGACCTCCAAGCCCTGAATCAAAAATACCAATCGGCGCATTGTCCATAACTGGACCATAGTTCTTTTAGACGGGTGATTGCATAACTCGCACAAGTGAATCTTGCCACCACGTAACAATGCAGTAGATACGAGCCGCATTTTCACGCGCATTTTTCCCATAAGTCGACTGACAGATGAGCTGCATCAAAGATTCCACATCCGATTCATCGTTGATTGCTAATTCTCCCGCTAAAGCCAGACGAAGATCATTCAGTGCCCGCGCCCAATCCCAAGCTTCTTCATAGCTCATACGCACATATCCATCACAGGATGTACGCGCATACTCTAATTCAGAACGTATCTTTCGTAGGCGCAGAGATTTTTCCGCACGCAAGTATTCTTCTGTCATTGCGCGTAAATTTTGGGCTGTATGACGATCATGACTCATTTCCGGCAGTAAATAGCCGAGGGCCGGGTCAAGTGGAGCATGACATTCATCTTCCACGCTGACTGCAGCTAGAAAAGCGGATGATTCTTCAGGCGCATCAAGAATCACAAGGACTTCTTGGGCTAACTGTTGCAAAAGCACGTTATGCGCCCCGTCAATGCGCGCCTGATACATCCCAGATAAGGCAACGAAAGTTTCAATCATTCATTCCGCTCCACCGTTGCTCGTAAACCGTATCCGTGTAATGCGAGCGCATCGGCTTCTACACGTTCACGCACTCCCCTGTTGACTACCGCATGACCGTTTCGATGAACTTCCCTCATCAGCTTTTCACTATGAGCACGCGAATAAGAAAAATGGCGCATAAATACTTGAGTGACGTAATCCATTAAATTCACAGGATCATTCCACACGACAAGGCACCACTGGGTAAAAACAGCTCCTTCAGGTGAGCTTGTTGGGTGTGTGAGTGCGTCCGTCCCTGTTGTCGTATGAGGTTGAGGTAACACTCGTAACTGTGCTCGTGTGACTTTTTCCCCTCGCATTTTCCTAGCCTATGCGTCTTTGTGCCTTCTTCGCCGGACTTTGCGTAAATTCTGACAAGATTCGATTAAATTAAAGATATGCCTGCTTCTTTTTCCACGTCATTACTCACTGACATGTATGAGCTCACCATGCTCGATGCGACATTACGTTCAGGTGTTGCTGAGCGTCAATGTGTTTTTGAACTTTTTGGTCGTCGTCTGCCTGCCAGTCGACGTTTCGGCGTTGTCGCGGGAACTGGCCGTATTCTTGAGGCACTGGAGCGTTTTACTTTTGATTCTGACGACATTGAGTGGTTACGTGAACAGCAGATCGTGTCAGATTTGGCATTAGATTACCTTGAGTCTTTCCGTTTCACTGGCAATATATGGGGTTACGCGGAAGGCGAATGTTATTTCGCTGGTTCTCCTTTGCTGACTGTGGAAGGAACTTTCGCGCAATGCACTCTGCTTGAAACTTTGTTGCTGAGTATTTTGAATCATGACTGTGCTGTTGCCTCTGCTGCTTCGCGTATGACGATTGCTGCACATGGTCGTCCATGTATGGATATGGGCGCGCGACGAGCACATGAACGTGCTGCTGTTTCTGCAGCGCGAGCGGCAGTAATCGGCGGCTTTGCGGGAACATCAAATCTGGAAGCCGCTAAACGTTACGGCATTAAGCCCATAGGGACAGCTGCGCATGCTTTTACTTTGATACATGACGGTGAGCGTCAAGCATTCGATGCGCAAATCGCTTTACTTGGCAGCGATACGACACTTTTGGTTGATACGTACAATGTGACTGAAGGTGTGCGTCACGCTGTCGAAGCTGCACGCGCTACTGGACATGAATTAGGTGCTGTTCGTCTTGATTCAGGTGACTTAGTTGCCCAAGCATTTACAGTGCGCGGGCAATTGGATGCTATGGGAGCGACCTCAACAAAGATCACAGTGACCAGTGACCTTGATGAGTACGCTATTGCTGCTTTAGGTGCGGCTCCCGTTGATTCTTATGGTGTGGGGACCAAGTTGGTGACCGGCTCAGGTGTTCCCACTGCGGCTTTGGTTTACAAAGTTGTTCTGCGTGAAGGCTCTGATGGGAATATGTATCCTGTTGCGAAAAAGTCACAGTCAAAGTCCACGGTCGGTGGCCGTAAGTGGGCTGGGCGTGTTCTTGATAGTGAAGGCTACGCCAGTGAGGAAGTCCTTATTAGTGCTGATAGTGAATCATCTGCCCGAGCGAAGTTGGAGGAGCTTGGTGCACGACCTTTGCAGATTCCTCTGGTGACTCGCGGGCGTATCAATACGGATTTGTGGGGGCCGCAGGCTTTACAGCAGGCGCAGGAGCATCATATTCGTTCACGTAATGAGTTGCCGTACCATGCGTGGCGTTTATCTGAAGGTGAAGCGGCAATTCCTACTCGTTATCTTGCTCTCTGATTATCTGTACGGTCATGTGTGAGATTTTAGGGTTTCACGGTGTCAGTGACGGCCAACGAACCATTGTCTGAGTAACGCGATACGTGCTTGGATTTGTTCAGTGGTTGCTTGAGCAACTTCGGGGCCACCGCACCTGCGTCGTAGGGCCGCATGAATCGCGGCATGGGATTCACCTGAACGCCGTGCCCATGAGGATACTAAATGCGAAAGCTCTTTACGCTTAGCGGCACGAAGCCGATGATCGGAAATCCCTGAGTTCTGTTCACGTAGCTGAGCAGCTTTAGCCCGTTGACGCTGTTGCGCGAATTGTTCAGCTTGGCGTGCCCGTAACAAAGTGGTCACTTGCTCAGGTTCTAAAAGACCAGGGATACCTAAGTATTCTTGTTCTTCAACTGAACCGACCTCTGCTTCGCTCCCCCAGGCAGCTCCGTCAAAAAGCACTCCATCAAATTGTGCATCCGCGCCCAGTACCTCAAAAGTACCCAGCAGATCTGAGGAGGCTTTTTCTTCTTTTTGCGCAGCAGCAATCAGGCTATCTTCTGGTGACCATAGTCCGTCTTCTTCGTGGCGTGGACGGTCGATAGCATGGTCGCGTTCGGCTTCCATCTGGCCTGCTAAATCCAGGAGAGGAAGAACAGAGGGGATGAATACGCTTGCGGTTTCTCCTCTGCGGCGAGCGCGCACAAAACGTCCGACTGCCTGCGCAAAAAATAAAGATGTGGATGTATTTGTCGCATAAACTCCCACTGCGAGGCGGGGAACGTCCACGCCTTCTGAGACCATGCGTACAGCAACCATCCATTGATCGGTAGATTCACGGAATGCGTCGATACGTTCAGAAGCATCAGCATCATCAGAGAGAACAAGCGTCGCAGGTTTACCGACGATTTCACGCAGGTAGCGCGCGTAGGCGCGCGCGTGTTTTTGATCTGAGGCGATAACCAAGCCACCGGCATCTGGCATTTGTCGTCGTACTTCAATTAAACGCTGATGAGCGGCTTGCAGGACTGAGCGTATCCATTCTCCTGAGGGGTCTAAGGCTGTTCTCCATGCTTGTTTCATGAGGTCACGGGTCAGTGGTTCTCCCAGACGAGCACTGTATTCATCACCTGCACGAGTGCGCCATGTCATTTGCCCTGAATAGGACATGAAAAGGACTGGTCGTACTACTCCGTCCTTTAATGCATGCCCGTAACCGTAGGTGTAGTCCGCGCGGCTGCGCCGTATTCCTTCGGTATCTTCCACGTACCGCACGAACGGTATCGGTGATGTGTCTGAACGAAAAGGGGTGCCGGTGAGGGCGAGGCGACGAGTTGCGTCTGTGAAGGCTTCGCGTACTCCGTCCCCCCATGAAAGCGCATCGCCTGCATGATGTATTTCGTCCAGGATAACGAGTGTTTTGTGCGTTCGGGTGCGCGCGCAGTGGACCAGAGGATTTGCGGCAACCTGCGCGTAGGTAACTGCGACACCGTCAAAATGTGATCCTGCGCGTCCTTGGGAGTTAGTGAAAGCCGGATCAATGTGGATACCGACACGCGCGGCGGCATCTGCCCATTGTGTTTTCAGGTGTTCTGTTGGGCATACGACGGTCACTTTTTCGACAATGCCGCGTCCCATAAGTTCCACAGCGACACGTAAAGCAAATGTTGTTTTTCCTGCTCCTGGCGTAGCAACTGCAAGAAAGTCTTGAGGGTCTGTTTCAAAGTACTTCTGTAGTGCTTCGGCTTGCCATGCGCGGAGGTTCTGTGCTGTCCCCCATGGTGCACGATGTGGGAATGCAGGGGGCATTGAATGTGCGGCCGCAGATGAAGCATGAGAGGGGTGTGCAGACCGTTGAGGTGCTCGTGTCACGAGTTGGAGTCCCCTGAGGATGAACCGCCATCAGAAAATGGCCAGTTACGCCCCTGTTTTCCCATGTTATCGCGTAAGGCTTTACAGGTGGGGCATACAGGGTAGCGTGAAGCGTCGCGGCTTGGAATCCATACTTTTCCGCATAGGGCTACGACTGGCTGTCCAGTCATCATTGATGAGTCTGCTTTATCACGACGAACAAAATGTGCGAAACGATCGCCGTCGCCTGGCGCTTTTTCTTTTTGTGTTTCAGTGCGCTCTAAAAGCCCTGTTGACGATTGTGTTCCTGGACCTGCAGGAGTTGCAGGATTTTGTGGTGGTGTCGGTTCATCAAGTGGGCACATACCGACATTGTATGTGTTCTTGAAAAGACTCGCCCGCAGCACAGGGGTGTGCTGCGGGCGAGTTCACGTATTTCCGCTTTAGAGAGGCAGTTGTTCTTTCTCCCACACTTCGCGGTAGAAATCTTTCATGTCCAAACGTGAAGCTGCTGCTTCATCTAGCAAAACAATGGTGTTGTTGTGCATTTGGAGGATTGTTGCTGGCCAGCGTCCTGAGATTGGTCCTTCAACGAGTTCTTTCACGGCTTCTGCTTTATTTTCACCGGTAGCGATCATGAGGTTTTCACGAGCTTCCATGATGGTGCCCAGCCCTTGTGTGATGCAATGGGTTGGAACCGCATCAAGGTTGCCTTCAAAGAAGCGTGAGTTATCACGTCGTGTTTGTTCGGTGAGTACACCCACATGTGTACGTGAGCTCAATGAACCTGCTGGCTCGTTGAAACCAATATGGCCGTCAGAGCCTATTCCGAGGACTTGCAGGTCAATGCCACCGGCTGCACGGATTGCTTCGTCATATGCAGCGGCAGCGGCATGACTGTCGCCTGTCCAGGCGTTTGGTCCGTGTGCTGCGCCTTCAGCAAAGTCAACGAGGTCTACGAGGTTGCGGTGAATGAAATTCGCATAGCCTTCGTAGTGGTCTTCAGGTAGCCCAATATATTCATCAAGGTTGTAGGAACTGACGTGGGCAAAGGATATGCGTCCTGCGTTATAGCGTTCAACAAGTTCAGCGTATAAGGGTAGTGGTGTTGAACCTGTCGCTAGTCCCAGAACAAAGTGAGGTTTACGTGTGTAAAGCGCTTCAATGCGGTCCGCGGCAACACGTGCAATAGTTTTTTCATCTGGAAGTATAGCAATACGCATGTGGCACACTCCTCGTCGTCGATAACTGCATTGCTGTCTTTAGCCTAGTACTTAGTTAGCCGGGGGGTAGGGAGAAAATAATCACTTACCTTCTGACAATCGTGTGACATATATTCCACATGGGGTCTTTTCCCTCTTTTCGCATGTCTTAATGCCCACATAGTGATGTTTTTCTTCAAAGAAAGGCAGGGACATAGGCCTAAAGGAACCCGGATGTAGCGGCTTCATATGTGCGCTGGTTTGCGTTACTTATCTGCATAAAACACTGTGCCCGCTTTCGGTTAAAAGCGAGCACAGTGAAAGTATGGCAACAAGGAATCAGGCAGAGACAGCCTTCTTCAAAGTGGAGCCAGCAGAGAGCTTGACACCAAAGCCTGCAGGAATCTGGATTTCTTCACCGGTGCGCGGGTTACGTCCCGTGCGGGCGGCGCGTTCCACACGCTCCACAGCCAGAAGTCCGGTTACCTTAACAGCTTCGCCAGCGGCTAAGGACTCAACCAAGACATCCTGGAAAGCAGCGAGAGCAGCATCTGCCTGAACCTTGGTCAGACCAGTGCGTTCAGCAATCTTGGCAACAAGTTCGGTGCGGTTGACTGACATGTCTAAACCTCATTCTGTTGATAGTCAAAGGCCACAGTGATGGCCACAGATGAAAGAGTACGAAAAAGAGTGCTAGTTGTCAGATTTCTGCCCTATTTTTTAGTAATTTTGGCCGGTATTCCCGCATTTCGGACACACGGTATTTTTTTAGTAGTGCTTCGTCACATAAAAAGGCTGTGTGTAGGACCTGCTAGCGCATTCATCCTCGTGCAGATCTACATGCTTCATGCTGCTTTCAGGGGAGGCGTTGATGGGTGTGATGGTTCTTCTTTTCCCTGCATATGCCGGATTATTCAGGTCAGGCGAAGCTATCGACTCTGTAGGTTTATTTCGGCATACTTCTGCAAAGTGGCAGGCCCTTGACAGATCGTTTCACTTTCATATGAGTACATGCTTACAGAGTTCTCATAAATACATCCGTACTCACCTCAGGAAAGGGTTCCTTTCTTGCGCTACGGGCTTTAGGCAGGCGTTCTGTGGGCCATTAATCCTTGTGTAGCTTTAGGCAAATAAAACAGTGGCCTAGGAACCGTGTAGTCCCTAGGCCATTGTCAGGCAATCAGCGATATCAGTAAGGTACTGATATCTGAAGCATCACTTGAGGGTAACTGTACCGCCAGCGGCTTCGATTTCAGCCTTAGCCTTTTCAGCGTCTTCCTTCTTTGCTGCATCAAAGACGGTTGAAGGTGCGCCGTCAACCAGGTCCTTGGCTTCCTTCAGACCGAGGCCGGTGAGAGCCTTAACAGCCTTGACGACAGCAATCTTCTTGTCGCCAGCGCTTTCGAGGACAACCTCGAATTCGGTCTTTTCTTCAGCAGCTTCAGCTTCAGCAGCTGCAGGAGCAGCAACTGCAACAGCGGCAGGAGCAGCAGCGGTAACGTCAAATACCTCTTCGAAGAGCTTCACGAACTCAGAGAGTTCGATAAGGGACATTTCCTTGAAAGATTCGATAAGTTCTTCGTTGGAGAGCTTTGCCATGAGTGGCATCCTTCCTCTTTGGCCTGCTAGGACAGCAGATTAGTTGTGAGATCCGCAGTGGATTCGGGAGAGTCCATGCGGGGCCTGTCACGTAGTCAGGCCGCTTCGCTCTGCTTTTCACGCAGGGCATCGATAGTGCGCACTGCCTTGGAGGGCAGAGCATTGAATGCGTAGGCAGCCTGCGAAATCTTAGCCTTGAGGACACCTGCAGCCTTAGCAAGCAGGACTTCACGGGATTCAAGATCAGCAAGTTTCTTTACTGCTTCCGCGGACAGTTGCGAACCGTCCATCGCACCAGACTTCACGACTAGTGCGGGGTTTTCCTTGGCAAAATCACGCAATGCTTTGGCGGCTTCCACAGGATCGCCAGAAACAAAAGCAATAGCTGTTGGACCGTTCAGGTCTTCGGCCAAGAAGTCAAGACCGACTTCCCGAGCCGCCAGCGTCGCCAGCGTGTTCTTCACCACGGCGTAGTTCGCGTTGGAGCCCAAACCACGACGGAGCTGCTTGAGCTGCGCCACAGTTAGGCCGCGATATTCGGTGAGCAAAACGGCATCAGACGCGCGGAAACGCTCCACGAGTTCAGCAACCGCTGCTACCTTGTCAGACCTCGCCATGGTCCTCCTTCCAGTTATGTACCGCCAGACGTGAAAAAACCCGACACGCAGGATCGTGTCGGGCACAAAAGTCCACTTTACCTGAAAAGGTAATTCACTCACCTGCGTCGGAAGCATTCGCACTTGGCTTCAGTTTCCTGAAGATCCGACGGTCTTCGGCACTTAGAAGTCTATCTGACATATTTTCGTAAGCCAAACAGAAAGCCTGTGCATTCGCCCACTCGCTCCCCTATGAAGCGCCTCATATTAGAGGCTCTCGTACTGCCCTTAAGATACGCCCAAGAAAATTCCCCTCGCATATGCTACGAGCAAATTCACGAACAAAATCATTTTTTGGCCGCAGAAAATTCGCGTGCTTCCACTCATGTAGGTAAATAGTTTTCGTTCTTTTGAGGAAAAAGACTGTCGCCCTGCTCATATGCGAGCAGGGCGACAACACATCAGTTTGCCAATACCTCAGGAGGCATCTGCAGAGGCAAGATTACGTGTCTTGGTAATATCTAACGGAATACCCGGTCCCATGGTAGTGGAAACGGTTCCTTTAGAAATGTAACGGCCTTTTGCGCTTGCAGGCTTCAAACGCAGTACTTCTTCAAGAACCGCAGCATAGTTCTCAGCCAGCTGAGTTGCTTCGAAGGAGGACTTACCCACAATGAAAGCCAAGTTCGCGTGCTTGTCCACACGGAACTCAATACGGCCACCCTTGATTTCACGCACAGCCTTAGCAACATCCATGGTCACAGTGCCGGTCTTGGGGTTTGGCATCAAACCGCGAGGACCAAGGACACGGCCCAAGCGACCAACCTTACCCATGAGATCAGGGGTAGCAACAGCTACGTCAAAATCGGTGTAGCCCTTAGCTACCTTTTCAATCAGCTCATCGCCGCCAACTTCATCTGCGCCAGCGTCAATTGCTTCCTGTGCACGCTCGCCTACGGCAAAGACCAAGACCCGAGAGGTCTTACCGGTGCCGTGCGGCAAGGAAACAGTGCCACGAACCATCTGGTCCGCTTTACGAGGATCAACACCCAGTCGAAGTACAACCTCAACGGTGGAATCAAACTTGGTGACGGTGGTTTCTTTTGCCAATTGCATGGCAGCAAGCGGGGCATAAATTTCGCCAGCGTGAATCTTTTCCGCCGCTGCGCGGTAGCCCTTAGAGCGCTTCGTCATTCTGCTTCTTCTCCTTGCAGTCGTGGTTTTCCGGGCAGCGCCTGCCCTACCACAGGGGTTTTACGGTCGATTAGTCTTCCACCACAATGCCCATGGAACGGGCAGTGCCGGCGATGATCTTTGCAGCAGCATCAATGTCATTCGCATTTAGGTCAACAAGTTTGGCCTGAGCGATTTCACGAACCTGCGCGTCGGTGATCTTACCGACCTTTTCAGTGTTCGGACGACCTGAACCCTTCTGCAAACCAGCAGCCTTCTTAATCATTTCTGAGGCCGGTGGTGTCTTAAGGACGAAGGTGAATGAACGGTCCTCGTACACGGTAATTTCAACCGGAACGATAGAACCACGCTGCGATTCAGTTGCAGCGTTGTATGCCTTCGTAAATTCAACAATGTTGACGCCGTGCTGGCCCAGTGCGGGACCGACCGGCGGTGCAGGAGTGGCGCTACCAGCCGCGATTTGCAGCTTGATAAGGCCAGTGACCTTTTTCTTCGGTGCCATTTTTCGGGTCTTTCTTTGTATTTCCGCGTTGCAGCGAATACTGCAACGTCGTGTGACGGGCACAATGCGCCCAAATCACACAGACTGTGATTCTAAACCTCTCAGTGCCACTTCCCCAAGTCTAGGTGTGACACTTCACTTCTCAAGCTTTTGAACTTGGTCAAAACCAAGTTCCAGAGGAGTCTCACGTTCAAAGATCGTCACCAGAACTTTCAGTTTCTGAGTTTCCGGCATGATCTCTGAAATAGTGGCTGTCATCGTTTCAAATGGGCCGTCTGTCACTGTGACGATCTCACCCACTTCGTAGGCAACACGCACATGCTGAACCGGTGCAGGACCATTCTTGGCCTGTGTAGCTGCAGCTTCAAGAACATTCGGTGTCAGCAAAGCGACAACCTCATCAATCGACAAAGGAACAGGATGGTGTTGATCGCCTACGAAACCGGTCACCGCAGGAGTATCTTTCACCACACGGTATGACGCTTCATTGAAATCCATACATACAATGACGTATCCAGGAATTTGAACGCGGCGTACACGCTTCTTCGCTGTTCCACGGTATTCCATCACGTATTCGTCAGGTACTTCAACAGCGAAAATGGAATCTTCCATATTCTGTGTTGCAATACGCTGTTCAAGATTCGTTTTTACTTTACGTTCATGCCCAGAGTAGGTGTGAAGCACATACCAGTCACCGGGCATACGGTAAAGGTCTTGACGCAGTTTTTCGATTGGATCGACCTCTGCCGCAGACGCAACCTCTTGCGTATCCTCGTTGACAGATTCTGTAGTCAGTTCAGCGTCACCAGTGACGGCGGCATCTGCTTGCACAGCATTTTCAGTATCAGTTGTTTCTTGCGCAGCCATGATGTCTTCTTCTGTTTCAACAGCGGGAGTGGTGATGTCCTCGCTCATGACATTCCTCCTGAGTGTCTGGGTAGGGCAATCGCGGGCGCCCGTAGAAGAAACCCGCCTGCAGTTTCCTGCCGGCGGGTCTTTCGGGATCATCCGAAGATCAATGCAGTCAGTCTACCGAATCCAAAGTCAACGAGCCCCGTGAAAATCATGATTGAGACAACAAATACAACCACGACCGTAAAATATGTCCAGGTTTCACGCCGACCCGGATATGTCACCTTTTTCATTTCAGCAATAACCTGCTTGATGTAAATGATGAGGCGACGGAACAGGCCTGGCCGAGCTTCTTGCTCAGAACGAGCAGAACCGCGCGAACGGGTGGCAGCAGTTTTAGTCCGATCTTTACGGACCATTTCGCCACCTGCAGCTTCAATGTCGCTCATTCAGGTTCTCCCTTTACGCTTCTGACAAAGGCTCATGATTATATCATGCTATATAAATCGCAGGGCAGGCGGGACTCGAACCCACAACCGCCGGTTTTGGAGACCGGTGCGCTACCAATTGCGCCACTGCCCTGTTGCGAATGAAAGTCATATTCGACGAATACGGCTTATATCACCCGCCCGCTAGATTCTAAACATTAATTCTGCGCCTGTCCAACTCATTTCACTTCCTCACAAAGCAAGAAGTTTATTTTTCGCCTATTTACGCCCTCTCCATAAAAAACTCAAGCGACCGTTATCTGATATTTATTCCCGTATTTATTCCAAAGATCGCGCAAGCATGGGACGATACTCCTATGACATCAATTTCACACTCTCGCGTAAGCGATCGTTTTGCTGCCATTACTCCTTCTGCAACTTTAGCCGTTGATGCACGCGCTAAAGCTTTGAAAGCTCAAGGGCGTCCCGTTATTGGTTTCGGCGCGGGTGAACCCGATTTTGCTACTCCAGCCCCCATCGTTGAAGCTGCGGTGGCTGCTGCTCAAAATCCCGCTATGCACCGCTACACTCCCGCTGCAGGTTTGCCGGCCTTACGTGAAGCTATTGCTACTAAGACTCTGCGTGATTCAGGTTATGAAGTATCTGCCAGTCAAGTCCTTGTCACCAATGGTGGTAAACAAGCGGTTTTCCAAGCTTTTGCAGCACTCCTGAACCCCGGTGATGAAGCAATATTGCCCACTCCTTATTGGACGACCTACCCTGAAGTTATCAAACTCGCTGGCGGTATTCCTATCGAAGTATTCGCTGGCGCAGATCAAGATTACAAAGTAACTGTTGAGCAGTTGGAAGCCGCTCGCACTCCCCGCACGAAACTACTTCTGCATTGTTCCCCTTCTAATCCCACCGGCACTGTGTACACCCCCGAAGAAACCACAGCCATTGGTCAATGGGCACTGGAGCACGGTATTTGGGTTATCACGGACGAAATCTATGAGCACCTGTTGTATGAAGATGCCACGCCCGCTCATATCGTTCAATTGGTACCAGAACTTGCAGATCACACACTCGTTCTCAACGGTGTCGCCAAAACATATGCGATGACTGGTTGGCGTGTAGGTTGGATGATTGGACCTCAGGACATCATTGCAGCAGCGACTTCTTTCCAGACGCACCTCACATCAAATGTGTCAAATGTCGCTCAGTGCGCGGCTCTTGCTGCCGTTGAAGGTTCATTAGACGCAGTGTATTCCATGCGTGAAGCATTTGATCGCCGCCGCCGCACAATGGTGTCAATGTTGCGTGAAATTGATGGTTTAGAAGTGCCAACGCCTAAAGGCGCTTTCTACGCTTATCCGAATGTTAAAAATATACTTGGCCGCTCTATCCGCGGTCATGTGCCAACAACAAGTGCCGAACTTGCTGACCTCATTCTTAACGAGGTGGAGGTTGCTGTTGTTCCTGGTGAAGCATTTGGTCCGTCAGGTTTTATCCGCCTGTCATATGCACTTTCAGATGAAGACCTCGTAGAAGGTGTCGGGCGTATTCAAGACTTACTTTCACAGGCGCACTGAACATCAGTCAAAACCCAAATTCCGGGGAGGTAAAGTGTTGATGCTTTACCTCCCTGTTTTTGTTAGGCAAGGCAGCACGGGCACAGCCTCACAGAGCTATTCTTTTTTCTTTTCGACCTGTTCCTGTCCACAACAGAGCAATAGAACAGTCGTAAATACACACACCGGCCCTTACTTCCCTCAAATATTCATGCAACCTGACACAATAGGTTCATGCAGATTGTCACTCGTTTTGCTGACACGGAAAATCCACGCGGAATTGTTCTTGTTGCCCACGGATACGGCGAACATCAAGGGCGTTACACTTTTTTTCACGATGCTCTCCAACGTGATGGTTACGATGTTGCTTACTATGATTTCTACGGGCATGGGAAATCTGGGGGGCCACGCTCATGTGTCGATGTAGGAAAACTTATTCGTGACCATTCACGTGCGCGTCAGCAGGTTCTCCAGCAGTCACGTACCTCTCATCTTTTTCTTTTTGGGCATTCCATGGGTGGCCTCATATCTGTTGCGTCAGCTATTTTGCATCCGCAAAATCTCAGCGGCGTTGTCCTCACAGGGCCTGCTTTACGTCCGCTCCCAGCTGTTCCTGCCGAGGTTGCACGTTCACTTTTATCAGCAGCTCGGTATGTTCCGGGCTTACCCGTTGCCCTCACTAAACGAACCCCTGAATCATCCCTTCTCTCACGTAACCCTGATGTGCAGAGGGCTTTTGACGCGGATCCTTTGTGCTATCACGGTCCAGTTCCTTTACTTACTGCTAGCACAATGGTTGTTCAAGGCGATGAGGTTCTGCAACGCTGCGCACACCTGAGCGTACCCACACTCATATTCCATGGTACTGAGGATCGCTTAACCGCTCCTGAAGCATCACGTCAGCTTATTGATGGTGCAACTGCTGCAGGTAATGGGGATGCTCACCTACGTCTTGTGGATGGTGCTCGGCATGAAGTTCTTCAAGAAGTTGAGGGACCTGGAATTATTCGTGACATTCTTCTTTGGCTCCACACACACTAATGCATCTTTCACTGACAGTTCCGCCTGATACTCCCCTGGGTCGTCGTGACCTACGCACCTTACCGAAAGCTCATTTGCATTTGCACTTCACCGGGGCCATGCGGCCAGGCACGCTTATCGACATGGCGCGTGAACAGGGAGCACGTCTGCCTGCACACCTGTTAGACCTTGATCCGCTCACTGTGCCCGCCGACGCCCGAGGTTGGTTCCGTTTCCAACGCTCCTATGATTGCGCTCGCGCTCTTGTGCGTTCAGAAACTGCGATGAGGCGCATTGTGCGTGAAGCCGCCGAAGATGAAGCTGCTGAGGGATCTGTTCGCCTCGAAATGCAAGTGGATCCTACTTCTTACGCCCCTTGGGTCGGAGGTTTAACCCCTGCATTGGAAATTGTTTTAGATGAGGCTCGTGCTGCCAGTCATGCGACGGGCGTGCAGGTGTCTATCATTGTGGCTGCTTCCCGTACACGTCACCCACTTGACGCTCGCACTTTAGCTCGCTTAGCCGCCCAATATGCGGGTACTGGTCCTGGTGAAGTGGTAGGTTTCGGCTTATCAAACGACGAGCGTGTGGGGGAGACTTCCGCTTTCGCTCACGCATTCCGTATTGCACGCGATGCAGGTCTTGTATCTACTCCTCATGGCGGGGAACTTTTGGGGCCTGATTCTGTGCGTCATGTATTGGATACATTGGCTCCACGTAGGCTCGGTCATGGTGTACGTGCCAGCGAAGACCGTGATCTTTTACATTTTTTGGTGGACCAAGGGGTTGCTTTTGAAGTATGTCCTGCTTCAAATGTGCATCTTGGCGTGTATCACGATTTGTCTCAAGTTCCGCTGCCTATTTTGATGGAGGCAGGAGCCACTGTGGCTTTGGGAGCAGATGATCCATTACTTTTCCATTCGCGTTTATTGGCGCAGTACGCGGCAGCACGGGATATTCATGGTTTTTCTGATGCTCAACTTGCTGTGCTGGCTCACCATTCTATTGACGCATGTATCGCTGACGAGTTTTCGCAACGCCAATGGCATGCCGATATAGACGCGTGGCTAGCGGCTCCTCCTACGTCCGTGCAGCCGGATATAAAATAAGTCAACACCGTTTAAGCCAACGTTGTTTCTCGGCTTATTTCTCTGTTTGTTTACCAGCGGATACCGACAGCCACAGGTTCAGGCTGTAGCGTGATACCCCAGTGTTCTTGCACTGTAGTGCGCACAGAACGTGCGAGGAATTCAAGGTCAGCAGCAGTGGCATGGCCTCTATTTGTTAGTGCGAGGACATGCTTTGTTGACAGTGAAGCGCGCGGCTTCCCATCTGCATCGCATATTTCTTGTGGAGCCCATCCTTTGAACATACCGCTATGTTGGATAAGCCATGCAGCCGATGTTTTCACATATCCTGCATCTTCACCTCGCCCAGGGAAACATGGTGCATCGGGAGGTAAAAGAGTTTCAGCTTCTTGAGGTGTCAGTAAGGGATTTGTGAAGAAAGAACCTGCACTCCAAGTGTCATGGTCAAATGGGTCAAGAACCATTCCTTTGTTTTGTCTCACGTGAAGTACGGCATTTCGTAGGTCTTTTGCTCTTGTTCTTTCCCCGTTTTCAGTCCCAATATGGCGGGCAAGTTCTGCGTAGCGGATGGGGCTGGAAAGGTCCGAACGGGTCAGAGCAAAAGTCGCTGATGTCACCACCCATCGACTTGTTGGTCCCCACGAGTATTCTTCATGGTTTTTTCTTTCGCAGGCGCGTTTCATCATAGAGCTGCGGTAGCGCAGACCGAGGTCTTTTGCTGCGATGTCAACTTCTTTGCTCAAGATACGATCCCATGCGCGGATACTGACTAGGTTATCTGATACTTCATAACCGTAAGCCCCGATGTTTTGAACGGGAGCTGCTCCAACTGTTCCTGGGATGCCTGAGAGCGCTTCTAAACCGCTGAAACCTTCACTGAGGGTCCAGTGCACAAATTCATCCCACGGCATTCCCGCGCTTGCTGTCACATGTGTTGTTCCATCGTGATGTTCACGAGTTTGCACATGGGTGTACCTGTTGCGGATAACTACGAGGTCGCAGGGTTCGTCCGAAGCAATCAGATTTGATCCGCCGCCAAGGACTAAAAGGGGCTGTTTCTTTTCATCTGTTTCCCGCAGTGCTTCTATAAATTCTTCGGTGGTATCAGCCTCAAGAAGGAGGCGTACCGGACCGCCGACACGTAAGGTTGTCAGGTCTGCTAGTTCAACGGGGGTTCGCCCTGCTGTAGTGCCTGCGGGAAGTATGGAAGTCATGCGCATCCTATTCACGTTGGTAGCACAACACCTTATGTGAGTCCTACCTGTTGTGTTCAACATTATTCATTTTACTCGCGTATGAGCTTATACGTTCTTTCCCGTTATGCGTGCGCCGTCAGGTAGCCACCGCGTGAAAAGCATTCCTATCAGCACACTGGGAACAAGAAAAGCCATTGCTTGCGCGTAACCAATGTGTTCAGCAATCCATCCCAAAACAGGTGGTCCGATAAGGAAGGCCCCATAGTTAATTGTTGAAAGAACAGAAAGTCGCGCTGCTGTCATGTAGGGGTCTTGAGAGAGCGCAGAAGCAGCCGAGGGGTATATCAGTGCTGCTCCTATTGCCCATAATGTCACGCCTATCATTGCTAGCCCCCAGTGTGGGGCAGCAGCTACGAGTAGAAGTCCCCCACAGGCAAGCAGCAGCAGGACGCGCAGGAGTGGCGCGACTCCGAAACGTATGTGGAGTTTTTCTGAGCTTAAACGCACCGTCATCATCGTGAGGAGGAAAAAAGCTAGGGTGAGTGATGCTTTGCCTTCAGAAAATTCGTAGCCGTCAATCATTGATAAGGCAAGCCAATCATTTGCGGCTCCTTCCATTAATCCGGCACACAGCACCATGATGGAGATACACACCGTTGTTTTTTCTTTCCAGGCGTATCGAACTTTCCCTTGACTTACCTGAGCACGTGAATGAGCAGCGGTAAGGGCAGGTGTTTTCAGGGGTGTTTTATCGGTTTCTTGAGCGGTCGTTATCTGTGATTCATGAGGAGAGATATCTGTCATGAGGATCCAAAAGGAGGACATTCCCCATACGGTTACTAATCCGATACACACGTTAGCGACGAGGTGCATAACGACGGGTATTCCAAGGTGGACAAGTCCTGCCCCGGCAGCTGCACCGCATACTGTTCCGAAAGAGAATAGGGCGTGTAGTTTTGGCAGGAATGATCGTTTGAGGGCTTTTTCAATATAGCCACCTTCAACATTCATGGCAGCGCCCCACATTGATATGCCACATGAGAGGATCACAAGCCCAACGGAGATCAGGTTTTCACTGTGTATGGCAACAGCTGAAGCAACCAGTGACATTCCACAGGCCCACACGCTTACTCCGGCACGGACAATCTGACGTGGTCCGTATCGTCCGATCAGTGGGCCGGTCAGGGCAAGTGCAATTAATGAGCCGAAGGAGCCTATCAGCAGAAGGGTTCCGATTCGTGCTGGTGAAAGTTCAAGGGCGTCACGAACTGCTGGTAATCGTGACAGCCATGTTGCTATGACAAAACCAAGCGTGGCAAAAACGGCAAGACATCCGATGGCTGCTCTGCGAGCAGTGTAGGTAGAGTCAAGGTTATGCACGTGTATGAGCTCCTGTTAGCTATGTGGTTACATGATTTTTGATGTGCAGATGGTGAGTTTCAGTGGTTCTACGCTACGTGAAGATTGCATGTGTCAATGCCTGAAAGATATGGTGGCAGGATCATTAAAGACATCGGATACGGTTCCACACATTTCCGCAATTATCGTATCCACGCACTCATATACGCAGGCAAAGTAAACAGGAGTTTCCTTTAACAGGATCTTCTCCTAGAAGCTACCTAAAACCGAAGATCCGTATAGGCCCTGACCTGTCTTATATAAGCCGAATTTGTCATACAAGCCCATATGCGCCTATTGCATTAATTAGTGTGCGCGTCAGAAACCCCTGTGACATGTAGCTGTCACAGGGGTTTCCGATCAGAAGAAATGTAATCAGCGAGTCTCGCGATGAGTCGTTGATTTACGGCAACGCGGGCAATATTTCGCTAGCTCTAAGCGATCAGGTGTGTTGCGTCGGTTCTTCTTGGTGATGTAATTGCGCTCCTTGCACTCCGAGCAGGCCAGAGTGATCTTGGGGCGTACATCCTGCGATTTGCTCGCCATGTCGATTCCTCACTTGGTGTCTGTGTGCTGCGCACGTTCCTTTATTGATGGTAGCGGGGGCGGGGCTCGAACCCGCGACCTCACGATTATGAGTCGTGCGCTCTGACCAGCTGAGCTACCCCGCCGCAGCGGTAGCGGCTCACGGCCGCAACCAGAGCCCCGAAAGGGAATCGAACCCTTGACCTTCTCCTTACCATGGAGATGCTCTGCCGACTGAGCTATCGGGGCAACGACGAGTAGCTTAACCCACAGGAAACTGCTGGCGCAATTTTACCTATGAGAATGAACTCACACGTCCTCTCAGTTGCCTGAGATGGTGGCGGGAGAGGGATTCGAACCCCCGAAGCATTCCGCGGCTGATTTACAGTCAGCTCCCTTTGGCCACTCGGGAATCCCGCCATGCTCCGCTAAATTAACGGTGCCGTGGAAGAATAGCAGATTTTAATGTCTGAATGCCAATCGCTTTGCCCATATACGAGGTACATCACAATAATCGCAACAAGTGTGCATAGGATATATTCACCTAAGGACGCAATATCACCCATTCGGAAAGGAACTGTTATGGCCGATTCTTCTTTTGATATCGTCTCAAAACTTGACCGTCAAGAAGTTGATAATGCTGTCAACCAAACGGCGAAAGAAATAGGACAGCGTTACGATTTCCGAGGTGTCGATGCAGAAATTCACCTGTCAGGTGACATTGTCGAGATGCAGGCAAATACTCCTGAACGCATCATGGCGATTGTTGACGTGCTTCAGTCCAAACTATTTCGTCGTGGCGTTTCCTTAAAAGCGCTTGACCTCAAGGACCGTGAACCTAAGGCTTCTGGCAAGATTTATAAACTTGCTGCACCTTTACGTGAAGGAATTCCACAAGATATCGCGAAACAAATCACAAAAATTATTCGCGATCAAGGTCCCAAAGGTGTTAAAGCCCAGATCCAAGGCGATGAGATACGTGTTTCATCAAAATCACGGGATGATTTACAGGCCGTGATTGCCCTTCTTAAAGGCCCTGAAGGAGAAAAACTCGACGCAGCTTTACAATTCGTTAATTACCGTTAGTTTTATGCTGCAGGGTGATGGAATATAAATATGAGTCCTATATAATATTCTTCATTACCCTACTGAATTTTTTATCAGTATTCGCACTACTCTTAGGTTGAGTAGTGCGAATATTTTTATATGATAAGTCATACATTCCATGAGAAAAATAAAATATATCGGAAATTTCATGAGTGAATGATAGCTTTTATCAAGCAAATTTTTCATTCATTATGTTCTTATAATAGGCTCAAATCTTGTCTATTTATATTCAAATTCTCAGGATACTAAACCCCAAATGAATTTTACTTTCAGTAAATATCTTCACTTATAAGAATATCTGTATTACTAAATATAATATCACACATATAAATATATAAACCACTCTATTTTAGTGATATGAAAATATCTGTGAGAACATAATATTTATCCTCACAGATATTCAGATTCAGTATTTCGCACGCAGTTATCGAGTCCTTATTTTAATATCCAGCCATTTTTTCAAGTCGGGCAATACGTTCATCCATTGGTGGATGAGTTGAAAATAGACGATTCAAACCACTGCCTCTGAACGGATTGGCAATCATCATTGCGGCCACATTTTGATGGGCAGGTGTAGCCGGCAGGGGCACCGCATCAGTTCCTGATTCTAATTTACGTAAAGCAGAGGCTAAAGCTAAAGGATCGCGCGCTAAACGCGCCCCATCTTCGTCTGCATCAAATTCTCGTGTACGTGAAATGGAAAATTGGATGAGGCTTGCAGCGATTGGTGCCAGAAATGCGGCAAAAATCGCTCCCACGGCTCCTACACCTGAATTATCGTCACGCCGTGTGTTTCCTCCAAAGAAGAATAAAAACTGTGCAACAGAGGTCACGATACCTGCCATAGCTGCAGCGATTGATGAGGTCAAAATATCCCTGTTATATACATGCATAAGCTCATGCCCAAGGACCGCACGAAGCTCCCTCTCGCCAAGGATTCGCATAATACCCTCTGTACAGCACACAGCCGCATGACGTGGGTTACGCCCCGTTGCAAAGGCATTTGGGGTAAGTGTTGGAGCGATCCATATAGATGGCACAGGCTGTCCGGCTTCTGCGGCAAGTTCTTTTATCATGGCATGTAGGTGAGGGTACTCGTGCTCTGAGGCTGGACGCGCATTCATCGAGCGCAGGGCAATAGTCGCACTGTTCCAATATGACCATGCTGTTGACAGAACTCCCACGGCCGCAAAAATGTATATCCACATCATATTCTGAGTACTGCGGGCAATAAATCCGCCGATAAGTAAGAGGAGTCCCCACATTCCACCGAGAAGGAGCGCGGTTTTCACTCCATTAAAATGTTTATCGCGCATTGGTCGCATTTTCTCTCTGTTCATGATGCTGTTTTCTAAGACAACGTTATCTGTTTTAAGATGCTACGTCCTCACAAGAAAGCTGGTTACAGGTTTTTCTCAGAAAATTTTCATTTCTTATGCAGGATGATGAAATTAATTCTGTTCAAAATTAACTCAGTCAGTAGGGGTTTATACCTGCCGTGGGGGGGTAGTAAGAATCATTTGTTATGTCTTTTCATAAATCGTCATGCATAAGGTCAGAACTCAGTGAGAGTAGTTAATGAAAATAGGGTTACTCTTGGTTCGATTGGTTGTGGCTTTCTAGGCTTCGCTTTCCACTCTATTCACTCCTCTAAAACGCAGAGGAATAACCTGCATTGAACCTTTTGACGCTACAACTGAATGTTTTGAGGGCCGGAGTACGAGCACAGGACAACCGACCTGCAAGCCCTCGCCAGGGGAGCTAAAGAGGCAAGCAGGGCACCGGTTATAGCTTTCAGACGCACCACACGCTCAGCACAAACAGCAGCATTTGAAGGGAACCCACACCCATTGATTTGAAAGATATATGTTGGCCATTTGAGTTTACTCGCGCGCGTGTTTGTTTGTTGTCCGCACAGTCTGTTTGTATGCGCGCGTGTTTGCTTCTTCGCGTGTTTGCCGCGTGTTTGTTCCACGTTTGTTCGCTTGTGTGCTGCCTGTGGGGTCGGTCATCGAAGCTGTTTGTGTCAGTGTTTCACGAGCAGCCTGTCCGCCTGTTTTGTTCGCGCGTGTGTTTGGGGGGCAGCCACAGTAGTGTGGTTGCCCCCCCTTCTTGTTGGTTGGTTGCGGTGGTGTCCTACTCTCCCACATTCTGTCGAGTGCAGTACCATTGGCGCTGTAGGGCTTAGCTTCCGG
>NZ_JAJNRP010000008.1:0-159356 GCF_021083625.1 Schaalia sp. lx-100 | reverse complement strand
AAATGGACAATAAGTCAGTAAGGCCTTGAGACCACAGGTTTTATAACCCCCTTTGTTGGGGGAAATAAAAAAGAGGCTCCACGTCTTCCCTCATTCCCGCGGATGGGAAGAGGGCTAGCGTGGAGCCTCAAAAGGGTAGGCATTGCTAGGGTTTAGTATCCGAGTTTGGCGTTGACTCGTGCTTGAACTTGGTCATGCAGACTGCCCAGGTGGTGTTGGTGTTCATCCCCGTTGCCAAAACTTATATGTATCATGGCACTTTCTTTAGACGCTTATTATGGCCTCAAGCGCAGTTTACATGTCTAATGACAGAAGTCTGGTTAGCACAAGTATTTGGGATAGGTGTTTAGATTTTCGTGAGTGTATAGGTCTGATCGCAGGCGGCGGCTAGTGTTAAGTCATGTGTTGCGATAATAACTGTGGCTCCTTTTGCTACCTGTTCTAAAAGTAAGTCTTGTACCAGCTGCCGATTGGTGTCGTCTAGTGAGGCGGTCGGTTCGTCAGCGAATAGATAGTCTGCTTGTTTATAGATCGCGCGGGCAATAGCTACGCGGCGTTGCTCGCCACCGCTTAGCTCCACGATTTGTGATTCTAAACGGTCTGCAAGCCCCACTTGCTGCGCAGCAGCACGGGCTTTCTCATCTTTGTGTGACCGCCGTAAACCGTGTTTAAGCGTAATGTTGTAGCCGACGGTTTCGCTGTCATCTAGGCCAGCGTCTTGAAGAATAAACGAAACTTTTTCCTTCCAGAATTTTCGGATTTTTCGTTCGTTCCATGCTTGCGCTTCCACCCCGTCAAATGAGATGCTTCCCGCGCTTGTAGGGAGGATGAGGGCGAGCATATTAAGTAAGGTGGTTTTCCCCACGCCTGATTCACCGACTATCGCCAGGCTACTCCCGTTAGGACACTGCAGGGAAATACCGTGAAACAGGGTGCGCGCCCCAATTTTCATTGACAGGTCATTAGCTTCTAACCCCATTAGTAGTCCACCTTTCTAATGGCTAAGGAAAGCATGGCTTTACGTATAGTACGGCGATAAATGAAAAAAGAAATAAGAGCGAAAACTATCACAGTTGCTATAAGAAACGCAGGTTGATTAACGCTTAGGGCATATGCAATTACTAGCGATAACGTGAGTGCGAGTACTAAACCAAGGAAGTCAGTTACCAGTGGAACTCGGAAGAGTATCGCCCAGCTGGCTCCGTTGAGATAAAGGGGAAACTTTGCGCGCCTGCGTCTGTTTGCATATATCAGGGCGGAAACTAACGTTGATGCTAGGAATGAAACCATAAGGATAGTCAATGTAAAGAGTGACACCTGGTAGGCTAAGCGTTGATCGGAAGCATAAACCGAGTTCTTATCGCGAATATTATCAAAGGTCAGGTTCAACCCAATCTGCGAAGTAGACTTCAAAAGATCATCTGAATCAGTAAAAATTACCGCGCCGGTAGTCGCGTGACTCATCAACAAATCTCCGTTATGTACCTTACTTACCTGTGGCACCACAATAATAACGGGGTTTTGGGCGACCTGGAACAGTCCGGTGCCACGCACGCCGATAACCGCTTGGGATTCTTCTGGCAGGAAAACACGCAAATCCTCTGCCGATAATCCGAGGGAAGATAGCGTTTGTGCAGAAAGAGACGACGCGGGTACTTCACGTAAATCAGCGGTTTGATCAGCATAGAAAAGGTTGAAGGCATCTTCGTTATACACCACCACTGAATCAACGCCGATTCCGCTAATTGCGTTAGATTCTTCGGGATAGAGCTTCGCGTAGAAAATTTTATGCTCATTTTCTAACTGGGTAACGAGCTTAGCAAAGTCTTCTACATGAGCATTCCAATCCCGGTTCTCGTCTACAATACCTCCAAAGTTCGCAGTATATAGGTCAGAGTACTCACTAGCTTTTTGTGCAGCAACATAGTTTGACTGAGCAACCTGCGCAGCATAAAAAGTAAGCGGAATAGTTGTAAATACCAGTAGCAACACAGCCATACGTAGCAGGAAACTAACAATACTGAAGGAGAGAGGTAGCGGCTTACGCTGTGCGAACTCGCTAATCTTCACTCTAGACAACACAGCAACAATAAAACTGAAAACCGCAATCAGTGCAGTAACGACTATGATGATCTTACCTGCAGTTACAAGCACAGGTAGAATGCGGCCACTAAAGAACGATATGACTATCGCTGTGCATATACTACTTAATGCGCAAGTGCTGAAAAGCGGAAAGATAAAATCTTGCAAATCACGCATAATAATCTGGTGATTGCTATAACCGTTAAGCATCCGTACTACTTGAGAGCGTCGTTTAGAAATAAACCAGCCGATAATAATGATTGAAGTAAGTAGTGCAGTGACCAGTACTACTGCTATCACCCCTTGGTATGCCAAAGGAAGTAGCAGTAATTCTAAACTCGAGTACTGTTCCCAAGTATGCACGGCACCATGAGAAGTTAACCATTGCTTAAAGCCAGCGATATTTTCTTTAGTTCCTTTCAGTGCATATACGCCTGAAGGTGGAATATCCGTAGCATTAGCAGAGGGTAGGAGGACTCCAGTTTTACTGGGATTCACCCAAGTAATTGAGCTTAGCTGAGTGGGCTGCGGAAACCCTCGAGCAATAATTTTTACAGTTTTAATGCCTGTAGTGCCAGATAGCTGAAAGATTTCCACCCGCTGCCGTGAAGAAACCTCTTGGAGTTGCTCATCTACGGCAGCAGGTGGAATATCAGAAAGCTGGAAGTTAATGAAACCAACGTCGGAAGTGTCCAGGGGTAACACGCTTTCTTCCTGAATGGCTTGCAAAAAACCAATACAAGTAGCCAACATTCCCAGTACTACACCGCAGAAAACCACTAAACGCCGCATCAACTTACACTCCCTCGTACGATTTGACTAGCAAGTAGCAGTCTGAGATGAAGTGCCAGCTTTAAACGTCACGGAAGAACCAGGAGTGCGCCACAGCCATGTTGAGGCAGTGTTACCTGCAGAGGCGTTGGAACGCTCATATTTCCCAGAACTCGTCCCAATGGATGTCCAGTGCCACCGTGAGCCATGATAATAAGACGAGCTCGCGTTACCAGTTGCGTAATTTGTGCCGTAGTACCAGTCGCCACCGAACAGATCCTCAGCGAAAGCAGCTCCAGCGCTCATCCCAAGTAACATTGCCACAGACGCAACTCCGATAGCTTTCTTTGGAAGCTTCATGATATTCTCCTGAGATTCCAATGTGTAAAGCCCCAATGCTTTACATATTTTCAATATACCGAATAGCTAAAGCGCATGCAACAGAAAATGTCAAATCGATGTAAGTTTTACTGAAGGACGAATGAGTATCCGAGTTTGGCGTTGACTCGGCTTTGCACCATGTCGTAGTTGTATCCGGTGGCGTTTAGGTGAGCATGGTGTTCTTCACCGTTACTCCACGTACCGTTAATGACTTCACGGGCGAGGTCGTCCAGGTTCTTACCCACAAGCTTTGGAGTAGGAGCGGATGTGGGGTGTCTTGGCCGTTCATGTGGTCATACCAGCAGTGGTCTTACCTCATTTTTGTGTTACTGCACCGCAGATCTTTCATCGAGGATTCCCTATCCCTCAATTCAAGCCGACTCCAACACCGACTTAACCGCAAGAACAGCGGACAAACAGCACAAAAACGTTAACCACAAAAACCCTCTAAAAAACGTCCGCAGTCCCTTTTGGCCAATAAGCCAAAATACTCTATACGCGTCGATGAGAAAAGGAAAGCGGTCTTAACTCATGTGCCTACATGTCGTGTCGCCCAGAAAGCAACAGCGGAGGCTGAAGCGACATTTAAGGAATCAACTCCGCCAGCCATCGGTATTTTCACGACCTCATCACATGCGGCAATGGTAGATTGTGCTAAACCATCACCTTCAGTTCCCATAACTAGAGCTAATCTCGCATGAGGATCACAGCATGCCGGAGAGGTAATAAAATCATCCAGAGATAAAGATTTTTCCGACAAAGCAAGTGCGGCAACGGTAAACCCAAGGGAATGTAATTCAGTGATAGTGGGATGGGGCCAATGTGTCAGCCGAGTCCATGGGACTTGGAACACCGTTCCCATAGACACGCGAACAGAACGACGGTACAGCGGATCTGCACATGAAGGTGTGACAAGGACAGCATCCATATTTAAGGCTGCAGCACTGCGGAAAATCGCTCCCACATTTGTATGATCGACAAGGTTTTCGAGGATCACAATACGTTGAGCAGGTTTTGCTGCAGTACGAAGGCCAGATGAGAGGAGTTCACTGACTGAGGGCAGTTCAGGTCGATGCATGGCAGCAAGCGCACCGCGATGCAGATGAAAACCTGTGAGCATTTCAAGTACGTCTTCTTCTGCAACAAAAACAGGAATATCGCCACCGTCTTTACTGCCAGTTGCTTTATATATGACTGGGGTGAGCGTCTCAATCCATCTATGCGCCATCAGGAATGAGCGGGGATGATGTCCTGCAGCGATAGCACGAGTAATGACATTTGTTGACTCAGCCATGTAAAGGCCGCGTTCTGGTTCAAGACGTGAACGTAATTTCACATCTGTCAGCGACGTGTAATCTGCCAGAAAATCTTGTATTTCCTGTGCGGGATTATGCAAAGAATCAGCATGAAGCGTAATAAACATGGCTTAGTAATGTGCAAGTGCGCGGTTCATCATGCCAGGCCATGATGGGCCTTGGAAAACAAAAGCAGTAAAGGCCTCCACGAGATCTGCGCCGCAGGCCAGCATGTCGAGAGCATCATCAGGGGTAAAAATGCCACCTGTACCAATGAGGATTTGGTCATCACTTAAATGCAAAGCAAGTAAGCGTACTACTTCAAGTGCTCGTTCTTTCAGTGGTTTTCCAGAAACACCGCCATCGCCTAAATCATGAGCAATTGTTGTATTTGTTGCAACAACACCTGCTAGGTGCATTTGCCGTGTGAGTTGGGCGATTGCGATGATGTCCTCGTCATCTAAGTCAGGTGCAATTTTGACGAATATTGGAATATCTCTTGTCGTTCCTTCAGTGCATCCATGCTGAGTTGCTTCCACAATGGGGCGTAAATGCTCAACAGCTTGGAGGTTACGTAGGCCAGGGGTATTGGGGGAGGAAACATTAACGACAATGAAATCAACCCATGGAGAAAGAATACGAGCACAGGTCTGGTAATCCTGAGCGGCATCTTCTTCAGGTGTTATTTTATTCTTGCCGATGTTCGCGCCAACAATTGCCTGACGTCCTTCGCGTGTGGAACGCAGTTCACGTAATCGTTGAGCAGCGGCATGTGCCCCTTCGTTATTAAAACCCATGCGATTACGTAGGCCGTGATGGTCCATGAGGCGCCATAAACGTGGTGCTTCATTACCGGGTTGAGGCTGGGGAGTAATTGTTCCTATTTCAACGAAAGCAAATCCGAGAGCTGTCATACCGAGGACGGCTTGAGCATTCTTATCCATACCTGCTGCCAATCCCAAACGGCCAGGAACAATACGATTACCGATGGTAATAACACGGCCTGCTTGTCGTTTGTGTGTGGGCATATACCCTAATGTGGCACGCATAAGACGGCGGGTTGGTAATAATTTACCAGCATAACCAATTGCCCCAAGCCCATGATGATGAGCGTATTCAGGATCTGTTTTATGAATAAAAGTACGGAACAACCACGAATATGCAGCACTCAACATGTATATAAGAGTACCTGTCAAAAAGACATGTGACTATTTCGCCTCAGAGAACATATAGGTGTTGATATTTTAATCCCACCATATATTCCATATGCGCACCTCCTTGTGGTGAGAATGTGTATGGGTAGTGATTTCATCGGGAATATGCGAATACATGAAAACAGGAAAACCACTGTAAGCGCATATGTGAAACCATACATCGTCATATTTTTCTTGTTGTTTGTGGGTAAGTGAGGATAAAAATGACTGGGGTAAACACAGCGTCATAGAAGTGACATGCACACTTTCATCCGGCATGGGGGAATGAATAACGTAACCTCCAAGGAAAATATTGGTGTATTGCGCCGATACATTCAGTATTTTCCCAAGTGGGGGTGCCCGATGATGTTGCGTCGCCATATACCTTTGAGGGAGGCGCTGTGAAAGCTCTGCCGCTTGCTTCCCTGGCAAAAGACGAAATTGCTGCCACGGTAGTAAAGAATCTGCGCAGATAAGCCAAGGGGCTAACACTGTTAAAATACCGTTTTTTTCTAACCAGTTTTCAGGACCGAAAATTCCCATATTCACCCTCCTGTTATGAAAATACGGTAGGAAAACCAAGAAAGCTCCGAAAAGAAAAAAGATTGTGGATACGACAGCACGTCACTTATCTGCTTGTGGATAACAAAAGTGAAGGACAGAAAAACAAACAAAATATAGGCGAATACCTAAAAGGGACATGCAGCTGTGTATTACAGATCGTAAACAGGCAGAGATAGGGGGAGTCAAAATGGGAGTAAGGAATCGGCTAAGGAATATAAGAGGATCTAGGACCAAAAGTGTGTCTACACGCTCGTATCGTTCATATAAGGGAAGTACCGCTCACAACTGAACGGTACTTCCTGTGAAAATCTGTGATTACATCACGTTAATATGACGACTCCACACTATCAGCGACGTGCCCCTTTCTTTACTTGAGGGTATTCGT
Organism: Schaalia sp. lx-100; assembly: GCF_021083625.1. Classification (NCBI taxonomy): domain Bacteria; kingdom Bacillati; phylum Actinomycetota; class Actinomycetes; order Actinomycetales; family Actinomycetaceae; genus Schaalia; species Schaalia sp. lx-100. The sequence goes on along the minus strand of NZ_JAJNRP010000008.1, from coordinate 152,685 downwards.
CACGCTTGACCTGCGGGCGAGGAGAACGCCACCTGCGCGCCATAATCATGCGTGAATAAGCATAAAACCAGGTTCCACGAGGAATTTCTTCATCAGGGAAAGCCTGAATAAGTCGCTTCTTCAAGCGCTGCCACACAAATACGCCCTCAATAATAGACACGGCAAAAAGTCCATACGTGACAGCTGTGGCAATCGTAATAGCGAGTTGAGTATTCGTTGTGTACTGCGGGAAAAAAGAAACAGCAAGCATCGTTGCCATAAACAATAAAATCACAGGCAAAATGAACTCAGATAATGACCAACGTGCATCTACCCAATCGCGTACCCAGCGACGTACACGCCCTTTATCCCGCCACGGCAGATAGCGTTCATCACCAGTAATGAGCGCTTCTTGCTCACGTTGATACGCTTCATTACGCTTTTCGCGTGCAATACGCTTAGCCGCCTTACGATCGGCAGGAACAAGCGGACGTAAACGCTTGGACTCGGCCTGTTTACGTGAAGGGGTCGGACGTCCTTTTTTCCCTGAAACAGGGGGGACTAAAGCAGTATTTTCAGTTTCTCTGTGTGAATCTTTACGGCTGAACACTCTTGTATTCTAAGGGATAGAATATGTCCTGAAGACAACAATCAAAGAAACGGGCATATAAGGAACTGTCAAGAACATGACACACACCGACCTCACCACACATACTCTGCGCGCGCGCTTAGAAGAAACTTTCCCGACTTTTGTTCAGACACTGATTGACCTCATCGCCATCCCCTCAGTGTCCTCACTACCTCAACACAGTCAAGACCTTGATCGTTCGGCCCAGTACGTACAGCAGCTTTTCAGTGATATTGGTTTAGAAGCACGTATTGAATCCGTTACCACACCAGAAGGCGTCGTAGGAAAACCTGCCGTCCTTGCCCGTAGCCCACATATTGAGGGTGCCCCCACTGTTTTACTTTATGCCCATCATGACGTTCAACCTACAGGTGATCCGCAGCGATGGAGTCTTGAACCTTTTACTGCTGAGGTGCGTGGGGATCGGCTATACGGTCGTGGAAGTTCTGATGACGGAGCAGGAATCGTTGTTCACCTTGGAGCTTTAAATCTGCTTGCCCGTGACCTTCCCGTGAATGTCATCGTCTTTATTGAAGGGGAAGAAGAACTTGGCTCACCCACATTTGACACATTTTTACATACCTATGCCGACGAACTTCGTGCAGATGTCATCATCGTGACAGACTCAGATAACTGGAAAGTAGGCGAACCAGCTCTGACAACAACCCTACGCGGAAACTGCTGCTGCACACTTGAAGTGACCGTATCTGAACATGCTGTCCACTCCGGCATGTTTGGTGGACCTATGGTGGATGCAACCACCTGCGCTTCTTTACTGATTTCTTCTTTCTATGATGAAGCAGGAAATGTGCGCATTAAAGGATTAGGTGGATCTGACAAAGCAGATGTTGATTGGCCGGAGGAAGAATTCAGAGCAGCAGCCGGCATACTTGAAGGCGTACAACTTGCAGGCACCGGTGATTTAGCAGCACGCGTATGGACAAAACCATCAATCACAGTCATTGGATGGGATACGACCAGTGTCGCTGAGGCTTCCAATACGATTGCTCCAAAGACACGCCTACGCTTATCAATGCGCACAGTTCCAGGAATTGAACCTGAAAAGGCAATGGAAGCTCTGCGCGCACATATTGAAACGCATATGCCATTTGGTGCGCATGTGACAATCAGTGACGTGGAATGCGGCCCCGGCTATCAAGCTGATCTTGAAGCTCCCGCTGTTGAATTAGCCCATCGCGCACTAACGGAAGCCTGGTCAGTTCCTTCTGTCAATATTGGTGTGGGAGGTTCCATACCTTTCATTTCCCAATTCCAATCAGAATTTCCAGAAGCTCAAGTACTGGTTATGGGAGTGGAGGACCCCCTCACAAATGCGCATTCTGAGGACGAATCACAGTCCCTATCTGATCTCAAACACGCGATTCTTGCGGAAGCTCTTATTCTGCGCGATTTGGCACACAAGCCGTAAAAACCGCAGAAAAATAAACAGAAAGAGGCCACACGCATGAAAGTGATCGTTGCAGGCCACTGGGAATATCACGATAAGCCTATAACTACGGATGCTTTAGCTGCCGTAGGGCGAGCGCTGCGTGCACGTCACCTCGATGTGCAGGTGGAACTCCTTCCTTTCGGGTCTGGTCCTCATGTGTCACTCTTATGCGCCGATCATTTACCTGAAAATTGGGTACTGATACGTCACAATCACGACACATGTGAAAGCACATATGAGGCCGGAAAAAGCGTCCGAGAGGCTCTGCTTCGTGGAGAAAATGTTCTGATTGAATCAGAACAACAATGGGTACCTCACAGTTTGTCTGCCCTCAACCATGCTGATAAACGTCTGCGACCAGATGGGGGAGCTTCTTTTCTGAGTGGGCTTACCGGCATTACCCTGCCAAGCGATCATATAGATGAGGAGCTTTTCCTCACAGCATTAGAACATGCGCGGCACCTAATCCGGTCACGTCATGTCATCATGGCAGCTTCAACGCAGCGTCCTTTACTTGGCTTATCTTCAGTATGCGCAGTCGGTCCAGAAGGCGAGCCGATCACTGACATGGATCCTTCTTTCCTCCGTGATCTTGGGCGAGTGTATCGACACAGCTTCCAGACACGTAGTGAGGACCTATTAAGGACTAGCCGCAGTACGACATCAATACGTGAATCAGATTCTCAGATTATGCGCTCACCTGCGGAATTACCTGGTTCAGGTGCAGGAGGTGGGATTGGGGCGGTAGTGGCTGCTACCGGCGGGACTTTACGAGGTACAGGGGAAGCGCTCATACGTGTCCTTGGGATTGACACACATGTGAATGGTGCTGATCTTGTCGTCATGATGACTCCACAGCTACATTCACCGATTTTGTCTCACTCGCCGCTTCCTGCTTTTACTGCTGAGTGTGCGCGTGCAGCTTTACCTGTGGTTGCAATCGCTGAGGAATCCTCACTTGCCCCTTACGAGCGTGCCCAGTGGGATATTCATGGTGTGATACTTACCCGTCCACGTACGAGCTTTGCTTGGGATAGTGATTCTTCGCCGCTTTTACCGGAGTATCAGAGCACTACAAAACTTCCTGATAGTGGTGATTTTGATGAGGACAATGCGTCTTTTCACCTGAAATCCCAGGCCCTTGCTTCTCTTTATGATGCTGGCTTACGCCTTGCCCATACATGGCTGTCAAGATGAGGGAATACTCACTGTTAGACCAGAAAAGCATGGGATCATTGGCGGCCTTTCCATCACAGTCTTAGGCTGGATGTGTTTCATTATGATGGGATTGTATCCATGTGCGTATAAGGAGCGACATGTCCAATACAGATACACAAGCCCCAAGTCATGAAGTTCTCTTGACTGATGTGGCCGCGGCGAAAGTTAAAAGCCTGCTTGAACAAGAAGGCCGCGATGACCTTCGTTTACGTGTTGCTGTTCAGCCCGGTGGCTGTTCAGGCCTGATTTACCAGCTTTATTTCGATGATCGCGTCCTTGATGGTGATGCAATACGTGATTTTGACGGTGTGGAAGTGATCGTTGATCGCATGAGCGTGCCTTATCTGAGTGGATCTACCATTGACTTCGCCGATACCATCGAACGTCAAGGTTTCACAATTGACAATCCAAATGCTGCGAATACCTGCGCATGCGGCGACTCATTTCACTAATCACTAGGACATATACACATGAAGAAACCAACTCAGCGCTGGTTCGCACTTACACTGACTCTATCTGTAACACTGACAATGGGACTGGCAGGATGCTCTAGTACGAGCGAAACAGCAGCATCAGGTTCTCAGTCAGCTGCGGCAAATATGCCGGAGGTTGACCGCAGTGGCACAGGTAATTTCCCTGATGTCACAGGCGATTTTGGTCAAAATCCTCAGATTGCTGCAGGAAACGGTGATGCTCCTACAGATAAAATCTGGGTGAAAACCCTGCATCAGGGAAATGGTCCCGAGGTAGGAGCCGATGACACGATACGTGTGAATTACACAGGCACCCTGTGGGATGGTAAGGTCTTTGACTCTTCTTTCATGCGAAATATTCCCATTTCATTCAGTTTGAATGGTGTGATTGCTGGTTGGAAATACGGCCTTGCTTCGCAACATGTGGGGGATCGTGTGGAATTGGTGATTCCAGCTCAATGGGCTTATGGTGACCAAGCACAAAATTCCATTCCTGCAGGTTCCACTTTGGTTTTTGTTGTCGATATCCTTGATACGGTGAATGGCAGTGATTTGTCTGCTCTCAAAGGGGCAAGTCTCACAGGTGAAACCATTGAGGGTATTGAAGTAAGCGGGGAACTTGGTCAAGAACCAAAAATTACCTTTACCGGCGCGCCGGCACCTGCTGAAGCAAAAATTATCACCTTAGCTAAAGGTGCTGGCCATGAAATCGTCGCAGGCGATTCGGTGATTATTCACGGAATGGGTGGAACATATGGTGACGAAAACTCCATTAATGGAACATGGCAACCACCTCACCCTGTCACGGTTGATGCCGCGGCTTATGGTTTAGTGGGCTACACGGTAGGGTCGCGTTTGTTGATGACTCAGCCAATTTCCGCTCAACAAGGCCAATCGGGAGACGATTCTCAATCAGCTTCTCCGTCTACACAAATACTTGTTGTTGATGTGGTGGCTTCTCTTTCTGCCGCGTCCTGATAGCTGCATATGAAGCTGTTAAAAGCTGACATGGGCATATGAGGCTATTTCGGCATTGGGAAGCAATTCTAAATAGTCGGTAAATATGTCCACAGGTGGGTACATTCTTATGGGAATGTGCCCACCTACGTTTAGAATGGGTATGTATGAGTCGGAGCTTAGCTCCCTGTTTTGCCCCTCTACGTCAAGGAGTTCCCGTGAGTGAAGCAACAGTTGAAGCACTCGTTTTTAGCGATGATGCTGATGTGCGAGAAGCTGTTATTACAGGTGTTGGTATTCGAGCCTCAAAGGATACTCCTCGTATTACATGGCACCAGGCGGCAACAACTTTCGGAGTGCTTGAGAGTGTGAAAGAACATGATTTCAGTATCATTGTTCTTGATGCGGAGGCTCATAAACATGGTGGTATGGGTATCGCGAAAGAACTTCACAATACGTTGGCAGATGTTCCTCCGGTTCTGTTTATTACGGCACGTCAACAAGATTCATGGTTAGCATCATGGGCTGGGGCTGCAGCTATTGTCTGCGCACCTATTGATCCCCTTGAGTTGCAAGAAAAAGTTGCTGATTTGCTGAGGAAAAATTAATGCTTTCATGGGATAGCATTGCGACGAATCTTATTTCAGGACACGATTTAACAGAAGAACAGTCCTACTGGTTCATGAATCAGGTGATGACCGGTGAACTGGGAGATATTCGCTTAGCATCTGCGCTGACAGCTTTACGTATAAAGGGATTGAGCGTAGATGAGGTGCGTGGATGTGCTGATGCTATGCGTGACCATGCGCGAACCTATGATTTGCCTTCAGATGTTTTAGATATCGTTGGCACAGGAGGCGACGGCCATCGCAGCGTCAATATTTCTACGATGTCAGCTGTTGTTTTAGCGGCATCAGGTGTTCCTGTGGTAAAACACGGTAATCGTGCTTCCACATCGGCTTCAGGTGCAGCTGATGTTCTTGAAGCATTAGGGGTATGCGTCGATCGTGAAGCGGAAGATATATGCCGTATTTTCCGTGAACACAATATTGCTTTCCTTTTTGCCAATAAAGTGCATCCTTCTATGCGTTTCGCCGCTCCGGTGCGTCGAACATTGGCTTTCCCAACGATTTTTAATCTTTTAGGTCCGTTAACAAATCCTGTACGACCACAAAGCATGGCCATTGGTTGCTCTGATCCGCGTAATGCGCAACTAATGGCAGGCGTGTGCGCAGGACGGGGAATTTCTGCTGTCATTTTCCGAGGGCGTAATACAGGACTTGATGAGCTATCTACCGCAGATATCAATGAAATCTGGATGATATCGGAAGGGCGTATTACTCACCACGAAATTGATGTGTGTGCTACTTATGGTCTTAGCCCCTCAACCATCGACGATTTACGTGGCGGAAGTGCAGAGCATAATGCGGCTGTGGCGCGTGAAGTCTTTGCTGGCTCAGGACATCCCGCGATTATTGATAGTGTGGCTTTGAATGTTGCTGCAGGTTTGCTTGCTTATGGGCGAACTGAAGCAGTGGGCACTGATAACGGTGACATTATTCAACGATTAGGCGCGGGCCTCGAATATGCGAAAGCTATTTTAGCTTCAGGGAAAGCTACTGAGCTTATCACCCAGTGGAGTCAAGCAACTCAGAGCTAAGGTGTTTTTAGTCCTTATCAGAGCACATTTCAATAAATTTTTCGAGGACACGCCACGTCATATGCGCATCTTGTAATGCGCGATGGCGCTGTCCCTCGCCAATGCGTAGATATGAGGCTACAGTGCCTAAACGATGATGAGCGACACGTGGTTTTGGCAACAAAGCGCGCGAGAGTTCCAAAGTGTCAATAGTGCGTAGTTCAGGCCATGTCATTTCGTATTTTTGTGCAGCGCGCTGAATAAAACCCAGATCAAAAGGCACGTTATGCGCAACAAAAACTGGATCAGGGTGATTTGTCGTACCCTGCTGGGTTAGCCACTGAATAAAATCTCTTATTGCAATTTTTACAGGAGGGGCATCTGCAACCATTGCCTCATGAATACCAGTAATACGAGTGACAACCTCAGGGATTGCCTGTTGAGGATTGATGAGAGTGTGGAAAGTACCCGTAATGTGCCCATATGATACGCGCAGCGCAGCAATTTCAGTTAATGCATCCTCATGTGTCAGTCCCGTTGTTTCGACATCGACAATGAGCCAGTGAGCGTTTTCCTGAAGAAGCTTGGCCACATGTGCATCACATGTCGCACGAGTGTGCGTAAACAGTGGTGTATGCGTGCGGCTATTAGGTAGGCGAGGACCAGAGGACATACAGTAGATAGTAATGCGTTCCTTGCGCTAAGCCTGATACATCCGAGGAGGAAGCGTGGGTTTCTACCAAGCGCTGAAAGCCACAGGCAGTCCGTTGCTGAAAGCAGCCTATAAACCGTGGATTCGTGGAAAAGAAAATATTCCCCAAGAAGGGCCTGCAATTCTGGCATCAAATCATAATGCCGTGTGGGATTCTATTTTTCTTCCGATGATGCTTGATCGGGAAGTTGTTTTCATGGGTAAGGCCGATTATTTCACCGGAACAGGTGTCAAAGGCTGGGCAACAAAAACATTCATGAAAGCTGTTGGCACAATCCCTGTAGATCGCAGCGGGGGACGCGCTTCGGAAGCCGCATTGAACGCGGGTCTTGCGCGCTTATCTCAAGGTGAACTTTTCGGTATTTATCCTGAAGGAACACGCAGTCCAGATGGGCGTTTGTATCGTGGGAAAACAGGTGTTGCTCGTCTGGCTCTTTTATCAGGTGCCCCCGTTATTCCTGTGGCAATGATCGGTATGCATGATGCTCAACCTATTGGTCAGCGTATCCCCAGCCGAAAAAATATTGGAATACTCGTTGGGGAACCCTTGGATTTCAGCCGATATAAAGGGTTAGATCAAGATCGTTTCGTTTTACGTGCGATTACCGATGAGATCATGTACAACCTCATGCTTTTATCAGGTCAGACATACGTGGATATGTATGCAGCCGATATGAAAGCTCAGATGGCACAGGATGGAACTTTTGAAGGTCCACTTCCTGGGGGCACTACTGTTGTATCGCCTGAAAGCGACAATTAGGAAACGAAAAATACTACGAATTTCGTTGAAAATGCGGATCCTGCTGAAGAAGCATAAAACTATGACAGATACCCGATGAAATTTATGAAATATAGATAAAATCAACGGGTTTTTGCGCTGTATGCGGGTGCGTGTACTCAAAAGAAGATGAATACAATGCGTGGTGAGTAGCATCATATTTATTTGTCTAGGACTTGAGCGCCTCTGTAGCCCCGCACTCCACAGACTACAATCACATATGATAAGCGCGGACAGCCGGTCCGTGCCTTTGCTGAAAGGTGTCCATTCCATGACGGTTCGTCGTGTTGCACTACTTACTGCAGGTGGTTTCGCTCCCTGTCTTTCATCCGCTGTTGGCGGGCTCATTGAACGCTACAATGAGATTGATCCTTCTATTGAAATCATTGCCTACCAGAATGGGTATCACGGTCTACTCACTGGTAATTTCGTCGTCGTTGACGAACAAGCTCGCGCCCATGCCGCGATTTTGCACCGCTTCGGTGGATCACCTATTGGTAATTCCCGAGTTAAACTGACCAATGCGAAGAACCTCGTTGAACGTGGACTTGTTGCCGAGGGCGAAAATCCGCTGGAAAAAGCAGCTGAACAGCTTCGTAAAGACGGGGTGGATGTTCTGCACACAATTGGTGGAGACGATACAAACACCACAGCTGCAGACCTTGCTGCATACTTACATGACAATAACTACGAACTGACCGTTGTCGGTTTGCCTAAGACCATTGATAATGACGTGGTGCCTATTCGCCAGTCTTTAGGAGCTTGGACTGCTGCCGAAGAAGCCTCAGAATTTGCTCAAAATATCATCGGTGAACATCGTTCCAACCCGCGTATGCTCATCATCCATGAGGTCATGGGACGTCACTGTGGTTGGTTAACTGCCGCCGCTGCTCAGCGTTACACACAGTGGACTGACACTCAAGAATGGGTACCTTCTATTGGACTGTCACAAGAACGCTGGTCCGTCCATGCTGTGTTCCTACCGGAAATGTCATTTGATATTGATAAGGAAGCTGAACGTTTGCGCGCCATCATGGATGAGCAGGGCAACGTCAATATCTTCCTGTCTGAAGGTGCAGGTGTTCCTGAAATCATTGCTGAAATGGAAGAAGCAGGTATTGAAGTGCAGCGTGACCCCTTCGGTCACGTCAAACTCGACACCATTAACCCAGGTCAATGGTTTGCTAAGCAATTTGCTGACCGTATTGGTGCTGAAAAAGTCATGGTGCAAAAGTCTGGTTACTTCTCACGTTCCTCACGTGCAAATGCAGATGACTTGCGCCTCATCAAATCAATGACTGATCTTGCTGTCGAATGTGCTTTACGTGGTGAAGCTGGTGTTATCGGTCATGATGAAGAAAACGGTGACCGTTTATGCGCTATCCCGTTCCCACGTATTGCTGGTGGTAAACCATTCGATATTACTCAGCAATGGTTTGTGGACTTGATGGCTCGCATCGGTCAAGATCTCGTTCCTGCATCAAAGTGACGGTTCCACCGATTCCACGAAGTGCGCGTAGCAGGGAAAACCTAGCCCTGCTACGCACAGTCATGCCTGAACAACTTTCTGCTCCAGACGCGGGGAGTACCCCTCCTTGGGATACGTGGCGTGACCGTGAAGCCTTACAACAGCCGACATATCCTGATGCGGATGCTGTCACAGATGTGACAAGCACATTACGCCGTCAACCGCCTCTTGTTTTTGCAGGTGAGGTGGATGATTTGCGTGCATGGATGGGAGCCGCAGGCCGAGGGGAAGCTTTTGTCCTCACAGGCGGTGATTGTGCGGAAACATTTGCGGAGGCAACGGCAGATCATTTGCGCCTTAAAATCCAGACTCTCTTGCAGATGGCGGTCGTATTAACCTACGGAGCCTCTTTACCTGTGGTGAAGATTGGACGAATCGCTGGGCAATATGCGAAGCCGCGTTCGCAGAATATGGAAACTCGTGATGGTGTGACTTTACCTTCCTATAGGGGAGATGCGGTAAATTCTTTTGAATTTACTGCAGACGCGCGCACACCGGACCCGAAACGTCTGTTAGATCTGTACCATCACGCTTCCTCAACCCTAAATTTGATTCGCGCCTTTACAAAAGGTGGCTATGCAGATTTACGTCTCGTTCACCATTGGAATAGGGGATTTACCCAAAATCCTGCATATTCAAAGTACGAGTCTTTAGCAGCAGAAATCCACCGCGCTGTGAAATTTATGGAAGCAGCAGGCGCAGATTTCGAAGCAATGCGTGAGGTGGATTTATTCTCCTCACATGAGGCACTGCTCCTCGAATATGAATCAGCCATGACACGCATTGATTCGCGTACAGGTGAACCTTACGATACCTCTGGCCATTTTTTGTGGGTAGGGGAACGTACACGTGACCTCGAAAGCGCTCATATTGAGCTTCTTGCTCGTGTGCGTAATCCTATCGGAGTGAAACTTGGCCCAACGACCAGCGTTTCACAAATGCTGGGCTTGATGGAAAAACTCAATCCTGACGGCGAGGAAGGTCGTTTAACTTTTATCACCCGTATGGGTGCTGATAAGATCCGTGATGCCTTACCACCGCTTTTACAAGCTGCAGCATCAGATGGTCGCCCAGTTACGTGGACAACGGATCCTATGCATGGAAACACAATTACTTCATCTACAGGATACAAGACTCGTCGTTTTGAAACGATTATGAATGAGGTACGTGGATTCTTTGAAGCTCACGAGCAGGTGGGAACAGTCCCGGGTGGTATTCATGTTGAACTGACCGGTGATGATGTTACGGAAGTAATTGGGGGGTCGGAAAAACTTGATGATGAATCATTGGCAGATCGCTATGAAACATTGGTTGATCCACGTCTCAATCACCAACAATCATTAGAGATGGCTTTCCAAGTGGCTGAGCTTTTAAGGTGAGAACTCATTTTTAATACCGGTGTGCTGCATTGAACAGCGCACCGGTTACTTTTGTAATAGGTGCACATTCGATCTGAAAATAAAGGCTACATGTCAAAATTAAAGAAATAGTCAGCAACGGGTTTGACCTACGCGCACGACCGATACGTGACAATGTGAGCAGGCGGTGAGTATGCACCTACGTTCCTAAACAACAGACATGGTGATAACGGAACCTCGGCGTACCATTGTTCCAGCTGCAGGATCGGTTGATCGAACTGTTCCAAAGACCCCACCAAGGAAACGATTGACCTCAACAGTGAAACCCGCAGATTCCAATAATGCTTTTGCGTCTTTTTCCTGTTTACCGAATACATTAGGAACAGCAATAAGTTCAGGGCCTTTTGAAATGGTGTAGGTGACAGTATCACCACGATACTGTGTGGTGCCGCTTTCAGTATCTTGAGAAATGACTTTTCCTTCTTCAACTGTGTCAGAAAAAGCTTCATTTACCTGCGGGAGTAGTCCGAGTGCTGTTAAAGATCCTTTTGCCTCATCCGCACTCAAACCGGTGAGCGTTGGGACAGTGATAGGTTCACGACCTTTGGAGATAACAAAATGAACGGTACCATCATGCGCAAGGGAAGTTCCTGCTGTAGCAGATTGAGAAACAACCAAGTCTTTTTTCACTGTTTCAGACCATTCTTCGCTGACGGTACCAGCTTTGAGTCCTGCATCAATCAAGGCATTGATTGCTTCTTTATGCGACAAACCTTCTAAAGGCGGAACGACTTTCATATCAATACCTTTAGAAATACGTAAACGTACCTCACCGTTTTTATGGACATGACCGCCAGCCGAGGGATCCGTATCAATCACGTACCCTGACATCACATCATCAGAGAATTCGTCCTCACGTAGAATACCGATTCCCATGTTTTCTAAAACAGATTGAGCATTGTCAGCGGTGGACCCAGCTAAAGTAGGAACTTCCACATAAGCACCCGGACCGTATTCATTCCACCACCATAAGCCGCCTGCAATAGCTACTCCAAGAACAGACAGGATAACAGTGAGGATGAGGGCGATACGACGACCACGATGAGGCGTATGAGCCGCTGAAAGATCAACGGAAACTGATGAGGAAGTGCGAATCGTTGTATGAGTATTCTCCAAAAGACCAGATGGTAAAGCGGCAGTCATTGTCACAGGTTCAACGATGGAAGTATTTGCTTCAAAATCACTGTTTTGTGTACCGGCTTCACGGAAACGTTGACCTGCGATTTCCGGTGGAAGCACAGCAAGAACCTGATTAATTGCTTCAATAGCTTCACGGGCATGAGGTGGCCGATAATCGGGATCACGAGCGGTCAAATATGCGACAAGTTCATCCACATCAGTTGGAAGCCACGGGACTATCTGCGACGGAGCGGGAACATCATCTTGAGCGTGGTGCATAGCCATCTGAATAGGTGTCTTACCACACCACGGGACTAAGCCAGTGAGTAATTCGTATAGCAAAATCCCCACTGCGTAAAAATCAGTACGCGCATCTGTATGGCCCTGGGTCACAACTTCAGGAGCAACATATGCGACAGTTCCAAGCATAGAACCGGTGGTGGAATGTGAAGATTCAAAAACAGCTCGCGCTAAACCAAAATCGGTGAGTCGCACAGGACCTTGTGCGCAGATGAGGACATTTTCAGGTTTGATATCACGATGGATCACACCGACTGTGTGCGCGGCCTCCAATGCCTCCAATATTTCACGAGCCATTGTCAGCGCACGTTCAACAGTGACAGGCCCATGTGACTGTAAAAGGACACGCAGATTAGGGCCATCAATGAGGTCCATAGCAAGGTAGCCTTGTGAGCCAATGACACCTTGGTCGAAAACAGAGACAACACCCGGGTGAACGATACGTGCTGCGGCGCGCGCTTCTCGCCGAAATCGGGCGACAAAGTCTTCACGATCAGCAAGGTGTGGATGCATGATCTTTAGAGCAACAGGACGATCAAGACGCTCGTCATCAGCTACATAGACTGTTGCCATTCCACCGCGGGCAAGTTGCGCAGTAATACGATACCGATTATCAACAAGTACACCAAGAAGCGGATCAGAGATCTGCCTATCATCGCGTGGCGGTTGAGTGTCGTCGGTAGTGCTCACGGTCGGATTCTACGGGAGTTTTGTGTCAGTGTGCTGAATAAAAGACGGTGTGGTCACAGGCAGGAATATCTTTGAGCTATTAGGCTGTGTCCTATGTGCGAAACTATTGAGTTTTTATCTGTAGATGAGGCTGCTCGTCGTCTGGGCGTAGAAGCGCGAAAAATTAAGCAGTTCGTTCGCGATCACTTGGTGTTGTGTGTGAAGGATACTTCAGGAAAACAAGCAATTCCGGCAGATATGCTTGTACTCGGCGAATACGGGTGGGAGCTTTTATATAACTTGCCGGGTACTTTGACTTTGCTTGCAGATGGCGGTTTTAGTCCTCAAGAGTCTTTGGAATGGTTGTATCGCGTGGATGATGAATTAGGGCAAACACCCATGAGTGCTTTGCGTGAAGGGCGGCATCACCGTGTGAATGCGATTGCGAGTGCCTTGGCCCTGTGAGTAGCCCTGAAGCAAGAGGATGAGCGTGCTGTGTGTATTAGGCACTGCGTTCGGTGAGTATCTGTGCGATACCGCTGAGGATATCCTCATTTCTTTCGTGTGGTAGGGAAGCCATATGTGCATGACCTTCATCGACAAGCTGAGTGATGAGTGCTTCATGTGGTTTTCGTCCGTGAATGTCGATGATGTGTGCGGCTTGGGCAAGCGCGTCATCATCTGCATCCGCATTTCCTAGTACGGTGCACAAAAGTTTACGTTCACTATAGCTGGCCTTGTGCCATGTGAGGGCAAGGAGAGCTGTGCGTTTTCCTTCGCGCAAGTCGTCTCCTGAGGGTTTTCCTGTGCGGCAGGGATCACCGAAAACTCCTAGGTCGTCGTCACGTAGTTGGAAAGCTAAACCCCAGGGTAGCAAAATGTGTTCTAGCTGAGTTATCAGTTCTTCTGTGGCCTCGGCGGATATAGCACCCAAGATAAAGGGATGAACAACCGAATAAAGAGCAGATTTGTAACGTGCAACCTGAAGAATATCCGATAAAACAATGGCATCACTCACCTGTGGATCCAAAGGGAGATGTTCTGCACGGATATCTAAATATTGTCCGATAGCTACTTGTGCGTGCATCATGGCGTAGCGCTGCATGAGACGTTGTGCTGTCTGTTCAGCTAGGAGAGCACATTGATCGGAAAGTGCGATTTCTGCGGCAGAAAAAAGGAAATCACCAAGGAGAATAGCTGCGGCGGCACCGAAGTCTGCGGCATTTCCTGACCAGGTGTTCTGGATATGTATATCGCGGAATCGTATATGTGGGGTAGGGTTTGCGCGACGAGTTGCTGCATGGTCAATTAAATCGTCATGCGCTAAAGCACTGGCTTGGTAAAGTTCAAGTCCTGCTGCCAGGCTTACCGTAGCTGTGCTGTGAGGACGTATGTATTCTGCGCCTAGCATGGCAAGGATTCCACGGAATCGTTTACCAGATGCCACTTGAGCGTAAGCGGCATCTTGTAGGTCCTGCGTGTGGTTACTGACCTGTGATAGTTGGAATGCGCGTGTGAGTGCTTCGTGCGTTGACGTATCGATCAGTGTGCGCAGTCGGGGAATGCGTTCGCCCAGAGGTGTCATAGGTGCAGTTTAGTTGCGTAAAGTCATATACCGCGACTGATCCCACATCGCAAGGAAGGATTATCAAAAGGCAGAATGAGTCAGGTTGATTATAATGGTATGCGTCGCGCCGTCGGAAGTGTTTTTCGGCTGGCTTTTCCTATCTGCCGTGAAAGGGTTCCGTGTGAGCACAACCAAGGCCGCTGCTGCTGCTTCGAGTACGTCTGATAAGGCTGGATCTGCTCCCGTTCGTAAGGCTTCTGCTGCAAAGTCGACAAAAAAAGCTACGACTCAGGCGACTTCTGCAAAGAAAAAGGCTACGAAGAAAGTAAAGGCTGAAACTGCCAGTACTGATGAGCTTACTGAACAAGATTCTCAAACCACAGTGACTTCACGAAAAAAGTCGTCTTCGGCGCGCAAGAAGTCTTCTGAAGCAAAGACTTCTGCAGCTCAAGAAGCTACTACTCCTGATGAAACACAAGAAGTTGATGTTCAGGATGATATTGCCCTTGATGCTGACGAAATTGATGTGCACGTTGAGGATGTCGATATTGATATCACTGATGAAGATATTGACGTTGATGATTCAGATCTCGACACTGACGACGAAGAGGATGAAGACTCTGATTCAGATGCTGATAACGCAACGCGTGAGGGTGCTCAGCTACGTGAACGTACATCCGAAGGTATCCAAGTAAAGGGCGGTTTTGTCGTCTCGGATTCGGATGATACGGATGAACCCGTTCAACAGGTAACGGTTGCTGGGGCCACAGCTGACCCTGTTAAGGACTACCTCAAACAGATTGGTAAAGTTTCGCTGCTCAACGCGGAACAGGAAGTTGATCTTGCTCGTCGCATTGAGGCGGGGCTTTATGCTGAGTACCGTTTGAAGAATTTCTCTGATGAAATGTCCTCGAAAGAACGACGAGAATTGCACTTCCTTGCTCAAGATGGTCAGCAGGCAAAGAATCATTTGCTCGAAGCTAACTTACGTCTGGTGGTTTCGTTAGCTAAACGCTATACCGGTCGCGGTATGCAATTTCTTGATTTGATTCAGGAAGGAAATTTAGGCCTTATTCGTGCGGTTGAAAAATTCGATTACACGAAGGGCTATAAATTCTCCACCTATGCAACATGGTGGATTCGTCAAGCGATTACACGTGCAATGGCGGATCAGGCACGAACCATTCGTATTCCTGTGCATATGGTTGAAGTCATTAACAAACTGGCTCGTGTGCAACGTCAGATGCTACAAGATCTTGGGCGTGAACCTACCCCCGAAGAACTCGCAAAAGAATTAGATATGACAGCAGAAAAGGTTGTCGAAGTCCAAAAATATGGGCGTGAACCTATTTCTTTGCATACTCCACTTGGTGAAGATGGCGATTCAGAATTCGGTGACCTCATTGAAGATTCAGAGGCAATCGTTCCTGCTGATGCTGTTTCTTTCACGTTGCTTCAAGAACAGCTTCATCGTGTTTTGGATACGTTATCTGAACGTGAAGCCGGCGTTGTGTCTATGCGTTTTGGTTTAGGTGATGGCCAACCAAAGACATTAGATGAGATCGGTAAAGTCTATGGCGTTACTCGTGAACGTATTCGTCAAATTGAATCAAAGACAATGTCGAAGCTACGTCACCCGTCACGTTCCCAAGTGTTACGTGATTACCTTGACTGACACGTGATGGCTCTTTTGGGAGCTTTCATGTGATGACTGGCTCGGTGAAATTCTTTTCACCGAGCCACTTTTGTATCGATAAGCCTTTGACGCTGTGATAAATAAATGGATGAGCCTTGAAGGTGTGAATATATGAAAATAGGTAGGCTCCCAAAGAGCCTACCTATTGTGAAAGGACTGTCGTGATTTAGCTACTTGTCGTTTTCCTCTGTATCCAAAGAGGGGATGTTAAAACGTTCCATAGTTGCTGAATACAAGCTCAATGTAGTTCCAAGGGCACAATGAATATGCTGCATGATCTGAGAATCACTTGCACCCTGCTCATAATCGACATTTACTTCAGCGTGGAGATGCAATTGGCCGCCGTCAGTGTAGACGTAATAAGCTTTTGGCCAGATTTTGTCACGATTCCAGTCTTCAATAAAGACCTTGAAATCATCTGCACATTCTTCAGGGATTTCTTCACGCATACGGGAACTGATGTGGAGAATTTCTTTTTCGTTGCCGGCGAAAAGAAAATAGAAAATACCGTTATCCCAACGGCCTCCTAAATCACCATCAGCATCAATCTCATAGTGCCATTCTTCTTTGTCAAAAAGTGTGATAAGGCGTTCTTGAGAGATTGGCTCAAGTGTGGGCGTTGGCAGGAGTTCACTGGTAGGAGCCTGAGTAGCAGGAACAGTAGCATCGTGAGTGCTTGAAGGATCAGGAACAGTAGCATCGTGAGTACTTGAAGGATCAGGATCATCCTCATGATCGTGACCCAGTAAGCGGGAAAAGAAACCCATCGTCAGTCCTTTCTTCGTGGGCAAAGGCTTAAGGTACTTCAGGAAACCAATTCTTCATCGAGCATTGAGAAAAATTGACCGGAAGTTCCCAGAGCGCAGTCAATATGCTGCTCTAGTTGCTTATCGGTGAGTCCGTGCTCATAATCAACAGAAACTTCAGTGTATAAGCGAATACGGCCTTCGTCATCAATACGGTGATAGCATTTGGGCCACAGTTTCCCGCGATGCCAATTGATAATGAGCTCACGAATTTGTTCCAGTTTTTCAAAAGGGCAGTTGTTATGCCAACGACCTGAAACCACAAGAATTTCTTTTTTTTCGCCACGTAACATGAAATGGAAAGTATTGTCCTCCCACATGCCGCCGAGGTCGCCTTCATTATCGATGTAGTAACGCCAATTCTTTTGCTTAAAAAGTTGAATAATACGTTCTTGTGAAAGCGCAGGAAATTGAGTGGATTCCAATGCCGTTGGAGGCATACTCATTGGTGACTCCTTTTATGTACCGTATGCGTATACAACACTACTCTAATAGAGATAATGCGCCGATGGACACCGAAAACCAAATTTACATAAGCGGAGTGACAGAGCCTTCTTCGCTGAAAAGAATATACCGTTCATCAATGAGTTCTATAGCTTTTTCCCGCAAAGCATCCACATGACCACGTACATGGTGTGCGCAGAATAAAAGAGAACCATTTTTCATAGTGGCACGCACCCACGCCCGCGCACCACACAAGTCACAACGGTCTGCCGCAGTAAGGACAGGTGTTGTGCGTGTGTTGTGGTCAAGAGTAGATGTTGTTTCCATGACTCCATCCCACCATGACTCGACTAAAAATGCGCGTTTGTCCACTGAAGTTCGCCACAAGCGAAGTTAAGTATAGAAATATAGGGAAAAATACCTTCACTTTCGTGAAGACGAGGGCAAGCGGCGGGGCAGACAGCAAATGAAGTGCTTCTTCTTTAAGATGACCTAGTGACTTCTTCAGCTTCATCTGACTATAGTGCACGGCATCTTTCTGTCCTTGAAGGGTTGGAAGCCGTCCGCAAACGTCCCGGCATGTACATTGGATCAACAGATCATCGTGGCCTTATGCACTGCTTGTGGGAAATTATTGACAATTCTGTTGATGAGGCACTCGAAGGTCATTGCACCGAAATTGATATCCGTTTGCATCCGGATCATTCAGCCTCCGTGTCAGATAATGGCCGTGGTATTCCTGTTGACGATGTACCAGGAATAGGGCTTTCAGGTGTAGAAGTCGTGTACACAAAACTCCATGCTGGTGGAAAATTTGGTAGTGGCTCATATGCTGCATCCGGCGGTTTACATGGTGTAGGCGCATCAGTAGTAAACGCCTTATCAGCGCGCGTTGATGTTGAAGTTGATCGATCAGGCAAAACCCATCGTATGTGCTTTCGTCGAGGCGAACCAGGTGAATTTGATGATTCTCGTAGTCGTACGCCGAATTCTCCTTTTACGCCTTTTACAGACTCATCTGCATTAAAAACTGTAGGAAAAGTAAAGAAAAACGTCACCGGAACGCGTGTCCGCTTTTGGGCAGATTTTCAAATATTTCCTTCGACTGAGGGATTTTCGTGGGAAAACCTACTGTCACGGGCACGTCAAACAGCTTTCCTTGTCCCCGGACTAACCATTAACTGTTGGGACGAGCGAGGATCTGAAATCCTCCATGAAACTTTCCGTTTCGATGGAGGAGTCGTTGATTTCGCGGATTGGTTAGCTTCTGATGGGCCTGTAACTGATACGTGGCACATTACCGGTCAAGGTACTTTTACAGAAACAGTACAGGTACTTGATTCCGATACTGGACACCTCAAAGCTAAGGAAATTGAGCGTGTATGTGAAGTGGACTGCGCTGTACGTTGGGGAATTGGGTATGACACGCATATTCAATCTTTCGTCAATATCATTGCTACTCCGAAAGGCGGTACACACGTTGCAGGTTTTGAACAAGCAATTTTGAAAGTTTTGCGTTCTTATGTTGATAAATCTGCACGCAAACTCAAAGTGAATGCGAAAGATGGTCGTCCAGAAAAAGAGGATGTTCAAGCCGGTATGACAGCAGTGGTCACTGTGCGTTTCCCTGAACCTCAGTTTGAAGGACAAACAAAGGAAGTTCTCGGGACACCTCAGATACGTACACTTCTTTCACGAATTGTCACCGAATGGCTTGACAAAAAATTTGCTTCCACTAAACGCGACGACAAACAGCAAACACAACTGCTTCTTGAAAAAATTGTCGGTGAAATGAAAGCGCGTGTATCTGCACGTATTCATAAAGAAATTTCTCGACGAAAAAATGCATTAGAAACTTCCTCTTTACCGGCAAAACTTGCTGATTGCCGTATGGAAGATGTAGAACACACAGAACTTTTTATTGTAGAAGGTGACTCTGCACTTGGAACAGCAAAAGCAGCTCGAAATAGCCAATTTCAGGCTCTTTTCCCCATACGAGGAAAAATACTGAATGTGCAAAAAGCTTCAACTGCGGACATGCTTGCCAATGCTGAATGTGCCAATATCATTCAAGTGATTGGTGCAGGCTCTGGACGCACATTTGACCTGATGCAAGCACGTTACGGCAAAGTTATTCTTATGACGGATGCAGATGTGGACGGTGCGCATATTCGCACATTGCTTCTCACATTATTTTTCCGCTATATGAGGCCCATGGTGGAAGCCGGTCGTGTATATGCTGCGGTACCACCTTTGCATCGGATTGAGGTCATGGCTAAAGGGCGTAAAGCTCGTGAACTTATCTACACCTACTCAGAAGATGAATTGCATCGACAGCTCGCTGCATTACGTAAATCTGGGCGCACATGGAAAGAACCTATCCAACGTTACAAAGGCTTAGGCGAAATGGACGCAGATCAGCTTGCTGAAACCACAATGGATCGTACCCATCGTTCGTTGCGTCGCATCACGCTGGCAGATGAAGAAGCCCTCAGACAGGCTGAGGACACATTTGAATTACTTATGGGTTCAGTTGTGGGGCCGCGTAAAGATTTCATCGTAGATGAAGCTGCGCATCTTGATCGTACACGCATTGATGCTTAGGATCTTTCTTTTCGACAATGCGCTGTGAGTGCCATATATTGGGAGCGTTTCCCTGATATTTCATTAAAGTGTCATTTTTCGTAAAGTAGACATAGGACTTGAGTCGTATATACATGCTAGGAAAGAATTTATGAAAGGGCTTGCTGACCGGATTAATGCACCGGTTTCTGTACCTTATCCCGGTGCCCATCTTGGTCTACGCTGGAGGCCCTTGATTGCCTCAGATGCGCCGGGAATTTACGACTTATGCGTGCGTACAGAAGCAATAGATCAAGCTATTTATCGTACCTCTGCAATGGAAATTGCAGATATGCTTGAAGGTCCCCGTGGACGTGACGTGATCGACACGATTGTTGGACTTGACCCCGATAGGAAAATAGCTGCTTTTGCCAGCGTTCGTGTTATGCGCGATGTTCAAGAAAGCGCCATGGCCAATATCG
The DNA here is from genome assembly GCF_021083625.1 of Schaalia sp. lx-100. Taxonomy (NCBI): domain Bacteria; kingdom Bacillati; phylum Actinomycetota; class Actinomycetes; order Actinomycetales; family Actinomycetaceae; genus Schaalia; species Schaalia sp. lx-100. The sequence goes on along the minus strand of NZ_JAJNRP010000008.1, from coordinate 132,260 downwards.
AAGCAGTAGTTGATCCGCAGTGGCGAGGACGGGGAATAGGCCGTTCCTTACTGTACTGGCAGGACGGTCGTGCCCGCCAAATGCTCGTTGATACCTTTGGGGCAGACTGCACTCGGCCCGCCTCAATTGTGAACTTTGTTGATTCACATATGACCGATCGTCGTCGCCTGTGTATTGCAGCAGGTTTTTCAGCAAAACGTAGTTTCCAAGTCATGTACCGTGAACTTGAAGGATCAGAGGAAGCTCCTCATATCAGTTCTGAATACACGCTACGTAAATGGGATCAGGTTGATCGTCGTATTGTGCGTGGCGCGCATATGGAAGTATTCCTCGATCACTATGGCACACCGCTTCGCGGACGATGGTGGAATGAAGCAATGTCCACAGTAGATGATCGTTGGTCAAGTGTCCTCACAGATAAATCGGGAGAAATCGTTGCCTACTGTTTAGTGGGACGACCTGCCGAAAGCTGGGTAGCTACAGGCCGCCCAGAAGCATATGTTGAATTGCTTGGAGTACGCAGAGAACACAGAGGCCACCATTTAGCAACGCAACTATTGAATGTAGCAATTGCTTCAGCCGCTCGTACAGGGGTATCACGTATTGGTTTAGACGTTGATACAAAATCAGCAAATCACGCGCACGAAATGTATGAACGCTTAGGATTCGTAGATGATCGTGCGGAAGTTCTTTACTCCATTGACTGCTAGTATCAGTGTCATTATTAAAATGATTCACGCTATCTAAGCTATGAGAAAGGAACATATGTCAGAAGCGTCATCGACGGGCCTACCTCCGCTGTCTGTGCGAGCAGGAGCACCGGAAACAGTGCCATTCCCACCTTCACATCACGGGGTTGAATGGCATGAATTGACAGCTTCACATGTGTACTTATTAGCTAACTTATTTGCTCGTATTGAAGCGCGTGACAATCCTCCTTTCCGTACATCCACGGAAGAAGTCGCTGAGATGCTGAATTCAACTGTACTGTGGCGTGGAGTTGCTGGATTTGCGACAAAAGGCATGGCAAAAGGACGTATGGTTGCTTTTGCTCAGGTGACCCTACGTAATCCGGGTCATCTTGAATGTGTATGCCAAGGTGGTGTGGACCCTTCTTTCCGCTCTATCGGTTTAGGAGGATCCCTTGTGGAATGGCAGGAACTGACTGCGCGAACTTTACTTGCTGAAAATGATGGGGTGGGTTCTGCTCAAATTGTGGCTGTGGTGGAAGCCGGACAAGAAGACCACGAACAACACTTACAACAACGAGGATTCCACTGGGCACGCACCTACTATGAACTACGTGCGAACTTGAATAGTATTCCACATACATCTGATCTTGGCCCGTGGCTCAGTATCGAACCGTGGGCTGAACAGTGGGAAGAACCCGCTCGTATAACAGCTAATCGTATTTCTGAACAAGAGTGGGGCCGTCCACCCTTGACCTCAAAACAATGGCTGATGGGGCGTACAGGTTTTGTTCCTGAATGGTCATTTGTTGCTTTAGATCGTCGGGGTGACCGTCCGCGTATGGCAGGTTTCCTCATGGCCTCACGTTATGTGCAGGACTGGATCGCATTGGGATGGCGTGAAGGATATATTGATCAGATGTGCGTAGATCAAGAATATCGTCATTCACATGTGCTGGAGGGATTAGTTGTCGCTTCTATGCGGGCTCAGGCTGCAAATGGTATGGAACGCATAGGCGTGGGTATCGGATCAGCAAATCATTCAGGTGCTCTGGCTGTATATGACTACCTGGGTTTTCGCACAGTCGGGCAATCGCGTCTATACGCCATTGAAATATAAAAACATAAATATCCTGTACGTGGCTTGTATTCTTATACGCACAACAATAAAGAGAAAGACTGGTCAGCATCCCTCCGAGAAATGAGCTTATAAGCTCATCTTTTTTCATGCGTCAATTAACAGGACAGTAGGCGGAGCTATCCGATAGTGGAAATTGCAAAAGTTAAGGGAGTCCCCGAGGCATCACGTCGTTCATCCTGTGCAGGAAGCTCAACAGGGGAGCCATCTGCGCTGGCTGCACGCGCATAATGCGATCCTGCCCAAGCGATATCTAAACGGTCTTCGCCGCGCAAAAAACGATGCGCACGTACGCCTTGGGAACCTCGACCTTTCGCAGGGAAAACAGAAAAAGGCGTAACTTTCACAGTAGTTTGTCCCGTACCAGGTAAAGCACCTTCAGCTGCCGCAACTGTTACAACTACAGCTTCATCAGGAGCAGAAACCACCCAAAAACCAAGAGCAAGCGCTGAGTCTGATATTTTCATGCCAGCCATTCCAGATGCAGTGCGTCCCTGAGGGCGCACTTTCGCAGCGGGAGTGCGTAATAATTGCGCGTCAGAGGTAATAAAAACAAGGTCATCAGTATCAGTACAGATATCAAAACCTACAAGATAGTCACCCTCATCTAAAGAAATAACTTCCCATTCGTCGCGTTGTAAAACATCAGGTTTCAAACGTTTAACTGTTCCGCGGGCTGTTCCCATGGCAATAATTGCGTTACTTTCAGGATCAAATAAACCAACGGCAGGATGGTCACTGTGAACAAGCAGTGAAGCAGGAGTTGCTGCCGCTAAAGACAAACCTGTGTCAAAACGGGGCAGAGCAGGTAAATCAACAACATCAATACGGTGTGCAATACCATCAGCGGTTACAACTGCGACCTGCGATCGAACCGAAGATGGAATCTGAGAGCGCCAACCATCATGACTGGCTCGCGGACCCACTTCAATAGGGTCATTGCCTTCAATGCGGGCAAGGCCCCCCGAAGCCGATAAAACAACAGTGCAGGGCTCATCGGCAATTTCTAAAGCTAAACCGCGTGCACCTCGTCCGGTAGCAGGTAAAGCAGCTGCCAATGTTGCATCTGTTGCCGCAGAAATACCCTCGCCACCTGCACTCGTTAAAAGCAAAGTACGACGTGGAGTACCTAAACGTGCGGCGACCTCGCGTAATTCAGTACTCACACACTCATTGAGTAAGTCTTGCGAGCCTAAGATTTCTTCCAGCTCAGCGATACGAGCATTGAGTTCATCACGTTCACTTTCAAGTTCTAAACGAGAAAACTTTGTGAGGCGGCGTAAACGCAGTTCAAGAATATGATGTGCTTGAGTTTCTGAAAGATCAAATGCCGTCATTAAACGGGTACGAGCAAGTTCTGCGTTATCTGAGGAACGAATAATTGCAATAACGTCATCAATATCAAGGACAGCGACAAGGAGCCCCTCAACAAGGTGCAGACGGTCACGATTCTTTGATAAACGAAATTCACAGCGTCTGCGGGTCACAGTGAGACGGTGATCCAGAAAAACGCTGAGCATTTCTTTCAGACTTAACGTGCGTGGCTGTCCTTGAACTAAGGCAACCGCATTCACTGCGAAAGAATCCTCCAAAGGTGTGCGCTGATAGAGCTGTTGTAGGACAGCTTCAGGATTAAAGCCGTTTTTAATTTCAATGACAAGTCGCAGCCCGTGGATACGATCTGTCAGATTACGGACAGCTGAAATACCTTTTAATCGTCCTGAAGACACATTTTCTTTAATTTTTTCAATGACTTTTTCGGGTCCAACCATGTAGGGCAGTTCTGTTACCACAAGACCAGTGCGTCGTGCGCTGACACGTTCAATAGTGACTTTTGCTCGTGTACGGAAAGTACCGCGCCCTGTTTCATAGGCCTCTTTTATCCCTTCAAGGCCGACGATGACTCCTCCTTCAGGTAAATCAGGGCCTGGAATGAAGCGCATAAGGTCCTCAGTTGTGGCTTCAGGATGCGCGAGCAGATGACATACAGCAGCGATTGTTTCTGCGAGGTTATGGGGAGCAATATTTGTTGCCATGCCGACAGCAATACCGGAAGCACCATTGACTAAAAGCTGAGGAAAAGCAGCGGGAAGAACCTCTGGCTGCATGAATTGGTTATCATAATTTGGGACAAAATCAACGGTATCTTCATCTAGATCTGTTACTAAATCCATCGCTGCTCCGGCAAGGCGGGCCTCTGTGTAACGTGCAGCAGCGGGACCATCGTCAAGAGAACCAAAATTCCCATGACCATCGACAAGGGGAACACGCAGGTTGAAAGGCTGTGCTAAACGTACAAGGGCATCGTAAATAGCTGAGTCACCATGCGGATGGAGTTTACCCATGACTTCACCAACGACACGTTGTGATTTCACATGTCCTTTGTCGGGGCGCAGACCCATTTGGTCCATTTGGAAAAGGATGCGTCGTTGGACAGGTTTCAGTCCGTCACGGGCATCAGGTAAAGCGCGGGCATGAATAACAGATACGGCGTACTCAAGGAAGCTTGTGCGCATCTCGTCAGAGACATCAATCTCGCGGATATTCGCGTCGTTCTCAAGCGGTAAAGGCTGTTCTTGTGTACGCATAAATTAATTGTCCACATGTTGAGGTATTCTGCTTCGATTCCCACGCCGGTTACGGACACAATGTGAGGGATGAATACACGAAAACATATTGAGAGTTGGGGATTCTTTCCTGAAATTGTGAGCCGTGCTTTAGAGCGGGCATTAGGCGGAGCAGAGGCGCGAGCACTGGTCCACCAGCTTGATACTGATTTTCATGAAGGTAAGCTTTTCCGTCAGTTGAGCGTCATGGCATTGAGCGACACGGTTTTTGTTCACTTACATGTTCATGAATATGATGAAGGTATAGCACGTGTTTCTACAGTTGTGTATGCGTTGGATTCTTTAACACATATGAAAATAAGTGAAGTCATCGAACGTCCTTACCATGGTGAAGGCGCAACAGAGATCATTCTTTCTTTTGAGGGAGGGCAAAGCCAATACATTGACATAGCGCCTACTCGGTGTGCAGATTCACCCTGCTTAGGTGAACATGGTTTTTCTGGAGCTTTAACAAAAGAAGAACTCAGGATTCGTGTATCTGAGGCCGCTGATGGCCCGCAAGCCCTTGAAAATGCTCAAACTTTTGCTGACCAGATAGCTTTAGTTCTCGCACGGAAGCAAAATAACAGGTAACGTGTCATTTCGCGTTGTGCGGCGACAAAGCAGGAGGAGACGAATACAGTGACTCATATGGCAAATAGGTCATTGGCAAAGGAAAACTCGCAAAAACAAAGTGCCACGTTCGATACGGTTGAATCCGCCAAAATAGGGGAAGTACCTGCCTTGAACTTGCCTTCACAGTATGAGGATGCTTGTATTCCGTGTGAAAATGACCTGCAACTGACAGAGATTTTTGGAGCTGCAATTGCTGCGCTCGACCCAAACTTACCGGGTGCTTTACCGGATATTGCGGCCCGTATTGGATGCGATAAGGCGCAACGTATTTTACTGATTATGGTGGATGGTTTAGGTTATGAGGCCCTGAGCACTCACTATGGTCATGCGCCGACGTTACGTTCGCTACGTTCATCAACATATAAGGCACACACTGTTATTCCGTCGACCACTGCTGCGGCTATCACAGCTTTCACGACAGGGGAAAAGCCGGGGCGTACTCGCATGACCGGATATTCTGTGGCTGTTGATGATGAAGTAATGAATCTGCTTGCTTTCCGTGAAGGAATCGACCCTTCCATTTGGCAGCCCGTTACACCATATTTTTCTCGTCTCGCTGAGCACGAATGCCACAGTGTCGTTATTACTCCGGCTACTTTTTCCGGTTCAGGTCTTTCACGGGCTGCTTTACGCGGAGCACGTCATGTGCCGGCTTCTACGTGGGCACAGCGTTGTAGTGAAGCAGTCCGAGAACTGCGTGCGGGTACTCCTGTCGTTTATTTGTATTGGTCAGACATCGACCATGTGGGACATAAAAAAGGGATTCACTCATATGAGTGGGCACATGCTTTAGAAGATTTTGATGCGGGTCTGTCGGATCTTTTGCGTCAGATTCCTTCAGATACGTGCGCGTTGCTCACAGCCGATCATGGCATGGTTAATGTCGATCAAAAGAATCTGATTGATTGCTCAATGATTGCGGCTTTGAGTGAATCTGTACGGATTGTTGCTGGGGAAACACGAGCTGTTCATGTGCATTGCCAATCAGGAACGCAGCGAGAAACATACGAGCGTTGGTCTGAATTCTTGGGAGAGCGCGCATGGATTGTTCCTGCCGAAAATATCACTGATCTTATAGGGGAAGGCCCCGGTAAAGACCAGGTAGGTGATTTTGTTGTTTTTTCACGAGGCAGAGGTGGCATCGTGGATTCGCGTACACAAAATGAGCAAGCAAGAAATCTGATGGGAGTGCATGGGTCCTTAACATCTGCGGAGATGCATATTCCAGTCATTCGTTTAGCATGAAAGAGCCTAGAAAAAAGATTTTTAGTATTCACGTTCCTGCTATGCGCACAAATACTTCACACAGAAAAACTGAATGAGCCAATCAAGACACTGAACGTGAAAAGTGGCTGTGTTTATGAGTTTTTAGACCCGAAAACGATTTCATCCCATGAGGGAACTGAACGGCGTTTTGATTTTTTCTTTGGAGTTTCCGCGGAAGGCATATTTACGTTTAAAGTTTCCATTCCGGGCAAAAGATCATCTATTGGTGCATCAAGGGAAGGCTCAGCTTCAGTATGTGTCAGCGTTACAGGTGAATCCACCTGTTCAGGTTGCGTGGAGGAGTCCTCAGGCTTGTGCTCTGGCGGTGCGGAACGAGCATTTGTTAAAGAGTAAATTTGCGCAGAAATGGATGATTCCTGTGAGTGAGGAACAGGTGTCGGCTCATCAAAAGTATCGGTTTGAATCAACTCGTCGTCATCTGATTCAAATTCGATAGGTTGGCGTTTTCCGCGTGCTGCATTTAGTTGATCGATGAGGTTATCACGTGCGCGTAGATCTTCAGTACGCAAGTCCTCAGTGCTACGTGATGTATCCGGTGTCAGCGGTGTAAAAATTGATGATGAAGGTGTTTGGGTGACAGTTTCTGTGAGCCACTGTGCTTCTTGGTCTATTGCTTCAACAGTGCCAGATGAGGTAAGTGTCCAGTGCGCACCATGTTCGCTGGCACCTTGTATGAATGTGAGACAAATCTGCCAGGGAGCTTGATTTTCGCGGCGGGCACTCCATACCAGTGAATGTGCATCCACGCCTCGGGCAGCTAGCCTGTCAACAACAAGTTCTCCCATGATGGGGGAGTCCGCTTCATTACCGATACGGGATTGCCGCGCACGTGTGAGCGCGTACTCTTGCTCGGCTCGCACAGGTCCCTCATAGCGCAGGACTTGCTGAATTTCAAGCCCGTGTTCGTGGGCGATATCTTGAGCTGTCGCCCCTGCTCGTAAAAGGGCCTGAATGTCTTTAGGACGTAACGGGGATGAACTGGGGGAGGGAATTGCTTCCAGATGCGGACGATCTCGACGTACGGATCCACGCAGCTCATCAGTGATCGGAACGCTGTAGCGTTCTCCTTGGGCGTCGGTAAAGACAAGTGTCTGACCATCTGCTCCCACGCCGAGTAGGTCCAGCTCAATCAATTGGATACCTCCCACAGACTATTCCCACAGATTCTTTCAGAAAAAGACAGATAGTAGGGTATTTGAGCTGAGCGTGTCGATGATCGCCTGCGCTGAGACTAAAAAATGGCGTAAATGAGTGTTACTTTTTATCAAAATAAGGTACGGATTTTCTGTTCGCTTAAAAATATGGTATCTTTCCTGCGCTACACGACCCACGAGCATATGCTGTTTCGTGCTGACGGGAAGGACTACAGGTATGGCTACCGATTACGATGCTCCACGAAAAAATGAGGACGAGGTCGCTGAGGATTCCATTGAGGAACTGAAGTCGCGTCGCAATGATGTGGGTTCGGCAAATGTGGATGAAGATGAGAATGAAGCGGCGGAAAATTTTGAATTGCCTGGTGCTGATCTCTCGAAAGAAGAACTGACAGTCCATGTGGTGCCGCGCCAAGAAAATGAATTTACGTGCTCTCAGTGTTTCCTTGTGCACCACACTTCTCAGCTTGCATACACCGATGATTCAGGTCAGCCGGTATGCACCGAATGTGCTATCTGAGGCATTGTGATGTTTTTTTCGCGCAAGAAAAAAGCGCAAGAATCAGAATTCCACAATGATGCTGCTGATGAATTTCATCGGCCCACTGTACTAGACGAGGATCCTATCTGGAACCAACCAGGACCACGCAGTAAGAATGAAGTGGATTTTTCTGTGGGTTATGTTGATATGGGATCTTTACAGCTTCCCGTTGTCCCAGGTATGCAAATTCAGTCTCAAGCTATTGAAGGTACAGACACTATCCTGAGGGTTTTGGTGTTCTTGGGAAATTCAGGGCTTCAGATCAGTGTTGCGGCGGCTCCTCGATCAGGGGGCGTGTGGCAGGAAATACGCCAACAGATCATTGAGGCATTTCAGGCCGAAGGAGCACAAGCTACTGAGTCTGAAGGCCGTTATGGTACGGAGTTACGGACAGTAGTTCCCTCACAGATGCCCGATGGTGGTAGTGCGCAATCACATATGCGTATCATTGGATGTGAAGGGCCTCGATGGTTTGCGCGTATTGACATACTTGGTCCTGCTGTGAATGTTCCCGCGCAAATGGCAGAGATTGAAAAGTTTATTGACCGCATAGTTGTTGTCCGCGATGACAAACCACGTGCGCGTTTAGAGTCATTGCCCGTACATATGCCGCGCGAAGTAGCAGAGTAAATTCGTGTTCAGCGTGTTTAAACGCAGAGTTTTGGCTCGGCGTACTCAGCAGGTTCGTAAAGGAAATCAGCTGCCTCTTGCGTCGCGTAAGCCTCGTTTCGGACATGTGTGTGACTTTCCTGAGGAAGCGCAAAGGATTGCTCATATACGTCCTCGTCAAAAAGTATTACTTTATGGCACAGTAGTTTCAATAACTTATTCCCCTGCAGGCAGCCCCACTGTTTTACGTGCCGCCTTGTGTGACTCAACGGGGACAATTGAATTAGCCTGGACTGGTCGTCAAAATATTCCTGGGATACGTGTAGGCATTCGTCTACGTGTTGAAGGTGTCGTAGGAATAAGTAATAGTCACCATGTGATTATTAATCCTGTATATCGTCTTATTGCTGCGGAGAAACTATGAATACCACGCCACAGAGATTAGCTCAGCGCGGGAAGTCCGGAATTTTTGGGCAACTCGGTTCCGATTCTTTTTCATGGTATGAAGCTGTAGGCGGATGGCGGGCAATGCTGGAATCTTCACTACCAGCAGCAGTTTTTATCGCTATTTTTTCTTTTACCCGTCACATCAAATACGCATTGATTGCAGCTGCGGCTTTGGCTGTGGTTTTCTGTGTGATCCGTTTGGTGCAAAAACAATCCATGCTGAAATCGTTGCCGGGAACAGTAGCTGGGGTTGCTGTTGGCGTATTTTGGGCTTCTTGGACAGGACGTGGTGAAGATTTTTTCGCGGCAGGTCTGCTAACGGCAGCTTTTTTTGCGGCCATTCTTCTTCTGTCGATGCCTATGAGACGTCCGTTTATTGGTATTTTTATCGGCTACATGTATTCTCTGCCGCGCACATGGTGGTCAGATGAAAATTACGCGTCTTTACGCCGTCGTGTATGGGTAGCCACCTGGATGTGGGCAGCAGTATTCTTAGTGAGGTTCTGGGTCCAATTTCCCTTGTGGTTCTGGGGTAAAGTGCCGGAACTTGGTATAGTAAAAATTATACTAGGATTTCCTCTTTTTGCTGTTGCCGCTTGGGGAACGTGGCTCCTTTTAGCGCCGGTTATTCCTCATTCGGATTCAGAAGAATCTTCAGAGTCTGAAAGTGAAGGAACAGTCAGTAGCGACATGACATGTTCACGTACTTCCTGACCTGTTTCAGGTAAAAGCAAAAGGAGCTCGTCGCCAGCTTCTAATACGTCATCTGACCCCAGTGACAACGGGTAATCGTTGCGTAGTATTGCAGAGAGAACAACATGCTGTGGGAAGGCAATATCGCCTACACGTTTTCCGATAGTCGGTGAATTTTCTGGTAGCACGAGGGCATACATAGCAACATTGGCCGCTGTGAAAGTGAATAAGCGGACAAGGCTTCCCACGCTGATTGCTTCTTCGACTAGTGCAGTCATGATTTTTGGAGTGGATACTAGGACATCTACACCCCAAGCGCCATCAAAAAGCCATTCATTTTTTGGATTATTTAGGCGGGCTACGACACGCGGGACTGCGAATTCTGTTTTTGCAAGTAACGAAATCACAAGATTTGCTTTATCGTCACCTGTCGCAGCAACTAAAACATCGGCTTGTTCTAAACCAGATTCACGCAGAACATCAGGAGAACACGCATCTGCTAAAACCCAGTCTGCGTCAGCAACAGAAGCCACCCGGATCTGATCGGGCGCGTTATCAATGAGTGTGACCTCATGGCCACGATCAATAAGTTCTAAAGCAACGGTACGTCCCACAGAACCAGCACCAGCTATAACGATACGCATGAGTTAAACCTCCAGCTGCGGTGCGCGAGTAAGTATTGAGCGTAAAAGTGAGGCATCTTGGCCTTCAACAGCGAAATATAATTGATCGAATTCTTGAATAACCATGTCAGGGCGAGCAGGCATCACAGAGCCTAGACGCGAAACAAAAGCAATACGTTCCCCTGTGAGGTCCTCAACGACAGAAAAAGGCACACCGCACCACAAGGTGATGGGAGTAGCTGTTACCAGTGAAACCATGCCAGTGGGATGAGTCCATGTGACAGCTGCTGAAGGGGGGAGTAAACGCCGCAGAACAGACTCGGTGGTACGTTGCACCGTAGCAACTGTTGGAATACCTAAACGCTCATACACGAGGGCGCGTGTAGGGTCGTAGATACGCGCGACCACACGTTCCACATGGAAAGTTTCACGTGCGACACGTGCGGCGATGATATTTGAATTATCACCGTTTGAGACGGCAGCGAAAGCGTACGCGTCTTTAATACCTGCTTGTCGTAGTGCTCCACGGTCCATTCCAAGGCCCGTGACCCTACGGCCAGAGAAATCTTGAGGCAAGCGAGCAAAGGCTTTTGGCTCAGAATCAATAACAGCGACTGAATGTCCTTGAGCGTCAAGAGTGGTCGCAAGTAGGGCGCCAACACGCCCGCATCCCATGATTACAAAGTGCACAGATTAAACCTACTCCTTTTTTCGCGTTAGGCTGGACTCCGTGTTGCATTTTGTTGCCAATATGAAACGTGCCGTAGCCTTATGGCCTTTTACTTCTCATAGGCATTTCACAGAGGAGGAAAGTAAGAGGCACATACCTTTTCAGCGTGTTGCTGCTGCGGCATGTGGTGCGGGAATTTTGTCCTCATTGGCCTATGCTCCCGATCAAATTTTAATGACCCTCACAGGTGGTGGCGTATTTTCTCTCTCACATTCTGTGGGAGTAGCGGTATGCGTGGCCCTAGTTTTCACACTTGTAGTGATGTCATATCGCCATAGTATGTACGCCTACCCGCGAGGTGGTGAATATGAGGTCACCTACACGAATATTGGTCCTTCGTGGGGGATATTGGTGGCAGCGGCTGTCATTATTGACTGTGTTTTAACAGTGTCTGTTTCGGTTGCGTCGGCTGCGCAATATTTTGTTTCACTTTTCCCATTTCTTGCGGGTAAACATGTTTATGTTGCGTGTGCGATGCTATGCGTATTGGCCGCGATACACGCACGTCAAAGGCACCGAATGCGTGCTTTATGGGCAATCCCCACATATTTTTTTGTGACGATTATCGTGATTTTGCTGATTACAGGGTGTATTCAACTGTTGACAGCTTCTGGGGAAGGGGTCTTTGTTGCTGTTCCTCCTCAAATTCATGAGGCTCCTGTTAGTGTGGGACTTGCCGGTTATATCCTGCTTTTACGTGCCTTTTCTTTAGGGTGTACGGTGATGACAGGCGCGGAGACTTTCTCCTATGACGTGTATAGGTTCCCTCGTCCTCAATCTGTTCGAGCGGCACGTTCATTAAGTAAGATCGCGGCATGTGCGGGGCTTTTACTTATCGCTCTTGTGTGTGTATCACAATATGGTGATCGCCTTATTTCACCTCTTACTGTCGAATCGTCTGAAACCTATCCGCTGAGTGAAGCAGTGAGCCAAAAGGCGCGTATTCCTGTGATTATGCAGGTTGCTCATAGAGTTTTTGGCCCGCAAACACTGGGGACTTTCATTGTGGCGATTGCTACGATATCGATTCTTTTTTTAGCGGCACGTATGGTGTTTCACACGGTGACATCTCAAGTGTCTGTATTAGCACTTCAAGGGTGTATGCCTATTTACTGGCACCATCGCTATAGTCGTTTTTCTGGTGCCTATGCGTGGATGCTTCTGATCTGCGTGGCAGGTGTTGTTGTCGTTATGACACAGGCAAATCTTGCGACGCTTATTCATCTGTACGCGGTTGCGGCTTTTATTATTCTCACGGTCTCACAACTGGCAATGATTCGTTACTGGAATACGCAGTTACGTGAACGTCAAACAGGCGGAGCTCGGAAGCAGACATTGCGTTCACGATCCCTCAATATTGTGGGTTTTATACTGACATCGATTGTTTTTGTCGTCATCCTTGCGACAGAATTTATACAAGGCGCGTGGGTAACTTTAGCAATGGTGGTTTTCCTTTACGCAATATACGCAGCCTATCGTCATTACCACACGAAATTGGAGTATGAAGTGAATGTTAATCAATGGGATGAGGCTTGTCGTGTTCCTAACCGTGTGCGTGCTGTTGTTTTGATTTCGAAGTGGGATAAGCCGCATATGCGTGCTCTTGCGGTGGCGCGAGCTTCCGGAGCGGTCACGGTGGAAGCTGTTGCTCTTGCTGTTTCTGCTACAGCGGAGGATCTTGTGCGCGAACAGTGGCGTGAGCTTGGTTTACCGGTTCCTTTGACGATTTTATACACCTCTAAGCGTGATATGGTTGCACTTCTGAGCGACCACATTCGTTTAGTACGTGAGCAGTATCCGCACGAAGTGCTGTCAGTGTATTTTCCTCAAGTGATTGGAAAATATTGGTGGGAAAGTATTCTTCATCGTCGTATTACTCGTGCGCTTCGTTTAGCAGTGATGGATATACCCGATACTGTATTAACGCTTGTGCCGTGGAAACGCGCAAACTAAAAGATCAAGATGCTGCTGTAGCAGCATATGAGTAAAGGCAAAGTAATGGCACAACGTCAAGGGGTACCTCGCCCTCATACACGTAAGAAACCCGTGAGAAATCATGCGAAAGCTGAGCTTTCCAGCCCTCAATATGTGACTTTACGTGTCGCAGAGCCAGCTCATGGTGGAGCCTGTGTTGCACGTGATACGGATGGCAGAGTTATTTTTGTGCGTCATGCTTTACCTGGTGAATATGTGCAGGCTGTTATTACACGTACCCGCTCTCGTTTAGCGTGGGCTGATACGGTTGAGGTACTTGAAGCAAGTCCGGATCGTGTTTCTTCGGTGTGGCCTGAAGCTAGCCGTGGAGGTGTTGGCGGCGGTGAACTTGCTCATGTGCGTGTACCTGCTCAACGACAATGGAAAGAACAGGTGATCCGCGGTCAGATTCGACGTATAGCGGGGATTGCTCTTGCTGAAGCTGTAGAAGCGGTTGGTGGTTATACGGTTTACGCGGCTCCCGGTGACTGGGGTGAGGATGATCCGTTACTTGGCCGTCGTACGCGCATTGAATTAGTTGCGGATTCTTCGGGTGCGCTTGGCATGACAGAACATCGCGGTCGCGCGGTGTATCCCTTGTCGAATATGCCTTTAGCTGTGGAAGCTATTTCCGATCTGGGGCTTTTTGCATCTCCTGCTAAGCGTTGGGCTGGGGCGTGGCAGCCAGGGGATCGTATTCGTGTTGTGGCCTCAACCGGTGGCGATATTGCTGTGGTTACTCCACGTGGAGTTTATGACTGTGAGGGGAATAAAGCACTTTTTTCTTCATTAAGATGGAACGTGCATTTGCGCAGTCCAGAAGTTCTGCGTGGTTCAGGTTTTTCTGCTGGAATGAGCCAGCCGGTGACTTTTAGCGATGACATTCCTCATGTTTTGAATTATCGAGTGCGACCTGAAGGTTTTTGGCAAACTCACCGTGAAGGAGCTGATGTTTTAGCTTCTGCTGTGTGTCAGGGCGCAGCTTTAAATGGCGGTGAAAGTGTTCTTGAACTTTATTCAGGGGCGGGTTTATTTTCTTACGCTTTGGCGAGTTGTGAGCGTCCTCCTGCTCGAATTTTGAGCGTTGAAGGTGACGAATATGCGGTTGCTGATGCGGAAAGGAATTGTGCGCCTACTGGTCGTGTGCAGACGTGGGTGGGTAGTGTCGATGCTTTTGCAGTTCAGGAGCTTTGTGGGAAACTACCGCAGAAACGTCCAGATGTCATTGTTTTAGATCCGCCGCGCGCAGGTGCGGGACGCGATATTTGCCATGCGATTGGTGCTTCAGGTGCTCACCGGGTGGTGTTGGTTTCGTGCGATCCGGCTGCGGGGGCACGTGACATGGCTGCTTTAGCTGAATGCGGGTATTCGGTGACTTCTTTTGGCGCATGGGATCTATTCCCTCATACGCATCATGTTGAGACGGTGTGTGTGATGAAAAAGGCCTAAATGATTGCGGTGTATAAAAATTACTGCGTCAAAGTATCTCTTTTCTTGAGTATTACGCCCTCTTTGAATGGCCCTGTAGGGAAGTGGTTGCATATAGAAAGATGGGTGTAGATGCTATGGATTTTTACCATGCTCTTTTCTGTAGTGTGCGGCATGATTTTCTGTGCCGGGTTTGTACGTAGTTTTGTCTATCTGTTATGTCGTGGGGCATGTGCGAAGATGGCTGAGGGATAGGTAATCCGTATCATGAGTATTACGTAATTAATAGTTGCCTGTTATCCTCAAGTGTAAGTACAGGGATTTCAAATATGCTCTGATCTGTATTTTTGATAACTTTTTATCTGATGTTGCATATTGCTTTCTCTCCGGTTATCTTGATATCAAGATATATGTGGTAGGAAAACCACGATGCCGCATAGAGGAGGCCACCATGCCAGCTACGAACACATTCAATGCACGTTCAACACTAACCGTCAATGAGCGTGACTATGTGATCTACCGCCTCGACGCTGTGCCCGGTGCAGATACGCTTCCATACTGTCTAAAAATCCTCACAGAAAATCTCTTACGCACAGAAGACGGCGCAAATGTGACAGCGGAACACATACGTGCCCTAGCATCATGGTCACCAGAAGCAACGCCCAACACAGAAATCCAATTCACCCCCGCACGTGTCGTCATGCAAGACTTCACAGGAGTACCCTGCGTCGTTGACCTTGCAACTATGCGAGAAGCCGTTGCCGACCTTGGAGGCGATCCCACTCGCATCAACCCACTCGCCCCAGCAGAAATGGTGATCGACCACTCTGTACAAATCGACGTATACGGATGCTCAAACGCATACGAACGCAACGTAGAACGCGAATACGAACGTAACGCGGAACGCTACCAATTCCTCCGTTGGGGACAAGGAGCCTTCGATAACTTCCGAGTCGTACCACCAGGAACAGGCATCGTTCACCAAGTCAATATTGAGCACCTCGCACGCACAGTTTTCACACGCGAAGAATCCGATGGAACAATCGTGGCATATCCGGATACATGCGTTGGTACAGACTCACACACCACAATGGTTAACGGCCTAGGCATCCTTGGGTGGGGAGTCGGCGGCATTGAAGCAGAAGCTGCAATGCTTGGACAACCAGTATCAATGCTCATCCCTCGTGTTGTTGGCTTCAAACTCACTGGAACCATACCCGCAGGTGCTACCGCAACCGATGTTGTCCTCACAATTACACATATGCTGCGTCAACACGGAGTTGTTGGAAAATTCGTTGAATTCTACGGAGAAGGTGTGAGCGCTGTTCCACTAGCCAACCGCGCAACAATCGGAAATATGAGCCCAGAATTTGGCTCAACCGCAGCTATCTTCCCCATTGATGAAAAAACGCTTGAATACCTGCGACTTACAGGACGAAGTGAAGAATCTATTGCCTTAGTGAAAGCCTACACGCAAGCACAAGGCCTATGGCATGACCCTTTCCGTGAAGCAAAATACTCCGAATATCTTGAACTTGACCTCTCACAAGTTGTTCCCTCAATCGCTGGTCCCAAACGTCCACAAGACCGGATCGAACTTTCTTTGGCAAAAGAATCATTCAATCGTACCCTGCCAACATACGTACCCGGGGGATCATGTGATGACGTACCTGTGATCCTTGAAGACGGCACACACACACGAATCAACCACGGAGATGTCGCTATTGCTTCCATTACCTCATGTACAAATACATCCAATCCTTCCGTCATGCTGGCAGCAGGCTTACTTGCCCGTAAAGCCGTCGAACGAGGTTTAACATCGAAACCTTGGGTGAAAACATCCATGGCCCCTGGCTCAAAAGTAGTCACGGATTACTACACGAAAGCAGACCTATGGAAATACCTCAATGCCTTAGGTTTTAACCTCGTCGGATACGGATGCGCCACCTGCATTGGAAACTCGGGACCGTTACCCCCCGCAATATCACAAGCAGTGAACGAAAACGACCTCGCAGTAGTATCTGTTCTCTCAGGTAACCGAAACTTTGAGGGCCGCATTAACCCTGACATTAAAATGAATTACTTGGCTTCGCCTCCTCTGGTTATCGCTTACGCCCTAGCCGGAACGATGAACTTTGACTTTGAAACACAAGCACTGGGGAAAGACCCCCAAGGCGTTGATGTGTACCTACGAGATATTTGGCCAACCCCTGAAGAAGTACAAGAAACCATTGATTACGCAATCGACAGGGAAATGTTCACCGCATCATATGCTGATGTTTTTCACGGAGACGAACGCTGGACCAGCCTAGAAACACCCGAGGGCAACACTTTTGACTGGCAAGAATCTTCAACATATATTCGTAAACCCCCTTATTTTGCTGGTATGGGATTAACTCCTGAACCAGTCAATGACATACACGGTGCACGCGTGCTCCTGAAACTCGGAGACTCCGTGACAACAGATCACATTTCACCAGCGGGATCTTTTGCCCCAGAAACCCCAGCAGGCCAATACTTGCTGGCTCAAGGTGTGCAGCGAAGCGACTTTAACTCATATGGTTCTCGACGTGGCAACCACGAAGTCATGATACGCGGCACCTTTGCGAATATTCGTATCCGAAATGAAGTAGCCCCCGGGACAGAAGGTGGTTTTACACGTGATTTTACTGATCCGAAGGCCCCCGTCGTATCCGTATATGAAGCAGCTCAACGATATAAAAAAGCAGATATTCCGCTTGTTGTCCTTGGTGGAAAAGAATACGGTTCAGGTTCATCACGTGACTGGGCAGCTAAAGGCACATCCCTTTTAGGAGTACGAGCAGTCATTACTGAGAGTTTTGAACGTATCCACCGTTCAAACCTTATCGGTATGGGTGTATTGCCCTTACAATTCCCCGAAGGACAAACACGTGATTCGCTAGGGCTTATCGGTGATGAAGTCTTTGACATCACAGGTATTGAAACACTCAACGAAGGAATAACGCCACGAACCGTTCACGTTCTAGCACAAGCCAAGGGGCGTGAACCCATCGAATTTGAAGCGCTTGTCCGTATCGATACACCCGGTGAAGCCGACTACTACCGTAACGGCGGTATCTTGCAGTATGTCTTGCGTCAACTAGTGCAGGACAAGTAGGACACGAAACAAAAGTGGGGGTGGGCATCAATAAGCGAATGAGTTGCCCTAGCCCCCCCCCACTGATATCGAGTGTTGAGGTTGAGTCTCACCCGTGTCAGTTCCTGTCTAGTTTCTCCCACGGGTATCAGATGCTAGCCGGTATCAGTGCTGACGAATGGGGTAACAGCGATGAGGGAAGTAACAACCCTTTCCCTCATCGGTTTTTGCTTACATGCCCCATCTTATGACAGATAAGGAACCTCAACGTCAGCAGCACCCTGCGGTTGCAATCCCCACACTCTACCGTAGAAACCTAATTCGGTTTCCCAAGCGTCTTTAATATTTTCCCCGCGACGGAAACCATGTCCCTCACCTGCGAAAATTTTGAGAACCGAAGGATGATGTGCAGCATTGAGAGCCTCATGCATCTGTGTAGCTTGGCTTGGGGGAACCACTTTGTCATCCTCACCTTGCAAAAGCAAGAGGGGAGCGCTCATACGATCTGTATGGAATAAGGGGGATCGTTCCTCCCATATCGGTGAAGACATATCATCAGTCCCCAGCAAGAGGAAAGCATAACGGGACTCAAATTTATGAGTTTCATCAGCTAAAGCCCGTAAATCACCCACTCCATAGAATGAACACCCTGCCGAAAAAACATCAGTAGTTGTCAGGGCAGCAAGCGTTGTGAAACCACCGGCAGAACCCCCGCGGATAGCCATACGTTTACGATCAATAAGGCCGCGTTCAGCCAAGTAAAGTGCGCCGTCCACACAGTCATGAACATCCATCACACCCCAGTTCCCGTTCAAGCGTTCACGGTAGTTACGGCCAAAGCCTGTGGAGCCTCGATAATTCACATCCAAAACAGCGAAACCACGACTTGTCCAGAACTGGAAAGGCACTTTCAAGCCAGGACGACATGATGTGGTAGGCCCACCATGAACATTAACGACCAAAGGAGGAAGCTCGCCCTCTGGCGCAGCAAAATTCGGATTTGCAGGCGGGTAAAAGAAACCATGTGCCCGTTCACCATCACGCGTTGACCAAGAGATTGCTTGGGCTAAAGAAACATACTCTGCTTCCACTTCCGCATCAGATGAGGGGCGAAGAACCTGTGTTTTTCCATCCTTCACTTCGACAATAGCCGGTGCGTGTGTTGCTGAATCAGCAAGGAAAACAACGCGCCCATCAGCGGAAGCCACATTGCCGATAGGCCACCACCCGGTTGACCATTCTTCAAGCAAACCATTATCCAAACGAACAGTTCCAATATGCCATGTGACGTCTTCCGCCCACGAGCAAATGAGCAGGTCATTATCGAAATTATCGAATGTATGAAGCCCTAACTGCCAGTGCGGATGTGAGAATGCTTGAGGGCCTGGGTGCAAAGGGCGCGTACGCAAACGAGTTGTCCATGCATGTACGTCCTCGTCCTCAAACCAAGTGAATCCTTCAGTTCGATACAGATTTGCCCATCCTGTTGAATCATCAACATGGATAAGATCACCATTTAAAGTCCAACGAGGCTCATATACGCACACATCAGGTTGATCAACAAGGATAACTGAGGTAGTAATTCGGCCTTCAAAATCTAAAGATGCTACGTGGAGCACGCTATGTGTCCACGGCATATCTGGGTGATTCCATGTCAGCCAAGCAAGTTTTGAATTATCAGGCGATAAAGTCGGAGCCATCACGAAATCAGCATCACAGTACACAGGAATAATATGCGATCCATCGCGTGCTGCAGAACCATCTAAAGGAATAGCAACCAACGAGTTTGATGGTTCACCTTCTAAGCGGTGATCTTCACGCACAGCATAAAGTAAGCCGCGATCAACAGCCAATTCAATATCGCCATAACGGACATCTTCAAGGGGCGTCAAAGGAATAACACGTGCACGAGCATCAGAACGGTCAAAACGATATAAACGACCATCATATCCATCTGAAAACACAATGAGGCCTTCATGAACTGCATAGGCTCGTCCACCATACTCATGGACACGAGTACGCACATCAGGTAAACGCACCCCATCAATCAAAGGTAAGACTTCACTGGTATGCCCCAAACGATTACGACGGAGCAAAGTATTGCGACCATCCGCCAGCGGGTGTCCTTCCACCCAGTATGTGTCAGGGCCATCAACACGCACTTGCGACAATGAAACGCTGCGCGCGACAAAAGAATCGCCAGTAATGGGTGAAGACCATTCGCCATAGTGTGCGGTTACCTGGGACATGTAAACCCCTTGTGTGGACAATCGATTATTAGTTACATACGCCACCTCTAGTTTAACTGTTAGCTGAATTGAATGCGTTGCATGGGGATAGCGCTGTGAATTCTGTCGATGAAATACGCAGCGACCCAAGAAAAGTATGTGCAAAGAAGGGGAAAGCAGAAAAATAACAAGAAGGTATAGGCAATTCATCATATGAAAAATACGGAGGAGGCAGTGGCAGTTATCACCCGCAGGAAAAAGAAGGATACATTCTGCCCTTTGTGGCATTAGAATCCCAGCATGGCCGGAAAAAAAGAGAAAAAAGATGTGCTTGGTGCCATCAAGCATCCAGCAGATTTACGCACCCTTACTCCGGCTGATTTATTTATACTCGCGGCGCAAATCCGCAGCCGAATGATCAAAACAGTTGCCCGTACCGGCGGGCACCTAGGGCCGAACCTTGGCGTTGTTGAACTCACTATCGCATTACACCGCGTATTTCATTCCCCTCATGACACATTAATTTTTGATACAGGGCATCAAGCCTATGTTCATAAAATGCTGACAGGGCGATCGGATTTATCAGATTTACGTCAAAAAGGTGGTATTTCAGGATATCCGAGCCGCGAAGAATCAGTCCACGACGTTGTAGAAAATTCACATGCCTCGGCTTCCCTTTCGTGGGCTGACGGTATATCGCGTGAAAAACAACGCCAAGGCGATCAGTCATGGACCATCGCAGTAATCGGTGATGGTGCTTTAACCGGTGGAATGGCTTGGGAAGCTCTCAATAACATTGCAGCGGATGAGCGTCGTCGTGTCATGGTGATCGTCAATGACAACGGACGTTCCTATGCGCCCACAATCGGCGGGGTCGCTCATCATCTCGATGTCCTACGAAGTTCAAAAAGCTACGAACGCGCTTTAGCGTGGGGTAAAGAACGCCTCATGAGAATGGGAGATCCTGGGCGTTTCGCCTACGATGCCCTCCATGGAATTAAATCTGGATTAAAAGATGCGTTAATTCCACAAGCTATGTTTGAAGGCTTAGGTTTGAAGTATTTAGGTCCAGTTGATGGCCATGACATTCTTGCTCTTGAGGATTTATTGACACGTGCCCGCGCATTAGAAGGTCCTGTACTTGTTCATGTGATTACTGAAAAAGGCCGAGGCTATATTCCCGCAGAAAAAGACATTGCTGATCGTTTCCATGCGGTTGGTCAGATTCATCCTGAAACCGGTTTACCGGTAGCTCCTGCTCGTTTTGGTTGGACCAGTGTTTTTGCTGAAGAAATTCGTGATATTGCACGTGAAAATTCGCATATTGTTGCAATTACTGCTGCCATGCTTTTACCTGTGGGTTTAGGCCCAATGAATGATGAATTTCCTGACCGTGTTATTGATGTTGGAATAGCGGAACAGCACGCGGTGACTTCAGCTGCGGGAATGGCGTATATGGGTGCGCATCCTGTCGTCGCCTTATATGCAACTTTCCTGAATCGTGCTTTCGATCAAGTACTGATGGATGTGGCTTTACATCACGCGGGGGTCACATTTGTTTTGGATCGCGCGGGAGTAACAGGCGATGATGGGGCTTCTCATAATGGAATGTGGGATATCGCTATGCTTCAGGTCGTACCGTCTTTGCGCTTAGCAGCACCACGTGATGAGGTCACTTTACGTGAGGAATTACGTGAAGCTGTGGCTGTTACTGACGCGCCAACAGTGCTTCGCTACGGGAAAGGGCCGTTGCCTGCGCCTATTCCTGCTGTACGTCGTCACGTAATGATTGATATATTGCGCGAAAGTTCAAATCAGGCGGCTCTGCCTGATAAAGATAAGGCGGGAGATTTTCAAAAGAAACGTATTCTGTGTGTTGCTACAGGCTCAACAGTGCCGAGCGTCCTTGCTGCAGCAGATATTTTAGAAACTCACGGTCATGATGTCACAGTGGTTGATCCACGCTGGTTACTTCCTGTTCCTGAAGAATTACGTGACTGTGCCAAGAATGTAGATCTTGTAGTGACTGTAGAAGATGGCATTGTTGATGGTGGTTTCGGCTGGGCAGTACGCGATCTGTTGTCCGGAGAAAACTGCGATGTCATGGTTTTAGGAATCCCACGTACATTTTTAGCCCATGCGACACGCTCAGATATTCTTCATGAAGTTGGTCTTGACCATGAGGGAATTGTTTCTGCTGTACTCTCACATGTGAAAACCCGGTGATTCACGTCCTGAAACGTGTCAGTTCCATAACGGGCTCGAAGATCAACCCGATAACTTGTTATTAGTTGAGAAGGTTTTACTTGCACACGGTATTTTGTAGCTCCTGTGTACGCATAGGGGAGGTAACGCGACTTTGAGTGTATTGAGGCCCTGAAAGCACGTGATCTTCGTAAGCACAACAAAGCACGGGTAATGGTAATGATGAACGCCTATGCGCAAAGAGCTGTAATGATTGCTGACATGGTGAGTTCTTTTTGCCACGGGCGAGCATCCGACTCATGAAAACGAGCGGTAATCGCTTCAGATAGCGGCCGCTTTCCCTCATAAGGAGCCCAAGCAAGCCAGCGTTGCACTTTCGGAGCCAAGACGATTTCTGCGGCAATTCCTTGTGGCTCAGCTACTGACTGAACCGCTGCGCGTACTGCAATAAGGCGAGCATATGCTGCCGGATCAATACGCTTCCAATTGCGGGCTTCTGGTATAGACGCAGGATCTCGTGTTGGGTGCAAAAGAGGAAGTTCGCAATCTTTTAGTGTTTTCACGGAGGTAATCGCTCGCATCCATTCATCGCTGTATTCACGAGCTTTCGGTGAACGAAATTCTGCTATGGCATGCAACGCCCGTTTATTACGTGGTGGATATTGGGCTGCGCGAATAAGAGCAGAATTTCTGACGAGGAGTGTGGGCGCTATATCGATGCTTTTTGCTAAGCGTTCACGTGTTTCCCATAGAGCACGTAGAAGTGCGAGCCCCCTACGATCACGTATTTTCCCTGCCCCTGGTAGCGTGCGCCAGCGATCTTTTTTGGGTGTGTGGGGCGGCTGATGACGAATGTATGTGAATTCTTGTTGAGCCCATTCCCAACGGTGCATATCGTGGAGCTGATGACTGAGCTGTATGTAAAGTTCTGTTAATAATTCAACGTCGAGAGATGCGTAACGCAGCCAATCCGGCGGCAGAGGCCGTACTGACCAGTTTGCAGCCTGATGGTCTTTGAGCATGGTCAAACCGAGAGTACGTTCACATACCGCAGCAAGTCCAAAACGTTCATATCCTAGGAGGCGGGCGGCTATCTCCGTATCAAAGATATCGGTTGGCTCAAGATTGACGTGCCGTAGGTTAGGTAAGTCTTGATCGGCTGCGTGCAAGATCCATAGGGTATGCAGGGCGGGCGCTAAAGAGGATAAGTCGGGCAGGGCATGAGAATCTATGAGGAAAAGCCCCGCGTCTTCACGGCGTATTTGTATGAGGTACGGGTCGGTGCCGTAGCGAAACCCTTGAGCACGTTCAACATCCAAAGCGATGGGTTGCCGGCCTTGAGCAAGTGTCTGCGCAGCTTGCGCGAGAGCCTCTGGAGTGTCGATAACTTGTGGGATACCTCCACGCGGTTCAGTAATGAGTACAGGATCGGCAAAATTACCTGGAGGTAAGGATGAAACTGTAGGGGGAGTCATGACAAAGGAACTCCGATGATGTGCTGTGCGGCAGTAATACCTGCGGTTCGACACATGAGTTCACTCCACGCGCTCAGATGTTCACCAAGGTAGGCCGTGTAGGGAGTCCATGATGCGCGTAATTCGACATGCAGGGTTGCTCCACGTAAGTCGAGGCCTCCGAAAGATTCTGAGATTTCACGGGTAACGGTGCCTGTGATGTCATGATATCCAGCACCGGCTTCTTCGAGGCAATCGTGAGCCCAATGCCATATGGCTTCAGAAAGTAAGGGATCATTACACATTTCTGCGTCAATTTGTGAGCGCATATGTGCAACGACGCGGAAGGTTCCATTCCAACCGGGTTGGGTGTGGGGGTCGTGGAGTATAACGAAACGTCCTGTGCTGCGTGGCTGAGCATAGTTTTCCTCACGTGTGCGCAGAGTTAAAGCAGCATTCCAAGGGGACAAGCGCGTGGGGGCAGGGATTTCTTCGTATTCCATCAGTGGATGTTGAGCGGCGTCACGTACAGATAAAAGAGCGGTGACAAAATCCGCTGGTACTGCCGTTTCACTCACTTGTTTACTGTAAGTCGTTGAAGCGCTCTTGCTGGGTAGGCGCGCCGATTACGTGTGGGCATTAGTCAGTGAAGTGAAAATATTTGTGCTGTTGGGTGCGGAAAATTTTGTGCGGTACTGAAGGGTGCGTGGAGTTGAAATTGAGGTGCTCCCGCGATGGATACTGACGTGATGGACAGATGCCGGATAAAAATGAGAAGCAAATTTTGGCAGAAAATCAACGTTTTACTTTAATATGTGATCCGACTCGCATCTCTCAATTTCTTATCTGGGGTCAAATACTGTTAAGCTTCCATCCGTTCCCACTGAGGAACGCGCATTAAACGGTGTGTGTTATCGTGGGTAACAGCGAGTGCGGATGTGGCTCAGTTGGTAGAGCATCACCTTGCCAAGGTGAGGGTCGCGGGTTCGAGTCCCGTCATCCGCTCGGGCGATTGGCGCAGTGGTAGCGCGCTTCCCTGACACGGAAGAGGTCACTGGTTCGAACCCAGTATCGCCCACGATTATGTTGGACACAGCATGATCGGAGCCTTAGCTCCAAGCAATGTGGTTTTGCGGATGTGGCTCAGTTGGTAGAGCATCACCTTGCCAAGGTGAGGGTCGCGGGTTCGAGTCCCGTCATCCGCTCGGTCTACATGCAGAGTCCTGCCGGGCTTTGATTGGATACCTTGGTGGGTTGGCCGAGAGGCGAGGCAGCGGCCTGCAAAGCCGTATACACGGGTTCAAATCCCGTACCCACCTCGGGCGATTGGCGCAGCGGTAGCGCGCTTCCTTCACACGGAAGAGGTCACTGGTTCGATCCCAGTATCGCCCACCATTTCTTCTTACTTTTCCGGAATTGTTTCTAACGGGTTTCATTCGCTACCTTTTATGCGTGTCTGCTTTAGAAAAGCTGAGAATCTTAGTGAAGTTATGCTGCTGATGAGGTGCCAGCATGTCACACTAGAGGAGCGTATATAGGCGTTCATGATACTGCGTATAGAAAGACAGCCATGGCTTCAGGGAAAAAACGAGTAGCAGCACCACAGGTAGATATACATAATATTTCCCTTGCCCCTATCGTCCTCATCAAAGGAAGTGAAGGACTACTTGCTGATCGTGCAATGGCACGCCTCAGGGTCCTTGCACGCGAAGCTGATCCGCAGGTCGAACGTACAGACCTATCGGCTGCTTCCTACCAATCGGGCCAGCTGGATATGGTGACTTCACCCTCGCTTTTTGGGGAAGCGCGTATGGTGATTATTTCTGATCTGGAAACATTGGGAGAGTCGCTGAGTACTGATCTTTTGGCTTATATTAAGCATCCTGCGTCGGATGTATGGCTTTTCTTGCGACATCCTGGTGGGAATGCGAAAGGTAAAAAAGTTATTGATGCTATCGGGCAGGCGGGTTTTCCTGTCATATCAGCGGAACCTTTGAAAAAAGATAAAGATAAATACGCTTTACTCATGGCGGATGCGAAAGCTGCGCGACGAGCCCTTGATGCTGAGGCTGCGCATATGCTTGTTGATGCACTGGGAGCAGATGTGCGTTCAATGGCTGCTGCTTTAGCTCAGCTTATTGCTGATGTGGAGGGGCGTATTACTGTTGAGGATGTGCGCCGCTATTATTCGGGACGTGTAGAAGCAACAGGCTTTGAAGTAGCGGATGCGACAATTTCGGGGAACACGGCCCAAGCACTTACTCTGCTCAGACATGCTTTAGCAACAGGAACAGATCCTGTTCCTTTGGTGGCTGCTTTAGCAATGAAAATTCGTCAAATGGCAAAGGTGTCACTTCCTGGTCAGGGACATAACTTGGGTATGGCACCGTGGCAAGTCGATCAAGCACGACGGCAATTACGCGGATGGAGTGAAAACTCTTTAGCAACTGCTTTTAGTGTGCTGGCCTGTGCAGATGAAGAAGTGAAAGGTGCTTCAAAGGACCCTCACCGCGCCATTGAAAAAGCTGTTGTGGCTTTGTGTCGTCTGCGTGGGGAGCACTGAAAAGCTCGTTATACAAAGAAACGGGTGTAAGCCATACCATCGGTACACCTACACCCGCATATACATGTAAAGTATTCGACTTTATGGCTGAGCCAACATATCCTTCATGGCGGAAAATTCCTCGGTAATTTCAGGATGTTCTTTGTACGTCACTTTGCTGACAATCACTGCGATGAGTGTCGCAATAAGAAATGCAGGCAGTAACTCGTAAATATCAGAGTTAATAGCATCCCAAACAAATACGCTGATTGCGCCGCTAAGCATACCGGCTAATGCTCCCCAATTTGTGAGTTTTTTCCAGTACAAACTCAAAAGGGTGATTGGCCCAAAAGATGCGCCAAAACCTGCCCAAGCAAAACTCACAAGCTGAAGAATAGTGCCTGAAGGATTCAATGCAAGGAGTAACGCAACTAAAGCGACAAGAAGCACCGCCAAACGTCCAAGGAGGACCAATTGTTTTTGAGTGGCTTCTTTCTTACGTATTACCCGGTATAGGTCTTCAACAAGGGCTGATGAACATACCACAAGTTGGCTGGCAAATGTGCTCATAATTGCTGCTAAAACAGCGGCGAGAATCAGGCCCGCAATGAAAGGATGCAGCAATAGCTGTGACATACGTAGGATAACGGTTTCTGAATTCGGAAGTTCTTGGTGTACGTGGGAGAAATACGCGATACCAACAAGGCCAGAAAGGATTGCGCAGCCTAAAGAAACTATCATCCAGCTCATACCGATACGGCGTGCGCTCTTGGCTTCAGCTGGGGTACGTAAGGCCATGAAACGTACGACGATATGTGGTTGTCCGAAATAACCAAGGCCCCACGCTATACCTGAAACGATTGAAAAAACTACGGCCACGGTAAAACCGTTATATCCGATAAATGAGAGGTTGCCGGAAGCAACCGTCCGGATTGTTTCCGTGGTGGCGCCGATTCCGCCGATTGAAATAACTCCCACCACAGGAACAACGCCCAAGGCCACCATCATCATGAGGCCTTGAGCGACATCGGTGAGTGAAGCTCCGAGGAATCCTCCAAAGAATGTGTAGAGCAAGGTAATTGAAACGACAATAAGCATGCCGACGATGTAGTTTCCATTGAAGGAGCTTTCAAAGAAAACACCGGAAGCTACCATGCCAGATGAAATATAGAGCGTGAAGAATACTAAGATAATAATGCTGGAAACAATACGCAGGATATGCGAGGAATCTTTTAGGCGATTTTCAAAGAAGCTAGGAACGGTGATGGAATTTTTGGCTACTTGCGAGTAGGCCCGCAAACGTGGAGCAACAAATTTCCAGTTAAGAAAGGCGCCGATTGTCAGGCCAATGGCAATCCAGGATTCAATAAGTCCCGTGGTATAAATAGCACCTGGTAGCCCCATGATAAGCCACCCTGACATATCTGAGGCACCGGCGGAAAGGGCTGCAACTAGTGGAGGAAGTTGGCGCCCTCCAACCATGTAATCTTCGTGTGTTGAAGTTTTCTTGTATGCGACATACCCTAAAAAGAGCATGGCAAGGAGGTAAACTCCTAGGGCTGTATACATCCAGTAGGTATCCATGAGTTCGCCTTTCCTTCCAAACATCGTTGTTTGTTTACATTCATCCTTTTATGGGACTAAAGGCCACTGTAGACGAAAAAACTGTATGTCATACCGAAATGATAGTTTTTCCTGTTCTTATACGTATGTGTGAACATATCTTGACAATATAGGGATTCTTCATGTAAAGAAAGGCGGTGTGATTATGGATCACACCGCCTTTAATCAGTTGGAATAACTGAAAGTTTTACTCACCAAGGGAAGCAACGCGACGAGCAAGTTTTGACTTGCGGTTCGCTGCTTGGTTCTTATGAATAACACCCTTGGAAACAGCCTTATCGAGCTTACGTGAAGCGACACGAAGCGCTTCAATAGCTGCTTCTTTATCGCCAGCATCGACAGCTTCGCGAGCTTTGCGAACTAAAGTCTTGAGTTCAGACTTTACAGCCTGGTTGCGTTGACGACGCTTTTCATTCGTGCGAATGCGCTTCATCTGAGACTTAATGTTTGCCACAGTTGAATGACTCCTTGTGTTTGTACGTACAGGTCGGTGAGGGCTGTGTCAGAACCGGGACTGGGACGTGGGGACATCCACGAACGGTTCAGACCAGACCCCCTGCCCGACCAGGCCGGGAGTCCAATCGGTAATTCTAACAGTAAGAAGCAATACTTCCAATCTTTACAAGAGTAAATAGGGGTGAATGAGGTCACCTCTGAGTATCCCTGCTTTTTACGAATGCGATCACATATATGCACAGCTATTCACATGTGATATCGCCCGTATCGGTATTTATCCACAGATTTCCTTTATTGAAAGCGAAAGAATAATGATTTTGAGAAGGTGTAGGCAAGAAACACATAGTGCGTATCACTCATGCATGGAGGAAGAAAAAGATGCCAGTTTTATATCGCACGCTTGACACACATGAATGTGCTTATACCTATGAAAATGAAGGGAAAAATGTCAGACAGGGTATTGACATACACGATCCCGCTTTAGAGCAAGCTTATGCGTATGCTGAGGCGCATCAATATGATGATGCCATAGCAGAAGTTGAAAATTATGTGGCATGCCATCAAGAAATAGATCCACGAATTCATGTACGCCTGATGAAATTATTAGTTGACTGGTACGCGCAAGATCAACATTTTGCACAGGCTCGTCGCTATGCTGCACAAGCGGCACGTATTGCGCATGAACGTCTGGAACCGCATGATGAACTTGCCTTGATTGCGCGCAATAGTGACCTGTACTGGAAATGTGTATGCGGATATGACGATATTGCGCGTCGTGATTACCCAACCCTGATACGGGATGCAGAAAAATACTTAGGAAACCATCATCCATTGACCTATGCCATACGTAATAACTCGGCTATGCCTTTCAAAATTTGCGGAGACTACGAACAAGCAGCACAAAAATACGCAGAGCTGAAAGAAGAAATGAATGAGGACGCAGAATGTGACGGAAGCCTAAAAACTATGGTCGCCTTTAATGAAGCCGAAGCATATGCATTAAGCGGCCACCCAGAAAAATCCACTGAAATATATCAAGAACTCATCGAAAACATTGATATGAGTAAAGAAAGTAGCCGTATATACGCTTTGAGAATCCGTCATGAAATAGCAGCGAATATCTACGACAGTGGGGAAGTTGAAAAAGCAACGCAGATGTGGAACGCGCTACTACATGAGTGTCGTGAAACTTTGGGGGAATATCACCCGTTGACTATGAAACAAAAAATGCTACATATCAGCCTTTTTATAGCGCAAAAAGACTGGGTAGCAGTGAAAAAACTATGTGCAGAAATCTTAGAATCTCCAGAAAATACCTTACCGAGCGGATGGCGTGAAGAAATAGAAGTTATTATGAAAACTCCACCTCCAATGGATCTACCACATTAAATGTGCGCGATATGGCATCGTGTCAGTTGGCGCATTACGTATACAAAGTGGGACGATAGAAGTACTGTTCATGTTTTCACGGAGGTCCTCGTTGTCCCCCAAAGCGACATCCACGCAAGCCGCGTCCATTCGTCCTGCCCATACACCGCAGGAGCGTATCCGTAATTTTTGCATCATTGCGCATATCGATCACGGTAAATCAACACTGGCGGATCGAATGCTTCAACTAACGGGTATCGTAGAATCCCGCGATATGCGCGACCAATATCTTGACCGAATGGATATTGAGCGTGAACGAGGAATCACCATTAAATCCCAAGCTGTTCGTATGCCGTGGGCAGTAGGGGAGGACGCATACGCGCTGAACATGATCGATACGCCTGGACATGTGGACTTCACCTATGAAGTTTCGCGTTCACTTGCCGCATGTGAGGGAGCTGTTCTTTTAGTTGACGCAGCACAAGGGATCGAAGCGCAAACACTGGCTAATCTTTACCTCGCAATGGAAAATGACCTTGTTATTATTCCGGTTCTGAACAAAATTGATTTGCCGGGCGCTCAACCTGAAAAATATGCTCACGAAATCGCTCAGCTCATTGGATGCGATGAATCGGAAGTTCTCCAAGTCTCAGGGAAAACAGGACAAGGAGTTGCAGATCTCCTCGATGCGATTGTTGAGTTAGTGCCACCACCATCAGGTGATCCTGAGGCCGCGACACGTGCAATGATCTTCGATTCCGTCTACGACACATATCGTGGAGTCGTTACCTATGTGCGTGTAGTTGATGGGAAACTCACAACCCGTGCTCGTGTACGTATGATGTCAACAGGCGCCACGCACGAACTCCTCGAAATAGGTGTGATTTCGCCGGAACCGCAACCATCAGACGGCATCGGTGCGGGTGAGGTTGGCTATCTCATTACCGGTGTTAAAGATGTGCGCCAATCAAAAGTTGGCGACACTGTCACCAATAATGTGCGTGGGGCTGACACGCCTTTATCAGGATATCAAGATCCTAAACCTATGGTTTTTTCCGGTATTTACCCTGTTGATGGTTCAGATTTCCCAGATCTACGTGACGCACTTGAACGACTCCAACTCAACGATGCTGCGCTCACGTACGAACCTGAATCCTCAGCAGCACTCGGATTCGGCTTCCGATGTGGATTCCTTGGGCTTTTACACCTAGAAATCGTGCGCGAACGACTGGAACGCGAATTCGGCCTTGACCTCATTGCTACGGCCCCGAATGTCGTGTACCACGTCCGAAGCGAAGACGGAAGCGAAAGACGCGTTGATAACCCATCCGAATATCCGGAAGGCAAAATCGCTGAAGTTCGTGAACCCATGGTGAATGCGACTATTTTGACACCAACGGAGTTTACGGGGACCGTAATGGAATTATGTCAAGATCGGCGCGGCATGATGAAAGGGATGGACTACTTAAGCGAAGAACGAGTAGAAATCCACTACGCGCTGCCACTGGCCGAGATAGTTTTTGATTTCTTTGACCAACTCAAATCACGGACACGTGGATACGCTTCCCTGGACTACCAAGAATCAGGAGAACAAGCTGCTGACCTTGTAAAAGTGGATATTTTACTTAATGGTGAAAGAGTCGATGCTTTTAGCGCAATCGTTCACAAAGACGCGGCTTACGCATACGGTCTACGTATGACGAAACGCCTGAAAGAACTCATTCCACGGCAACAATTTGAAATACCTGTTCAAGCTGCAGTGGGTGCTCGCATTATTGCACGTGAAACAATTAAGGCACTGCGTAAAGATATGCTGGCAAAATGCTACGGCGGTGACATCACTCGTAAACGTAAGTTGCTTGAAAAACAAAAAGAAGGCAAGAAACGCATGAAGTCAATTGGGCGTGTTGACGTTCCACAAGAGGCTTTCATTGCTGCCCTCACATCCGATGTACCGACAGGTAAAAAGTGACCGACGAATACCAGCACGCGACACCTCCACAGCTTCCACGCCCGAAAACTCCCCGCACCTCACACGGTGGCGAGGGCGTATTCATGGCACGAACAAAGTCATTCACCAGACGTTCACGAGAGCTGCCGGTCACTTTGCAACGCATATGGGAAAGTCATGCTGACCGCTACATTGTGAAAGTTCGTCGCGGCGTAGGTGACACCACTGTTGCTGAAGATTTCCGCATCGACACACCCGATCTTTTTGGTCGAAGCGCGCCAATAACATTAGAAATTGGATCCGGCGGTGGCGAACAAGTCATATACGCGGCACAATCCCACCCAGAACGTGACTTCTTATGCTACGAAGTATGGATTCCCGGTATAGCTAAACTAATCGCGGGAGCAGTGCGTGAAGGCCTCACAAATATCCGAATCATTGAAGCTGATGCTCAACAAGCAATACCTGTGATGATAAAAGAAGCCAGCATTGATGAAGTATGGACTTTCTTCCCTGACCCCTGGCGTAAAACTCGTCACCACAAGCGTCGCTTGGTTTCTGCTCAATTCGCTCCGCAGATCGCTCGTATCCTTAAAGATCACGGTGTCTGGAGGCTAGCTACAGACTGGGATGATTACGCGTGGAACATGCGTGATGTCATCGAAAATGACGCGCATTTTCATAATCCTTACGCAGGGTGTCACCCTGATCCTCAAGACCCAGCAGGACCACGTGGTGGCTTTAGCCCACGATGGGAAGGGCGCTTACTTACACATTTTGAACAGAGGGGACAAGTCGCAGGACGTACAGTTCATGACCTCACAGCCGTGCGACTCCCACGTACACAGGAATAGCCAGTGTCTTTGCATCAGCCTGATGGTTTTGTATGGCCAGCAGATGGGCATATACCTCATCATTTAGCTGAAGTACATGCTCAACGGCCCCTGAGCATGTACGTACATGTGCCTTTTTGTCAGGTGCGTTGCGGTTACTGTGATTTCAATACGTACACCACGGGTTTTGGGCAAGGCGCAGATATTGCAACATATTCTTCAAGCGTCGTGGCAGAAACTCATTATGCTGCGCAGGTGTTGCAAGAAGCAGGCTTTCCCATCCGCCCAATTCGTACACTTTTTTATGGTGGAGGTACGCCTACCCTCTTATCTTGCGAATCAATAGAGCATATTCTTACAGGAATACGCGATTCTTTCACTTTAGCGATAGATGCAGAAATTACCGTTGAAGCAAATCCAGAAACAGTTGACGAACAATCAATACGCGCTTTAGCCGAAACGGGAATCACCCGTATTTCTTTCGGTATGCAATCAGCTGTACCGCATGTGTTAAAAACACTGGATCGTACCCACAGGCCTGAACGAGTACCACAGGTTGTGGCATGGGCACGTGACTTTGGCTTAGATGTGTCACTTGACCTGATTTATGGAACTCCCGGTGAAAGCCTTAAAGACTGGGAACTGAGCCTACAAGCAGTCCTTGAGATGCAGCCCGACCACATAAGCGCCTACGCCCTCGTCATCGAAGAAGGCACAAAAATGGGAGCAGATCTTGCTCGCGGACGTATTTTGCCACCTGATCCCGATAATGAAGCCACAAAGTACGAAATGGCAGATGAAATACTCACCGAGGCTGGATACCGATGGTACGAAATCTCTAATTTTGCTCGAATAAAGCCAGGGGAAGAAAACACAGCTGCTACAGATGCCACACTTTTACGCTATGCCTGTCGCCATAACCTTGCGTATTGGAAAGACTGGGATTGGTGGGGGTTAGGGCCGGGATCTCATTCACATATTGGTCGCTGTCGCTGGTGGAATAGGAAACACCCACGCGCCTACGCACAAATGGTGACGCAGGGAGTCTCACCAGCGGCTGCAGGCGAAATTTTAGATGCTCACACGCGTGAACTTGAGCGTGTCATGCTGGCTGTACGTACAGCACACGGTTTACCAATTCCACCATCAGTATCTGAGCAACGTGTTAAAGAACTTATTGATGAAGGACTAATTGATGAGGACACAGCACATAATGGACGCATACTCCTCACCTTGAGAGGTCGTTTGCTTGCTGACTATGTGACGCATATGCTCGTGTGATTTTCCTTTAGACTTTGCCATATTCATGTGAAAAACCCAGTATTTTCCTCATAAATAACGAAAAATCATAAATCCGTGAGCAACACATCGGTACCGTGTAATTTTTCTTTCTCTAAGAGGCTGTAGGCTAAATCCTCGTGATGCCTCCTGCGACATATGATGATCCTTACGGCCCTGACGTGTTGGCCTATAACCCGCATCCCCAACGCCCTCGCTCACGTGAAGTACCTGTAGAACTCGGCATGGTATTAGAAGACGTGTCAACAGGATGGGTGGGTGCAGTTGTTCATGTAGAAAAATCTGGTGGTATGCACGTTATCGTCTTAGAAGACCGACGAGGTCGCAGGCGGACATTTCCTCTAGGTGGAGGATTTTGGCTAGAAGGTGAACCAATCATTGCCCTCCCGCCCCTCAAAACTTCCAGTATGAAAGCTTCTCAAGCTCGCGCAATGACAACGCCTCTTGGACGTCGACTCACCAATTCAGGTTCCATCGCAGCAGAACGCAACGTGCCGCGTGTAGCACGCGCCTCACGTTTATGGGTCGAAGGTAAACATGACGCGGAGCTTATTCAACATGTGTGGGGTGACGATCTCGCAGATGTTGGGGTAGCCGTGCAGATGTTAGAAGGTGTGGATCATCTTGGAGAAATACTTGATGACTTTGCTCCTGATGAATACCGTCGCGCGGGGGTTTTAGTGGACCATATGGTTCACGGGTCAAAAGAATGGCGCATAGCGCAAGAAGCGAACAAACGTTGGGGAACATCAATTCTTATTGTCGGTCATCCTTTTATTGACATTTGGCAGGCAGTAAAACCTGCTCGTCTGGGTTTAACGCATTGGCCTGATATTCCACGCGGTGAAGATATTAAAACGGGCACACTGCGATATCTTGGGTGGCCGCATGACACTCAAGCAGATATTGCTCGCGCTTGGCGAAAAATATTAGGAGCTGTGAATTCCTATAAGGATCTTGAACCAGAATTACTGGGACGTGTGGAAGAACTCATTGACTTTGTGACTGCTCCTGGCACGCACTAATCGTCCGGCAAGAGTAGGCTTAGCACTCAGAAGGAATGAGTGCCAAGACCGCTATCGTCGGGGAGGTGACCAATGAATGAAGAACGTCGTCTAGATGTCCTACGAGCAATCGTTTCAGAGTACGTTCATACTCGTGAACCTGTGGGATCTAAAGTTATTGCCGCCGCACACGATTTAGGTGTGTCCTCAGCAACGATACGTAATGATATGGCTGCCCTTGAAGAAGCAGGTTTAATTTACCAGCCTCACACAAGTGCAGGGCGAGTTCCTACAGATAAGGGATACCGTCTTTTTGTTGATCGCTTAACAACAATTAAACCTATGAGCACACCAGAACGTCGTGCTGTTGAAGCTTTCCTTGCTCAAAGTGTTGATTTGGATGATGTGGTGAGCCGGACTGTGCGTTTACTGGCCCAAGTGACGCAGCAAGTTGCTGTTATCCAGTATCCGCGTATGCGTATTCATACGGTGCGACGTATAGAAATTGTTGACTTGACTCCGCACAGGCTTCTTGTTGTAGTCATTACCTCTGAGGGGCGCGTAGAAGAACGAATCATTGAAACTTCTCAGCAAGTTAGTGTTGATGAGATTGCTCGCCTACGCATATGGATAAATGAAGTATGCGAAGGATTATCACGAGAAGATGTACGTGAACATATGCATGTACTTCCTGAAAGTAATGATTATGCTGATACTTCATTGATATCTGATGTGATGAAAGCTGTTGCTGAAATGCTGCATCCGGGAGCTGATTCACGGATTGTCATGGCAGGAATGGCAAATCTGACACGTTCAGGAGTAGATTTTCGGGATATTTCTCCAGTCCTTGATGCTCTTGAAGAACAGGTTGCTTTATTACGCCTCTTTGATGAACTTACTCCGGAAGACGAGGTACATGTCACGATCGGCTCAGAAAATCAGCATGATGGGCTAACAGAAGCCTCTATCGTGACAGGAACATACGGCGGAGCTGATGGGCCGATGGCGCACCTAGGTGTTGTCGGTCCGACACGCATGGATTACGCCAGAACAATGTCCTCTGTCCGAGCAGTTGCAGCGTATTTATCGCGTTACTTGACCCACTGAACATGACGGGTAAGCGACCTTCAAACGTAATCTTGTGAAGAAACGAAATATAAGGAAATAAGCAAGTGAACGACTACTACCAGATTCTCGGTGTATCGCGTGATGCTACAGAAACAGAAATCAAAAAAGCCTATCGTAAAAAGGCGCGTGAATTACACCCTGACTACGGCGGCGACGAAGAAGCATTCAAGGAATTATCTGTAGCTTATGAAACGCTTTCAGATGCCAATAAGCGCCAAATGTATGACTTAGGTGGGCCTGAAGCTGTGCGTGGTGGCGGAACTGGTCCAATGGGACCGGATATGTTTGGTGGCTTTGGTGACATCCTTGGTGCTATGTTTTCAGGAGGCTTTGGGGCCGGCAGCGCCGCTCCAGCGCCGCGCGCTCGGCGAGGGCAAGATCAGCTTGTTGGCGTAGAAGTTACCCTTGAGGAAGCCACTTTTGGGGTTTCGCAGCAAATTCGTGTGAATACGTACGTATTGTGTGAAACCTGTCAAGGGAGTATGTGTGCGGCAGGTACGCATCCGGTGACGTGTTCTCAATGCCACGGCACAGGCATGCAGGTGCGTATGCAACAAATGTTTGGTGCAACTATGCGCACACAGGTTCCATGCGGTATGTGCCGAGGACATGGCGACATTATTTCTTCCCCTTGTTCGGAATGTTCAGGTACTGGTCGTATGCGTTCGGCTCGAACGCTGTCTGTTGAAATTCCAGCAGGTATCGAAGAAGGGACACGTATTCGCCTATCAGGTGAAGGTGAAGTAGGTGTAGGTGGTGGACCTGCAGGTGATATTTACTTGGAGATTCACGAAAAGAAGCATCCAGTATTTACTCGTCACGGTAATGACTTACATATGTATGTCACTATTCCTATGACAACAGCGGCCTTGGGTTCCACCATCACTGTAGAAACACTTGATGGTCCACGTGAGCTGGAACTTGCGCCAGGAACACAACCTGGGTACGAAGTACGGTTGGATGGTTTAGGTGTTGGCCGTTTGCAACGCCCGGGGCGAGGACATCTGTATGCCCATATTGGTGTGGAAATCCCT
Organism: Schaalia sp. lx-100; assembly: GCF_021083625.1. NCBI lineage: Bacteria > Bacillati > Actinomycetota > Actinomycetes > Actinomycetales > Actinomycetaceae > Schaalia > Schaalia sp. lx-100. Next base: position 95,462 of record NZ_JAJNRP010000008.1, on the reverse strand, counting down.
CGTGAATTGGATGAGCGTTCACGTGAATTACTTGAACAGCTTGCAGAGCATCGTGGTGAGGAACGTGTGCATACTCAGCGTCAAGAACCGGGGGTTTTTGAGCGTCTACGTGAAAAATTCATGGGGAACAATTAAAGAAAGCAGTGTGATCGCACTATGACACGACAGGTTTTCTTTGCTGATGACCTGCACCCACATGCACAGGAGCCTCGTGCAGGTGATCGCGCTATTTTAACGGGAGATGAAGCTCACCATGCTTCGGTGAAACGTATTGAAAATGGTGAGCTGATTGATCTCGTGGATGGGTATGGTAAACGCCTGATCTGTGAAGTTCACTCGGTGACAAAAAAAGCTCTTGAAGTAACTGTGCGTGACGTGATTGATGAGGAAGCCGCAATGCCACGACTTACTTTAGTGCAGGCTTTAGCTAAAGGTGGGCGTGATGAACAAGCAGTTGAAACAGCGACAGAAGTAGGCGTGGATTGTATCCTACCGTGGCAAGCAAACCGTTCTATTGTTCGTTGGACAAGGCCAAAAAGCACGAAAGGCCAAGCGAAATGGTGCTCGGTAGCACGTACTGCCGCTAAGCAGTCACGTCGAGCATGGGTTCCTTCTGTGACGCATGTGTATGATTCACGTGCCCTTGTCGAATGGGTGCGCTTGCTTGCAGAACGTGGGGGAGTGGTATTGCTATGTCATGAAGAAGCGAGTGATACCGCGGTGGCTTTGTTGAATGACAAAGGAAAAGAGTGGGCCTCGTGTCCTGAAATTGCTGTGATTGTAGGTCCTGAAGGAGGGATCGATTCTGACGAAGTAGCTTCCCTATGCGCGGCAGGGGCTTTTCCCGTACTGCTTGGCCCTCATGTGCTACGTGCATCCACGGCGGGTCCGGTAGCTCTGGCATTGGTGAGTGCTGCTATTGGGCGGTGGTCATAAAATTGCTTGACGTTAAGAAAGAAAAATAACAATCCTACATATACTCTTTCAATTTGATCTGAGCATATATTCGCTACACCGCTATCTGTATAGGACAATGTAAAAAGGTATTACACACGTGATTCCTTGATACCTCACTTATTAGGAGAATGACATACAGCATATGAGCGACCCACTCATACCCCAGCCTCATACGGACAATACCGTTACTCGTCGTGCCGTCATACCTCCTGATATTGACCCACTCAGCATCCTTGGTACATCTGACCAAGTGCTTCGTGCGTTAGAAAAAGGGTACCCGCGAATCAGATTTCTTGTTATCGGACATGAAATCACCTTGACAGGACCCACCAGTGATGTTGAATCGGCAGCTCAACTGGTTATTGAACTTATCCAAGCAGCCCGCCGCGGCGATCCTTTAGATGCGCATACTGTAGGGCAAGCGCTGCGTATGCTTTCTGCTGCAACACTTGCCGCCACACCTACAGATGAAATTCTGTCAGTTAAAGGACGCTCCATACGCCCCAAATCAGAAGGACAAAAAGCCTACGTTGACGCAATAGAGCGCGCCACCGTCGTATTTGGAATAGGTCCCGCAGGCACCGGTAAAACATACCTTGCTATGGCTCAAGCTGTCAGACGGCTCTTATCAGGGCAAGTCCGTCGAATCGTCCTTACGCGCCCAGCAGTGGAAGCGGGAGAAAATCTTGGATTTTTACCGGGGACACTGACAGAAAAAATCGACCCCTACCTGCGTCCTTTGTACGATGCGTTAAAAGACATGCTGGACTCGGACACATTGCCTAAACTCATGGCTGCAGGAACCATTGAAGTTGCGCCACTAGCATATATGCGTGGCCGAACCCTCAACGATTCCTTCATTATTCTAGATGAAGCGCAAAATACGACAGCTTCGCAAATGAAAATGTTTCTTACGCGTTTAGGTTTCAACTCTCAAGTAGTTGTCACCGGCGACGTATCACAAATCGACCTTCCAGGAAGCAGCCAGTCAGGACTCCTGATGGTCGAGAAAATCCTCGATCATATTGAGGGCGTAGAGTTTTGCCACCTCACCAGCGCGGATGTTGTTCGCCATGAACTTGTCGGACATATTATCGACGCATATGAACGTTGGGACCAGCGTCAAGACCTCCTGCGGCGTACGCGCACACTCGATGCGCCCACTCGTCAACGCTTCAGGTCTTATCAAAAGAAAGGACACTGAAGATGACTGAAGTCATTAACGAAACAACCTACGACATTGATTGTCATGAATTTGTGCTCCTTGCTGACCATGTCTTAACAGCAATGCATGTATCCACTGCGGTTGAACTCAATATTGTTTTCATTGAACCTCAACCAATGGAAGAACTACATGTCCGCTGGCTTGACTTGCCTGGTCCTACAGATGTGATGAGTTTCCCTATGGACGAATTACAGCCGGGTACACCTGAAAAATTAACCCCTGCAGGAACCCTTGGTGATATTTGTATCTGTCCGCATGTGGCCGAAAAGCAAGCAGCAGAAGCAGGGCATAGTATCGCAGAGGAAATGCTCATGCTGGCCACACATGGGATGCTTCACCTGCTGGGATATGATCATGCTGAGGAAACAGAACGTGAAGAAATGTTTACGCTTCAACGTAAACTTCTGCTGACATTCCTTGCCACACGATAAGAGCGTCCGGTGTCATATTCTTCTTCGCTGCCCGTAGCGGCCCTCCTTTGTGTAGCTTTCGTTGCTTTAGTAATGGCGCTCTTTCTTTCTGCCATGGAAACGGGTCTTGCGCACCTGTCACGAGCAAGCGTTGATGATTTAATCCACGACGAACGTCGACATGCCTCCATATTGAAAAAACTTGTCGAACAACGTAGCCGTACGGACCTTACTTTGCGAGGTTTACGCACGTTCTGGCAGGTTGTCCTCGCTGTTTCGTTGACTGTGGTTTTCGCTCATACGCAACTGCCTTGGTGGGCCAGTGCCTGCATTGCTTTGATCGTGTGTTCAATCCTCCAATTTATGGCTGTAACGTTGATCGCAACCCGTATAGCAGGACGGCAACCCGATAGTATCGCCCTCATCGGAGCGCGCTGGACATACCGTATGCTTCAGATATCGCATATTTTTGACCCCATTATTCACGTAATGCGCGGATACTTCCCGCAATCTAGCCGTACAGAAGCTGAAGTCCGTGCAGAAATGGCTGAAGACTTACGTGAAATGGTCGATCAAGTAGGCGAAACAGAAATGCTTGAAGACAAGGATCGCCAAATGCTGCGGTCCATATTTGAACTGGGACACACTCTTGTGCGTGAAGTTATGGTTCCACGTACAGATATGGTGACAATTGATGCTCAGGAAAGTGCTCGTAAGGCACTTCATCTTTTCGTGCGTTCAGGATTTTCTCGGATCCCCGTTATTGGACATGATGTTGATGATGTGCGTGGAATCCTGTACTTCAAAGACCTTGTGATGCGTATGGAAGCTCACGGTGGTGAAACAAATCTTGTTGCGGAACAGATGATGCGTCCAGCCGAATTCACCATTGAAACTAAACCTGCCGATGATCTCCTGCGTCATATGCAGACAGAACACTGTCACCTCGCTCTTGTCGTCGATGAATACGGAGGAATTTCAGGTCTGGTTACTCTTGAAGACCTCCTCGAAGAAGTAGTGGGTGAATTGACTGATGAACACGACCGAAAAGTGCGTGAACCGGAACAACTACCGGATGGCTCATGGCGTGTATCCTCACGATACGGAATCTGGGAAGTTGGAGAACTCCTCGGAATTGAAGTAGAAGATGAAGATGTTGATTCCATCGGGGGGCTTCTTGCAAAAGCAATCGGTAAAGTACCCTTACCAGGAGCAGTGGGAGATCTTGCAGGAGTTCACATGCTTGCAGAAGAAGCACATGGACGTCGCCGACAAGTAGATACTATTGTGTGTTCCTTATCTGCCCTCAATACCAGTACACATGCCCCTCAGGAGGATTGATTACATGTATTTCCCAAGTGATGATGAACTCATGGCGGGTCCAAATGCTTTCGACGAAATAGAAAGCGAGGGTATAGACAGTAGTGGCTACGATGGCGAATCTGAAAATGTATCCAATAACGAAAGAGCCTATGTCACAGGATTTGAGGCGGATACTCATAGTGGCGATGGAAATGAGTGGGTCTTAGACGAAGAACACGAACGTATTCGAGCGGAAGAACACCTTGCTGGTCTGCGTGAACTTAAAAAAGAAACCCAAACATCTGGGTTGCTCAACGGTGATTTTCCTGAGGATTTCCGTGCAGGTTTCGTATCCATCGTTGGACGTCCTAATGTAGGGAAATCAACGTTAACGAATGCTCTTGTGGGGCAAAAAGTCGCTATCACATCGGGGCGACCTGAAACTACTCGACATAACATTCGAGGCATTGTTCACCGGCCGCATGCGCAACTAGTCCTTGTGGATACACCGGGATATCATCGGCCACGTACCCTGTTAGGTAAACGACTCAACGACATGGTACGTGAAGCATTAGCTGAAGTTGATTGCGTTGTATTCTGCATGCCTGCGAATCAAAAAATTGGGCCAGGCGACCAGTTTATTGCTCGTGAGCTTCGTGATATTCACCGTCCTGTGATCGCAGTAGCAACCAAATGTGACACAGTGCCACGTCAGCGTGTGATGAAACATCTGATGAGTATTGAAAGGCTTGGTGATTGGGCAGCCATTGTCCCTGTTTCTTCACATGAAGGCCGAGGCATTGACATCCTCATGGATGTTTTAACGAAGCACGTGCCACAATCTCCTCCGCTGTATCCACTGGACGGTGTAACTGATGAATCTCGTGACACCTTGATAGCGGAATTTATTCGTGAAGCTGCTCTTGAAGGTGTTCACGATGAACTTCCGCATTCCCTTGCTGTTCAAGTGGAAGAAATTATTGAACGCCCTGCACGTCCAGGCGATACGCGTCCACCTCTGCTTGATATACATGTGAATGTGTATGTCGAACGTGATTCGCAAAAAGCCATCATCATTGGTCGTAAAGGGGCCAGGCTGAAACATATAGGTACGCAAGCGCGAACTCATATTGAGGAGCTGCTGGGGCGACGTGTCTATTTAGATTTACACGTGCGTACAGCAAAAGACTGGCAATCTGACCCAAAGATGTTAGGACGTTTAGGTTTCTGAAAGGATTCCCCCCGACATCTGAACGTGTTAAAAAGTACATATCGTCGTAGAAAGCATGCTTATCTTAATGTGACTTGTCCTTTATGGAGTGCGATCCCATGTTCCCTTGGGAGTAGTGAGTCCGGCCCCCCAAAACATGGTTCCCGTAGTTAGGCGATCCCGTGTTCCCTTGGGAGTGGTGACTATCACCGTGAATCTCAGTGGCACGGATTGCCTTCTTCCCGTCTCCTCCCAGGAGCAGCGTCCACAATGTGTGCGAAAAAATACGCAAAATAGACTCCTCAGTTAGGGTGTTTACTATGCGTCAGATGCTGCTGCTTCTATGCCGCGCCGGGGCCTGAAAGGGTCGGAACCCCGTCGCGGCTATATGCCTATCCGGCTCACGCCCATAAATCTCACCACATATGACGTATGAGGAAAATTTCTTGGAGAAACCCATGAAAACTACTGCTTCTGTTCCCACACCATCATCATCAGGTATGCCTGTGAGTAAATACAGGGCTTTTTTAGACACAAATCCCATTGATCTGCCAGATCGCATGTGGCCTTCACAACGCATTAATGCCGCACCACGGTGGATGTCAACAGATCTACGTGATGGCAACCAAGCCCTCATTGAGCCAATGGATCCTGCGCGTAAACGACGTATGTTCGAGTTGCTCATACGCCTCGGTTACAAAGAAATCGAAATAGGATTCCCAGCGGCTTCACAAACAGATTTTGATTTTGTGCGTTCTCTTGTTGATGACAATATTGTTCCTGAAGACGTTACCCTTTCTGTTCTGACCCAGTCACGACCTGAAATCATTGAACGTACTATTGACGCGCTTGTGGGTTTGCCGCGTGCAACCGTGCATTTGTATAACGCGACTTCGCCTCTTTTCCGTGAACTTGTATTTAGAAATAACAAAGAACAAACCGTTGAATTAGCAGTGAATGGAACACGTGAAGTTATTGCTCGTGCAGAAAAAGTTCTGGGCGATGAAACGATATGCGGTTTCGAATATTCACCTGAAATTTTTGTTGATACTGAACCGGATTTTGCTTTAGAGATTTGCGAAGCAGTAATGGATGTATGGCAACCGGATTCTGACCGTGAAATCATCCTGAATTTACCTTCCACGGTTGAAAGAGCTACACCTAATGTGTATGCAGACCAAATTGAATTTATGAGTCGAAATCTGTCGCGTCGTGAATACATTGCGCTTTCTGTGCACCCACATAATGATCGGGGTACGGGAGTAGCAGCCGCTGAACTTGCCTTGCTTGCGGGAGCTGACAGGATTGAAGGTTGCCTGTTAGGACAAGGCGAGCGCACAGGAAATGTAGACCTTGTAACGTTGGGATTGAATCTATTTAGTCAAGGAATCGACCCTGGTATTGATTTTTCTGATGTGGATGAAATTCGACGCACAGTTGAATATTGCACTTCGATGACTACGCCGATGCGTGCCCCTTATGTTGGTGATCTGGTGTACACAAGTTTCTCAGGCTCACATCAAGATGCTATTAAGAAAGGCTTCCAAGCGCGTAAAGCTCAAGTCGCTGCGGCCGGAGGTAAAGAAGAAGCGGTTGTGTGGGAGCTCCCGTACTTACCGATTGACCCTCATGACGTGGGTCGCAGTTATGAAGCTGTGGTTCGTGTAAATTCGCAGTCAGGCAAGGGAGGGGTTTCCTACCTGATGTCCACATCACACAATTTAGAGTTGCCTCGCCGCTTGCAAGTTGAATTTTCACGGATCGTACAGCGTCATACTGACACCTATGGCGGAGAAATCGACGCGGCAACCTTGTGGGATATTTTTGCTGATGAGTATTTACCGACCTCCTCAGCCCACGGATTGACACCTTGGGGTCGTTTTGAATTAGGGTCGTCACGGGTTTCTTCTTCTGATGATGATGACAGGGTAGAGCTTCATACGGTTGTGCGTGATAACGGGAATGAGATTCAACTGGAAGCGGTTGGAAATGGTCCTATTGACGCATTTGTTCAAGCGATGCATAGTTTTGATATTGATGTGCGTATTTTGGATTATGCCGAACACGCAATGAGTCAGGGACGTGACGCGAAAGCAGCTTCTTATGTTGAAGCAGCGATTGATGGGCGAATTGTATGGGGGGTAGGTATTGATCCTTCCATCACGCGAGCCACATATCAGGCTGTGATCTCGGCTGTGAACCGTGCTTTGCGTTAGGCAGTGAACTAGTGAACTGACGGGAGCGATGAACTGTTGTCAAAGTGAGCGGGTGGCGTGGATTCAGCAAGAATTGCGCCACCCGTATCGCATATTCATGGTCTGGGTCTTTTGTGACCTATAGCCTCTGATACGACAATATTGGGACCGTTGTCCTGAAAATTGTATTTTCTGCAACAGTTATGAAAAGTAGTGGTAACTACAGTGTGTAAAAGCCCCGTTATTTTTGTGGCATACCAGTAGAATTTTTGGCTAAAACACAGGGTAAATCATGTGGCCGGCATGTTCGTTAGGGAGTAAAAATATGTTTCTGTATGCGCCTATTCCTTGGTATTCGTGGTTGGCTTGGGTTGGAGTCATTACAGCGCTCGTTATATTGAATGAAATCAGTAGGCGCTCACGTATTGCAGCTTGGCTTTGTTTTATTGTTTTACCAGTTGCTCTGACAATCTTTGTGTGGCCAACTACTGCGGGCCCTGGATCTTCTACCGGTACGTGGTTTCACTGGGCCAAAGTGTATTCAGCATTAGCAGGTTGTCTTGGCTTTATGGCTTTACGATATTGGCCTCGTTTGTCAAAAAATAAATGGGCACTCCTATTCCCACCGGCAATCTTAGCTATTAATATTTTTGAGGCATGTTTACGTGACTTCCAAGTTGGTGCAATGAATGCCGATGGTATGGTTGATGGTGTGTACATGCTTTCAGGCGCATGGAACTGGATGAATGGTGTGGCTGGTTTACTGAATCTGCTGACAATTTGCGGATGGGTAGGCATCATTATTTCGCGTGATAAATCAAAAGACATGGTTTGGCCGGATATGCTGTGGTTCTGGATTATCGCCTATGATCTATGGAATTTCGCATACGTTTACAACTGTGTGGGGGATCATTCTTTCTACGCTGGCGCGGCATTACTGATTTCTTGCACAATTCCTGCTTTCTTTGTGAAAAAGGGTGTGTGGTTGCAGCATCGTGCTCACACTCTTGCCTTCTGGATGATGTTCACTATGGCTGTCCCTACTTTCGTCACCTCCTCACAATTCGCAGTTGATTCTTCTCATAATCCAGCAGCTTTATTCACTGTATCCGCTGTTGCTTTAGCAGCGAATATTGCTGTTGTTATCTACCAGATTTACACGGTAGTGAAACGCCGTAAGAATCCGTTGCACGATGAGTTGTACGCGCATTTAGCCCAGTACCGTGAAGTACGTGAAGCAAATATGCCGTTAGTCTGATTCTGAAGGTGATAGCAGAAGGCGTGTGCCACTATCCCCACAGCCATTTTGAGTGAAAGTATTCCTTATTTCAAGAATAAAAGAGGCGTAAAAACGACTCTGGGGTAAAAAGGGGAGGGCACTTATACAGAACCATTGCCAACAAAATGGGACAATAAGAAAGTGATGAGGACTTACCGTGATGAAGCTATTGTGCTACGCACTCATAAATTAGGTGAGGCAGATCGGATCATCACGTTACTTACTCGTGATAACGCCCAGATTCGAGCTGTGGCTAAAGGGATACGGCGAACCTCTAGTCGCTTTGGTGCTCGATTAGAACCCTTCAGCGTTGTTGATGTGCAACTCCACAAAGGCCGTACACTTGATACGGTCATTCAAGTAGAAACAATTGCTTCCTACGGTGAACTTTTAGCAGCTGATTATGAACTGTATGCTTCAGCTCATGTACTTGTTGAAACTGCTGAGCGCCTCACAAGTGACGGTGAAGAACGCACTCATAGTCAGTATTTATTACTTTTAGGAGCGCTTCATTCTTTAGCTTACCGCCGTCACCATCCCAGATTAATTGTGACATCCTATATGTTACGTGCTTTAGCGATTGCAGGATGGGCGCCATCATGCTTTGACTGCGCAATGTGTGGCGCTGTAGGTCCTCATAAGTCTTTTTCGATTCCTGAGGGCGGAGCTGTATGTGATGATTGTCGTCCCGTAGGGGCTTTAGCACCATCAGTAGATGCCATGCTTCTTTTAGGGGATTTACTGTCAGGTGACTGGGAATCCGTGAAAAAAGCTAAAAAATATGCCTATACGGAAGCTTCTGCTCTGGTGTCTGCTTATATGCAATGGCATGTGGAACGTCGCCTGCAATCATTGAAATTCTTGGAAAGCAGCCGTATGACTCCATGAAATCCTAAAAATATAATGAATAGGTGAAAGAAAAGATTTACTGTTGTAAAGAATACATGTAGGGATCAGCAGTAAAAAGAGAATATGCTCTGTTTTAGTCTCTGCGCGTATGGGAGAAAAGATGAAACTTACACCTTATGAACGTGCTCCGAAAGATCCGTATGCCTTTTTATGCGGGCCTGGGCAATGGTCTAAAAATCCTCCTGTCTTGCCGAGTAGCGAAATCCCACAGCATATTGCTATAGTGATGGATGGTAATGGACGTTGGGCAAACGAGCGAGGTCTTGTGCGCACAGAAGGGCATAAAGCTGGCGAATACGCCTTGATGGATACGATTGCAGGGGCCATTGACATAGGAGTGCGTTATCTGTCGGTTTACACATTTTCCACCGAGAACTGGAAACGATCCCCGGCAGAGATTCGTTTTATCATGAGCTATGCAAGCGATGTATTGGAGCGACGTACTCCGCAATTAAATGAGTGGGGAGTACGGGTTCGCTGGTCGGGTCGCCATCCGCGTTTGTGGAAATCTGTGGTGAAGGCACTACAGAAAGCTGAAAGAGAAACACAGCAGAATACAACCCTTGATCTAGTTATGTGTGTGAATTATGGAGGACGGGCAGAGATCGCTGATACGGCTCGTCGTATCGCGCAGGGTGTAGCAGAAGGTAGGCTTCGTCCAGAGGGGGTTAATGAGCGTACTTTTGCGCGTCATTTGTACTTGCCAGATATTCCTGATGTGGATTTAATGATTCGTAGTTCCGGCGAGCAGCGAGTATCAAATTATTTGCTCTGGCAGTTAGCTTATGCGGAATTAATGTTCGTACCAACTCCGTGGCCGGCTTTTGATCGTGAAGAATTATGGGATTGCGTCCTTGAATATGCGGGCCGTGATCGACGTTTTGGTGCAGCAGTCGATCAGGTAACACTCAGGTAACTAATTGCTTGGTGGAAATTTTTCATGTGTTCTCCCAGTGTTTCACGTATGCGAAACTAGCCGAAAGAAAGAGTATTAACGAGCTGCGTTAAGTTGTATTTTCTTTTGCGCAAGGTCAGATGTCCTCGTTTTGGTGTGAGCGAGAAAGCTCAGCACTTTCACTGTCGCTAGGTGTGATTGGACAGACTGATTCCTTATTTCTACGCAGGCGTGTGTGCCAAATGAGGCCTCCAAAAACTAGAAGCACTATGGTGATACCTGCCCATCCCCAAGGTGAACCAGCGATTGCTTGAAGAGTGGAAGTCCACAGGGTCAGCAATCCCAGCGAATAAAGGATTGCCCATGCTATGCAACCGGGAATCATAGCTAATGTGTATGTGCGCCAACGTAAACGAACGAGTCCAGCTCCGGCATTAACAGCCGTTTGTACACCTACCGTAAGAAAACATAAAGGAATAACGACAAGTCCCCATTTGTCGAGTATGTGAGCGCCTTTACGTGGAGTAGGTCCATTGAACCAACGAGCGATTGCACCTAAGAAACCAGTACGTTTTTCGGCGGAGATGAAACCGTGGGCAGCCGCCCGTCCAAGCCAATACGTCAATTGGGCGCGGAAAAAAACAACGAAAAAAAGGAAAATAAAAAGAGGGAATCCGGATGAAATCCATGAAAACATCATGTGCCTCCGTTACCTGTCAATGTTATCGAGGGCTGCAATTTGCGCATATCCCAAAGAGATCCATTGAATGTTCAACTTCACTGAATCCATGCGATGCAGCTATTTTTGCTACCCATGTTTCAATGGTGCTTTGGGATATTTCTTCTGCATATCCGCATTTTCGGCAAACTAAGTGATGATGGTGTTCTGAGGTTGCGCAGCGGCGGTAAAGAGCTTCCCCATCAGATGAACGCAGAACATCAACATAATCATCCTCAGCGAGGGCCTGTAAATTACGGTAAACGGTTGCAAGGCCTACACGATAACCTTGAGAATTGAGCTGCTCAAAAATTTGCTGTGCACTACGAAATTCTCGTACGCGTTCGAGTTCATCGAGGACTGCTTGGCGTTGTTTCGTCATGCGTTGCATAAGGTGTCCTCACAGTTGAGAAGGAAAAACATATGTCCCTCTGCTTGATTGTATTTGTATAGGAGTATATTTCGTTTACGTGTATTCTCACGAGCATTTTATCGTAAATAAAAACTTTTTTGGATAATCAATCCTCAAAGAAATAGCATGGTAAGTGTAGTCATTTCTTATCAGATTATTTTTCTTTCACAACAGAAAAATAACGAGTATTCCAAATGAAATCTTATAAGAGGTTACTCATGTGTTGATGCTTCACGGCTTCGTGTCAGTGATGTTAAATGTTGACGACGGAAAGAAGTAACAATCCCATGAATAATAAAGCCCACTGCATAAAGCACAATTGCTGCGACAACAATAGTTGCGCCAGGAGATAAATCGACAAAGTAGGTAAAGGTAAGTCCTCCTACCGTCAGACATGTTCCAATAATCATTGCCCATGTCATTGTTGAACGAAATGAAGCTGCCCACAGTTGAGCAATGGCTACTGGAATGACCATAAGAGCCGAAACAAGTAAAGATCCTACTATGCGCATAGCAATAGCAACTGTAAGAGCAGAAAGTATTGCCAAAATCATTGATAAAAATCGGACAGGTAGGCCCGTTGAACGTGCGAATTCTTCATCATTTGTGACTGAATAAAGTGCGGGGGTAATACCAATTCCAATTAAAAGCACAATTCCTGCAAGGAGCGAAACAGAAAAAATATCGTTCCATGAAACCGTGGAAATTGAGCCGAAAAGATATGAATTTAATTGTGCGCTTGTGCCGCCAGCAATACCGATAAGAAGCACGCCGCCAGCAATACCTCCATAAAAAATCATGGCAAGGGCAACATCAGCAGAGGCGTGACCTGAATAACGAATAAGTTCAATGGCTACGGCTCCGATAATGGAAATAATGAGGGCGCCAGGTATTGCCCATCTATCAGGGGAAGCTACATGAGCTGTTGCCGCTGCAAGCCAGCCTAATGCGACACCGGTCAGCGATAAGTGGCTGATACCGTCACCGAGCATTGCAAGTCGGCGATGGACAAGGTAAGTGCCGACTACAGGTGCGCACATGCCGATAAGTAATGCAGCAAGCAGTGAACGTTGCATAAGCGGTGAGGACAACATATCAAGAAGTTCAGTGAGCATGGGGATGCGCGTCTCTTTCAACGTAGTACCCGCAGTCGCGGTGTGCAGGATCTGGAAGTTCACTGAGGTGAGGAGGCCCATCGTAGGAGATACGTCCTGTGGTTATATGAATTTCACGGTCAAGGTGGGGACCGAGTTCTCCCAGCTCATGTAGTACCACTAAAACACTATGCCCTTTTGCTTTTTCTGAGGCGACAACGTGGGCAAGTTGGTTTCGTGATTCTTGGTCGATACCTGCCATTGGTTCATCCATGATGAGGAGGTCAGGTTTTCGTACTAGCGCGCGTGCGATAAGTACACGCTGTTTTTGCCCGCCGGATAGATGAGCGAAAGGTAAATGAGCATACTCAGTGAGGCCCACATGTGTGAGTGCTTCACGAGCGCGTGTCATGTCTTTACGTGTAAGCCACCATTTTGTTCGTGAAAGTAAACCGGAGGCCACTACTTCCAAGCAGGTTGATGAAATTGCTCCGTGTGCGGAAGAACGTTGTGGGACATAGCCGATACGTTTCCACGGGAAAGTTTTGCTGTGGGTTGCATGTCCAAAGAATAGGATGTCTCCGGTTACAAGAGGTGTGTTTGCCAGTAAAGATCGTATGAGGGTTGATTTTCCTGATCCGTTAGGACCAGTGATTGCGAGGACTTGGCCTTGTGGTAAGTCAAAACTTATATTGTTGATGATGAGGTGTGAATCCCACGCTGCGTGGAGATTGTGTACGGCAAGGGCGGGTGTTTCGCTTGTGGAAACACCCGCCGGAGTATGTGAAGCTGCTGTTACTTGCAACTTAATGCCGTCCTTAAAGCAGCAATATTGTCTTTCATCACTGCTGCGTAATCTTTGTCTGGACTGCTTTGTGATTCGATAGGGTCAAGTACTGCTGTTGTGATTCCAAGGTCTTGAGCTAGAGTTTCCGCTACTTTCGGGTCGATTAGTGCTTCAGTGAAAATTGTGGTGATGCCTTGTTCTTTCACGAGTTCAGCGATTTCTTTAAGCCGTGCAGGTGAGGGAGAAGCATCGGGATCAAGTCCAGATATTCCAACCTGTGTGAGTTTTGTACGTTCAGCGAGGTAGCCAAATGCTGTGTGAGCAGTGACGAAGGTTGTATGTTCACATTGAGCTGTGCCTTGCACGAGTGAAGTAGAAAGATCCTCAAGGTTCTTTTTTAAGGAAGCGGCATTTGAAGTGTAGGTTTGTGCATGTTCAGGGTCTGCTGATGCGAGTGCTTGTCCGATAGCTGTGGCAGCTTGTGCCATACGTGTGGGGTCAAGCCAGAAATGAGGATCAAAATCCATATCGTGATGATGGTGATGATCTGCGTGTTCAGTTTCGTGATCGTGCCCGGATTCATGATCGGCGTCATGGTCATGGTCGGCATCGTGATCGGCTTCTTCAGTTTGAGATGAGAGAAGCTGAACTGCTGAGGACACATCAATCACTGTTTTTGGCGCCTGCATTTCAATGGCTTCATCTACAGCAGGTTGAAAACCTTTCAGATACACAATGGCTTCCGATGAAGCTAATTCATTGGCTTTTGAGGGTGTGATCTCTAAATCATGAGGTTCTGCACCCTCTGGTGTTAATGAAGAAACGATAATGTGGTCGCCACCGATTTTTTCAGTGAGATATTGCAGAGGATAAAAGGAGGTCATCACATGAAGTTTGTTAAGTGATGAACTGCTTTGCTCGGTGGTGGTAGATGGAGCAGTTGAACATGCGGATAGAAGGAAAGCAGCGCATGTAATACCAGAGAGGATGAGTGAAGTTTGTGAAAATGAACGACGCATATCCTCATTTATAAGTTAAATGAGAATCATTGTCAAAAGAGCGGAAGGCGTTTTTTCCGTGTTTTTCTTCATAATTCGCAAAGAAAACATGGCCTATTGACTCGGATAATAGGGGCTCATCTTCAAATTATTCCATTGCAGTTCCCCAGAATATGAACCCGTGCAGGTATTCGTATGCAATTGCAATGTGTGCGCCAGTAAAAATGTCGATATACGTATGCGCATGGACTTTGCCATAGGCTTCACAGTTTTCAGAAGTGTGAGTACATGCTATGAAAGGTAAACTCATCTTGACGTGTGTCGCACCAGCCAGATGCGACACCCCGCATTATAAGGAGTGCATAGTGGCAAAAGGACCTTCCCGCCTCGAATCAGTCATCAGCTTGGCTAAACGTCGTGGTTTCGTTTTTCCCTGTGGGGAAATTTACGGCGGAACCCGATCTGCATGGGATTACGGGCCGCTCGGCGTAGAGCTGAAAGAAAATATTAAAAAACAATGGTGGCAGTACATGGTCCGTTCACGTGAAGACGTTGTAGGGCTGGATTCATCAGTTATTTTGCCTCGCGAAACATGGGTAGCCTCCGGACATGTGAAAGCCTTCACCGATCCACTTGTTGAATCGCTCCACACACACAAGCGCTACCGCGCTGATGAACTCATCGAAAACTACGCTGCGCGTAAAGGACTAGATCCTGACACTGTTGAGCTTTCAGATGTTCCAGACCCTGTTACTGGACAGCCTGGTGCTTGGACAGAGCCTCGCGCATTCTCAGGTTTACTGAAGACATACCTGGGTCCCGTAGATGATGAAGCTGGTTTGCATTACTTGCGTCCAGAAACTGCTCAAGGCATCTTCATTAACTACGCGAATGTCATGACCGCCGCACGTAAGAAACCACCTTTTGGTATCGGACAAATTGGCAAATCATTCCGTAATGAAATCACCCCTGGCAACTTCATTTTCCGGACACGTGAATTTGAACAAATGGAACTGGAATTTTTCTGTGCACCGGGAACCGATGAAGAATGGCATCAATACTGGATTGACTATCGAAAAGCATGGTACGTTGGTTTAGGAATCGCTGAAGAAAATCTTCGTTTTTACGAGCATCCACAAGAAAAACTTTCCCACTACTCCAAGCGAACCGTTGATATCGAATACAAATTCGGTTTCCAAGGCAGTGAATGGGGTGAGCTTGAAGGAATCGCTAACCGTACAGATTACGATTTAGGCGTTCACTCCGAAGCTTCAGGTGCAAAGCTTGATTACTATGACCAGCCTACCGGCGAACGGTGGACACCTTATGTTATCGAACCTTCTGCTGGCCTTACTCGTTCGCTAATGGCATTCCTTATTGAGGCATATCATGAGGATCAAGCTCCGAACACAAAGGGTGGTGTTGATACTCGTACGGTGCTGCGCCTTGATCCACGTTTGTCACCTGTGAAAGCAGCCGTATTCCCACTCTCACGTAAAGACGAACTCACCGGTCCTGCTCGTGAACTCGCCGCTGAACTACGTACATTGTGGAATATTGAATACGATGACGCGGGAGCGGTTGGGCGTCGTTATCGTCGTCAAGATGAAATTGGTACCCCTTACTGCATCACCTACGACTTTGACTCAGTAAATGATGGAGCTGTCACTATTCGTGACCGTGACACAATGACTCAAGAACGCGTAGCACTTGCTGAAGTAAAAACCTGGCTGATCGAACGACTCGGAGCTTGCTGAGTGCCTGAAAATCCAGTACATGTCAGCGGCCCAACCCCAGCATTCGAGGTTGGGCCACTGCGCGTCTGGTCACCTGTCGTTCTTGCGCCAATGGCTGGGGTTACTGACGCGCCTTTTCGTCGTCTTTGCCGCGAATACGGAGAAAGCGGATTACCTGATCGTTGGTTTGAAAATCATGTGCCGACACCTCGTATAGATGCTCCCTCGGGTCTATATGTGATGGAAATGGTCACGTCACGAGCTTTTGTTGAAGGATCTGCACGTACTTTTGACATGTTGCGCCCTGATCCTGCTGAGCGTGTTCGTTCTGTACAACTTTACGGCGTGAATCCAACAGTAATGGCACAGGCTGCGCGGCTTTTAGTTGACCAAGATCTTGCAGATCATATTGATCTGAATTTTGGTTGCCCTGTCCCTAAAGTTACCCGTAAAGGCGGGGGAGCGGCACTGCCCTGGAAAAAAGATTTATTCACTGATCTTGTGACCAGCGTTGTGCGTGCAACAGAATCAGCGAGTGTGCACCGTGATGTCACTGTGCCGGTCACAATTAAAATGCGTATTGGTATTGATGAGGAACACCATACCTACATGGATGCTGCTCGCATCGCGGAAAAAGCGGGAGTAGCTGCTGTTGCTTTACATGCTCGAACGCAAACGCAACACTATTCAGGTAAAGCACGATGGGAACATATTGCCCGTCTGAAAGACAGACTTAAAATCCCAGTACTTGGCAATGGTGATGTTTTTTCTGGTGCTGATGCTCTTGCCATGATGAATGATACTGGTTGTGACGCTGTTGTTGTTGGGCGTGGGTGCCAAGGGCGCCCTTGGATTTTCCGTGATCTTGTACGGGCACTGCATGGTTTGCCGGAATTACAAGGACCAACGTTACGACAAGTAGCTACAATCATTGAAAAACATGCACAGTGGGTTGTTGAAAAAGAAAATGATGAGTTCCGTGCTTTGCGTGAAATGCGTAAACATGTGGGATGGTATTTACGAGGCTTTGCAATAGGTGGGCCAATCCGTGGAGCCTTAAATAAAGTGTCCTCATTGGGGGAACTTCATGAACGTTTACATGCTTTAGACTTAGATCAGCCTTTTCCTAAAGCCGCGCAAGGGCCACGAGGACGCGCGGGGGGAGAAAAAACCCCGCATTTGCCGGATGGGTGGCTAGACTCACCGTACTTAACTCCTGCACAAAAAGAGCAACTACATTTAGCTGAGGACGGTGCTGATGGTGGATAACATCATCACAGTGGGACGTGACGGACAATCTGCACGAGGGACTATCACTTTTGGTTCACGTACACGCATTATTATTCCCTTGACCGCGCAGACATGTGATGAACTGGCCTGCCAGATACGCCGCGCCTCAAAATATCCTCATGACATGTATGAATGGCGCTTTGATTTTTTCAAGGAAAATACGCAAACAGCATATGATACTTTGATAAGTGAGGTGGATAGTCCAATTCTAGCAACTTATCGCACCCAGTACGAGGGAGGCGAAGGTCAAGCTTCGCATGCGCAATATCATGAGATTATACGAAACCTTGCTTCCCGATATGACGCTGTTGATATCGAGATACAACGTGAGGGTTCAGCAGAACTTATTCACGAAGCTCACCAATTAGGGGCTACTGTCATTGCTTCTTTTCATAATTTCACGGCTACACCATCTTCCTCGTATTTACGTGACATTGTGACTCGTCAGGTGCAATCTGGTGCGGATATTGTGAAATTTGCTTGCTATGCGCGAGATTCACATGATCTTCTCACGATTTTAGAAACACAAATATGGGCCCATGACACTTTTTCGCGCCCCATTATCGGCATAGGTATGGGACCTGCGGGGGCCCTGACACGTATATGCGGTATCACGGCTGGTAGCTCAGCAACTTTTGCAACGGCGGAACATGCTTCAGCACCTGGGCAGATGAATGCCACGCAGGTACGACATGTTTTGGATTTACTTGAAAAATCTGTGTAATAGATGCCGTGCCCTCGCAAACCCTGACAACCCCAGGAAAGAAACCTCAGAAAGGTGAGGGGACAGGTTTTACTCGTGCTACTTTGAACCAAGCGCATGCATTTGGGGCAACAGCAACAGAATTTTCAGATAAGGAAGCTGTGCCTACTGAAGAAATTAAAAACTCATGGCAATCAGGCACATGTACAGTTTCATTTGAAGTATTTAACACCACCATGACATCAGAGACCACATGGACTGAGACTCCAGAATGTGCCCACGGCAATCCCGATACCAAAGCGAAAGATGCTGTGCCTAAGGAATAACGGGAACGGATTTTAAGTGCCTCACGTATACGAGAAAGGAAAGAAGGATCATCAGAGGCAGTGTGTGGAACTGTTTTTGCTGCATGTGTCGTATATGAAAAAATACTTTCCACATCGTTCCAGGGAATATACACTGCACCTGGTAAAGATAAGCTGAAAAAAATCATGGCTGAACGCCTCTCAGATGAGGCATCGTATTCCCATGCTTTGGGTGTCTCAGTGGGATAGTGGGGCCTATGCGATAAAGCCGAATACGACCATGCATTGACTTGACCGACAGAATCATGCACATCGAAAGATTTTGACAGAACCTCATGTAAAACTGAGCTGTCCCAAGGAATGTTCTCTAGTGCGGTATCACGTAAATGGTGGAACCAGTCATCTTCTAATTGACGTCGCAGGATATCAGGATTATTTATAGGTGAAGCCGCTGTTAAAACCGGTGAATTATCATCACCGCCTATTTCAGCTAAAAGTATTTGCACAAGATCAGAAAAACGAGAACGTAAAATATCAGCATCAGCATCAGCATCAGAAATATCGCCGCGTACATCAGCAGGCATATCTAACATTCCTAAATCAATACCATCGATTCCAAGTGTCAAAGCAGCACGCACACGCGTTAATAAAGTGGTAATTCCTTCGGTGATATTAAAAGTGCGATCAATCGTAGGCAAAGAAGCTCCAGGAAGTACCAACAAGGCTTTGAGGTTATGCTGATGAAAGGCACTCACACACCCAGCAAGGCTGGAATCTGTATCCCACACGATGTCGGGTTTTGCTGGCGTAAATGAGATCGCATGAAAACCTAACTCACTGAGTGGCTGCGCATATGCGCCTACAGCATTGAGGCAATCCTCATTCATACGAGCGGGAAAAGCGCAAATAACCGCGTCATGCCACCAAGGGGTAGGGCCAGTATGTTTGCGATGTATCCGCATTGTCCGAACAGAGGAAGCAGGAACTTCAGGAGTCACAATATACATCGTGGCATGTTCCTCTTTCACATAGGGGTTGATGAGCCGTTAGGCTGGTCACGTGAATCTTTTTTCCTACAGTGACCGTGACAAAGAACGTTGCGTACCAGAAGCAGGTAAAACGAGTTTTCGGACAGATTTTGAGCGTGACCGCGCAAGGATTTTGCACTCTGCGGCACTGCGTCGTTTAGGTGAAAAAACGCAGGTTCTTGGCCCGATGAGCAATGATTTTATTCGTACTCGTCTGACTCATTCATTAGAAGTCGCACAGGTTGGGCGCGAGCTTGCCAAAATGTTGGGGGCTGATCCTGATGTGGTGGATGCAGCGTGTCTATCACATGATCTAGGACATCCGCCTTTTGGACATAATGGTGAAAAAATACTGGATGAATTAAGTCAACATGTCGGTGGGTATGAAGGTAATGCGCAGACTCTGCGGATACTGACACGTTTAGAACCAAAAGTACGTGATCGTAGTGGAGGTGTCGCAGGCCTGAATCTGACACGTTCAACATTGGATGCTGTTTGCAAATATCCGTGGAAGCGCGCACAAGGTCCTGATCGTGCTTATTCGATGAAGAAATACTCGGTATATTCTGATGAGCAGGTGGTATTTGACTGGTTGCGTCAAGAAGCTCCTGTGGGACGTCGCTGTATTGAAGCGCAAATAATGGATTTATCCGATGACATTGCTTACTCAGTTCACGATGTAGAAGATGGTATTGCCACGGGAAAAATTAATCTGGGACTTCTTGCAGATGAGCGTCATATTTGTGACGTGCTGGAGACAACGATGAAATGGTACAAGCCACGTTGCGGGGAAAATGATCTGGCACAGGCTTTGGAACGTATCATTTCTTTGCGGTGCTGGCTGACCTCTTTTAACGGAGGCTGGTCAGATCTTGCTGCTTTGAAGGATCTGACATCTGAATTGATTGGACGTTTTTGTGTGGCAACGGTGAAGGCGACACGTAAGCGTTTTGGATCGGGTTCTTTTGGACGTTACAGTGCAGATCTTATTGTTCCTGAGGGTACGCGGGCAGAAATCCTTGTGTTGAAAGGATTGGCTGCACATTATGTGATGGAGCCTCGTGAAACTGAACCTGTGTACTATCAGCAGCGTACGTTACTTGCTGACCTTGTTGATGCTGTGTGGCAGTCAGGTCCTGAGCATTTAGAACCGGTATTTGTTGACGCATGGCGTGAAGCTGAGGATGAGGACGCGCGATTTAGGGTAGTTATCGATCAGGTGGCTTCTTTAACAGATGTGTCAGCTTATGCGTGGCATGCTCGTCTGTGTGGTTTACTTTCCTCACAGTTGTAGAGCTTGCCGGGATCTTTGGTGCATTCCGCTGGCAGGGGAGCCAGAGACGGGCGTGTTTGTGAGGGGACTTTTATTTCTCAAGGTCCACTCGACTGTATGTGTGTGTGTCTTGCTCGTGCTTGCGTGTATGAATTTGCTTTTATATACGTGTAGCACTATTGGCAAATAAATATTTCACGAATCACAATGACGTTAAATCACTTTAATTGCTCATCTCATCTTAAGGAAAGATGGTTGAATGCTGTCCGTGAGGGGGCATCTATAGGTAAAGATCGCTAAAATCATTCCTATGGCAGGCTTGATCCGTAGGGAGGATATTGACGCAGTGCGTGAAGCCTCACGGATCGAAGATATCGTGAGTGAACATGTGACTTTGCGTCCAGCCGGTGTTGATTCTTTGAAAGGGCTTTGCCCGTTCCATGATGAGCGAACACCGAGTTTTCATGTGCGACCACAACTGGGACGTTGGCATTGTTTTGGTTGTGGCGAAGGCGGCGATGTTTTCTATTTCATTGAAAAGATTTCACATATCACTTTTGTTGAAGCCGTTGAATTTCTTGCGTCAAAAACATCAATTACATTGCATTATGAAGAAGGCGGTCGAGCGACTCGGCAAGAAGAACCCGGACGCAGACAGCGACTTCTTGACGCACATCAAATAGCACAAGAATTTTATCAACAACAACTCGCTACTGCTCAAGCCCACGTTGGCCGTGAATTTTTAACTCAACGTGGTTTTACAGAGGCAATGTGTCGACATTTTGGTGTGGGATATGCTCCTGCTGGTTGGGATCATCTCACACGCTATTTGCGCTCTCGTGGTTTTACTGACCAAGAACTACAGATCGCGGGTTTGGCTACTTCAGGTAAACGTGGGTTATATGATCGTTTTCGGGATCGTTTGGTGTGGCCGATTCGTGACATTACAGGTGCCACTGTAGGTTTTGGTGCTCGTCGTTTGGATGATTCTGACAAAGAATCACCAAAGTATCTCAACACCCCTGAGACACCTATTTATAAGAAATCGCAAGTATTGTACGGCCTTGATTTAGCGAAAAAATCTATTATTCACAAACGCCGCATAGTCATCGTTGAAGGGTACACGGATGTGATGGCTGCTCACGTTGCAGGTGAACAGTGTGCGGTTGCTACGTGTGGTACAGCTTTTGGTTCTGAGCACGTCAAAATAGTGAGGCGGCTTTTAGGGGATGTTGCTGATCCTGCAGCAGGGGTTGTCTTATCTGATGGGCGCGCTCACGGTGGGAAAGTTATTTTTACTTTTGATGGTGATGCTGCAGGTCAGAAAGCCGCGATGCGTGCTTTCCATGAGGACCAAAACTTTGCTGCTCAGACTTTTGTTGCTGTTGAACATTCTGGAATGGATCCATGCGATTTACGTATGGCACGCGGAAATGAAGCGCTGATAGCACTGATCGAATCTCATACGCCCCTTTTTGAATTCGTGATTCGTTCAGCTTTGTCGCAAATGGACTTGAGTACTGCAGAAGGCAGAGTACAGGCCTTGCGTTTATCAGCCCCTATCCTTGCAGATATTAAAGATTATGCTTTACGTGGCGAATATATTCGTACTGTTGCTGGTTGGCTGGGAATAGGAATAAATGAAGTTGGACGTGAAGTTCAACGTGCGGGACGCGGAAATGCACGTGAAAAACGGGTACGCCCTCAGGCCTATCAAAATACTCGTAATTCTCAATCCTTGGTAGCAGCAGAACCTGTTGCACATTCGTATATGATCGGGACTTTTGATCGTGCTGTTCAGGTAGAGCGTTTAGCCTTAGCTTCCTTATTACAACATCCGATGGATGTGGTTGGCTCAGGTTTTGAGTATCTTGAGGGAGATTCTTTTCAGGTTCCGCAATTTCGCGCAGTTCATGATGCTATTCGTGCAATCGGTGGCTTAGATGCGTTTTTACAGATTTTGCGTGAACAAGAAGCTCTACACGGCAAAGGGCACGACAGCGTAATGAATGCAACGAAAGGTTTTATCGATGCGATCTGTCGTGAAATGGGGCCAGGGATAGCGGAAGTTGTTTCTGAGCTTGTTGTTACTCCTCTTCCTATTGATCGTGAAGACTACGTGCGAGCTTATTGTCGTGGTGCGGTGGCGGCAATGGTTCGTATGGATTTCACACGTCGCACGGCTGATGCACGCACTTTGGTACAGCGCTTGTCACCTCAAGATCCTCAATATAATGAAGCTTTTACTGTGCTTATGCGTTTAGAGGAGAAAAAACGTTCTTTCACTGAGCGCGATCAGTGAGTGTTTCCTTATTCGAGGCCAACACTTTCTCGGACTTCATATTCAAGACGACGAGCGAGCTTTTGACCTTCATCATTTAGAGTGCCAAAGGCTGAGAGTACTGAGAAAAGTTCACCAGTAGGCGCGCGACGTATTTGAGCCACAATACGTGTGCCATTTTCAGATATGACGTGACGCATCATGATGATGGTGTATTCGATACGTTCACGCATCATTGTCATAAATTCAGTGACATTATCATTGCGGGTGATTGCGTGAAAAGGTTCGCGTTGAGGATCAGTCCACAGAATTGATAAAGAGCGTGAAGATGCAGTCCACTGTGCGGATTGGATTTCATGCCATGCGCATCGGTCAATTATTGCGTCTGTGGCTAGATATAAAAGTTCATGTGTGCCAGCAATGAGCCAGTGACCATCTGATAGTTCAATCGACGGATATTTGCGCTCTGCGGAGGATAAGGCAGCATGAAAAGATGAGGGTATAGGCACAATTTTCCCTTTCGCTGACATGTGTGGATCTTATTAACATACAACAGGTTGCTTTATTGTGATGAAAGGTGATGTATGTGTGTTGATGTATTTGAGAGTCTTTCCCATGCTATGAATCTGTGACAAAAGTAAGACTTTTACAGGTGAAGCAATACAATCTTCAAAATCACGTGTGAGCGCGAAAGAAAAAGTAAAGCAAAGAAGGAAAAGCGCCTGCACTTGTCATCAAATGTCACAACAAACCACCCACTCGGGTGAAAAATCAGTCAAATGATGGTGCTTGCTGAAGGATCTCACGTGCAGTGGACGTATCACTGTATGCGTGTTTAATTCCTTCGATTTCTTGATACCACTCAGGTCCTTTGCCTGTAATCATAACAATGTCATCTACATGCGACTGTAAAATCGCGCGTCGCACAGCATCACGACGACAAGTACTCACTTCCGTAACATCCACACGATCAGGCCGTACGCGATCAATTCCACGTAACAAAAAATTACGAATAGACTGAGGATCCTCATAACGAGGATTTTCGTCAGTTACCCACAAAACATCAGCTTCACGTGCGGCAACAGCGCCTAAATCCTCTCGCTTTGATGGGTCACGCTCACCATCAGTTCCAAAAACAACGCTCACACGACCTGTAGTAAGATCACGTGCTGTTCGTAGTGTCCACTCAAGCCCTTCAGGTGTATGAGCAAAATCAACAATAACAAGCGGCTGATCGGTGCGAGTAGGATTAACTATTTCCATACGACCAGGAATCTGATCTGCATGTGCAAGGGATGCAATAACCTCATCAATATCTAACCCTAAAGTGAGCGCCGATATGAAGGCTGCAACAGCATTTTGCACATTCACGCTACCTAATATTGGAAGCGAAAGACTGTAGGAATCACCCTGTGGGGACTGAAGGGTAAAAATAGTGCTGTGGGTATCTCTGTCGCAATGTATCTCGCGCGCGCACCAATCAGCAGGCGTATCAGTCATAGCGGCATAGGTGACGTGGGGAATTGAGGTTTCACGAGCCAAACGTTGACCCCATACATCATCGACACATATCACTCCAAAACGGGCATGTTGTGGGGTGAAAAGTTCTTTTTTCGCCTCGAAATAATTCTCCATATCACCGTAATAATCAAGGTGATCGTGCTGAAGATTCGTAAATACAGCGACGTCGAAAATAATGTCATGCACACGTCCCAGGCTGAGTGCATGTGAAGATGTTTCCACAATTGCAGCACCGAGATTCTTTTGCGCAGCAAGATCTAAAAATCTGTAGACGACAGGTGATTCTGCAGTGGTTTTTTGAGAAAGAAACTCAACGTCCCCTACATGGGTTTGCACAGTTCCACACAGTGCCGCATCTGGATAAGTGCCACGTAAAGCTGAACGCATTAAATACGTGGTCGTTGTTTTACCATTTGTTCCGGTGACAGCGAGTGTGCGAATACGTGTTGCTGGATCATGATGTATTACTGAGGCGATAGTGGCGGCAGCAAAACGTGGATCTTGAACGACTACTACAGGAATATTTGTTGATATTTCTTTGATAATTTGTGCTCCCGCAGAATCAGTGACAACAGCAACTGCTCCGCCAGCAACAGCCTGAGGGAAAAAAGATGCTCCATGTTGAACAAGACCTGCAACAGCAACGAAAATCCATCCATGTTCAATATCGGATGAATTAACGGTGACTCCACTGACAGGCGTATTCCACCCTTGATGACCATGTATGACCAAAGTGGCATCTTCTATACGAGATACTGCCTCGGAAAAAGAAAGAGGACGAACATCTGGACGAATATCACGAACGGTCATAGTCATACGCCCTATCTTAGGCTCGGATTGTGGCTTAACGGAGGGTCATCCGACGACGTGCCGCATAAGGACGATAGCATTCGGAAATATGAGACCTTTGACGTACCGTGAGGCACAGCATCGTAGTCAGATACTTGATCTGAAATACATGGATGTTTTTGTTGATTTAAGCTCAGCGGGCCTCATGCAGGAAAATACGTATCCTGTATCGTCAACTTTAACCGTGCAAGCCACAGAACCAACGGTAGTCATAGATTTCACAGGCATAGTTGACACTGTTTGCCTTAATGGGCAACCGCATCCTTTTACATACGCAGATGACCGGATCACTGTATGCGGTATTCCTCCACATGAAAATTGTGACATTACAGTGAGAGGACATGCTTTTTTCTCTCGTACAGGGGAAGGCCTTCACCGCTATAAAGACCCTGAAGACGAACGTATCTACTTATACACTCAGTTCGAACCGCAAGACGCGCATAGGGCGTGGCCGTGTTTTGACCAGCCGGATATGAAAGCTCCGTGGCATTTTACGGTCAAAGCACCTGCCCACTGGGTGGTGACTTCAAATGGCGTGGATAAAGCAGCTCCGAACGCGACTTTCTTAGGAAAGTTCCAAGAATCAGCAACTATCGAACATGATTTCACCGTAACAGAACCGCTTCCAGCCTACATCACAGCTCTTGTTGCGGGAGAGTACGCAGTAATTGATGGAGGCACGTGGTCAGGAGGAGCAAGTGGTCAGGATGCGGATGGGAAATATGTGACTATTCCTTTACGTCTTATGTGTCGTACAGCTTTAGCGCCCTATGCGGATAGTGATGATATTTTCGAGGTTACTCGTTCTGGCCTTGATTTTTTCCATGAGCGTTACGGATTAACATATCCGTGGGGGTCATACGATCAGGTTTTTGTTCCAGAGTACAACTTGGGCGCTATGGAAAACCCTGGGTGCGTTACTTTCACGGAAAGCTTTCTTTCACGCGATACGCTCACATGGGCGCAACGTCAAAGACGTGCAAATACTATCCTTCACGAAATGAGCCACATGTGGTTCGGGGATCTTGTCACCCCGCGCTGGTGGAATGATTTATGGCTGAAAGAATCATTTGCTGACCACCAAGGAACCCTCGCTACTGCAACGGCGACACAGTACGCAGGGGAGTGGGCTTCTTTTGCGATTGCCCGTAAAGCATGGGCTTATCAGCAGGATCAGTTACCAACAACTCATCCTATTCTTGCTGATATTCCTGACGTGACAGCAGCAAAAAATAACTTCGATGGCATCACATACGCCAAAGGTGCCTCTGTTCTTAAACAATTGGTGGCATGGGTCGGCGATGAGGCTTTCTATGCTGCGGCACGGGCGTATTTTACGAAATTCGCTTTTGGTTCAGCCCAGATGTCGGATCTTCTGGAGTGTCTTTCTAAAGCATGTGGACAAGATTTATCACAATGGGCCCACACGTGGCTTGATACGACGGGCCCCACATTTTTGCGTACGCATATGGAAACTGATGAGGATGGGCGTATCCTTACATTTGACCTTATCCATATGAATAATGCCGATGATCTGGCTGAAGAATATGCTGACGCTTATCCGCTGCCGTCCACTGTTATACGTCCTCATCGTCTTATCATTTCAACTTGGGCTATACGAGATGACATTTTGGTTCGCACACACCGTTTTGATGTGCGTACAGATACGCAGCGCACAGCTATTGACACAGATGGTGTCCTTGCATACTCGGGGGCGATTGAGGACGTGCAGCTTATTGTCATCAATGATGAGGACTTGACATACGCAGTTTCGTTTTTTGATGAAAATTCTGCGGCAATTGCTTTGAAATATGTCAGTAGCTGTCCTACGCCTATTACGCGTGCAGTGATGTGGTCTACCGTGTGGAATATGGTCAGGGAAGCTCTTATATCACCTGCGGAATACATGAAATCAGTATTGCAACATGCTCCTGATGAAAGTGAAGAACCTGTTGTTCGTCGCCTCATTGATACCTGCGTGACAGTATTTGACTTCTATCTGCCATACGAGGAACGTCGAAGCCAAGCCCTCACCTGTATGCAACGTATTGAGGATTTATACGACTCTGGTCGCATACGTGCAGGAAGTGGGGCAGAGCGCGAATGGCTCCGTTTATACTGCGCCGCAGCGCGATATGTACTCACCTGTGACCTGGAATCTTTACCTCATTCCACTGAAGGTGGTAATGGCCTACGTGAATTGTCACAAGGCTTCTGGCGAGGCAAACAAGTCACACGCGCAACCATATGGCAGGCGCGTACAGTACTGGCTGCACACGGTGCAGTTACCTGCGATCAACTTAATGCGTGGCTGGCAGAAGACATGTCTGGCGAAACAGTGACTCGTCATCGTCAAGCACTCAGTGCTTTACCTGATGCCCAACTGCGAAGCGCACGATGGCAAGAAGTATTGTCAGGAACTTTGTCGAATGATGATTTATCTGCCACATTAGCGGGATTACGCATGTCAACACAGAATAAAGGAATTGATCCTCACGCCTTTTTTGATGAAGTAGTTTCTTTATGGAATCGCTCAAGTATCGGCATAGGAATTCGTTTTGTGGCAGGAGCTTTTCCGCATGACCGTCGTATATGTTCATCAGAGGATGTACACGCATGGTTAGAGGAAAACCCTCACATTCCTCAAGCCTTACAACGGTTACTTGTGGAAGAAAACGATCATTTGCGTCGTGCTGAACGTATACAAGATGCAGATTTTACGTCTTTTGCCTGTAGGCGTTCACTGTGAATATGAATATGGGAAAAAGAATGACTGAAAATCCAAGTCTCCCACCGGATGGGCAGGATAGACCTCCTTATTCATATGATCCTGCGGCCTCTATGTCACTGCTTACTCAGCTATTGAATAATCCCTTAGATTCGGGGTATGAATCATGGCCGCTGGTAAACCCTTCACGTCGTATGCGGTGGATATATCGTTTTCTTGTTGCCGTATGTGCCGTAGGAATAGGGATTTCTTCTGTCGCAATTGTTCGTGCTTTGCATGCGGCAAATTCTCACAATATCCGTGACGAACTTATTCAGCGTGCTCATGATAAACAACAGACAGTCATTCAGCTTGAAGAAGAAGTCACAGATACTCACACTTCTTTGCGTAGCTTAAGTGAGAGTACATGGCAGACAACTTCTATTGATTCCTCGCTACGTGTGACCACTGCCAGCGCGCCGGTAGCTGGTCCGGGCCTCACTGTCATTCTTACCGATGCTTCGCAAGGACTGGCAACTGATAAATCTTCGCAGGGGCGCGTTCGGGATCAAGATCTTCGTATGGTCGTGAATGCTTTATGGGCTGCAGGAGCTGACAGTATCAGTATTAATGGGAATCGCGTAGCCCCCGGAACCTTTATACGGACAGCAGGCAGCACAATACTTGTGAATGTGACAGCGATTCAGTCACCGTATGAAGTGAGTGCAATTGGTGATGCGAATACCTTATCGACGGCTTTGGTGCGCGGCTATACAGGTGATTACCTTTCAAGTGCAGAGTCACTGCTCGGGATCTCTGTGCGAGCGGCGGCAGCTCCTCATATCACAATGAGTGCTTTGGATCTGCGCAATATTCGTTATGCTGAACCTGTAGTAACAAAAGAAGGGCAATAACACTATGATTGCGGTTCTTGGTCTTGTTCTTGGAATCATCGTCGGCTATTTTCTTGATCCGACTGTTCCTGTATGGCTTCAACCTTTCCTTCCGGTCGCGGTAGTTGCAGGTCTTGATGCGCTTTTTGGAGCAGCACGCGCATGGCTTGAAGGAAAATTTCAAGATCGTGTTTTTGTTACCTCCTTTTTCTGGAATGTTGTTGTTGCTTGTTTGCTTGTTTCCCTTGGGACCCAACTGGGTGTGGGGTCTGCAATGACAACAGCTGTTGTGGTGGTTTTAGGGATTCGTATTTTCTCTAATACCGCTTCGATTCGTCGGCTGCTATTAAAGGCATAACTTATGGCGGATGAGGCACGTTTTCCGATATTAGGCGTAAAAAAACCTGTAGATGATGGCTCTGAAGCAGCTTCGCGTCTGGAGTATAAGTTTTCATATGCGCATCGAATAAAAGAGGCTTTTCTTGGTGTTCCGCGTGCTATGCACCTGTTACTTTTGCTGATTTGCTTGCTTCTCGGCTTTGCTTTAGTTACGCAGGTGCGGGCGCAGCAACATGAACCTTTGGAATCTTTAGATCAAGAAGATCTTGTGGTTTTGTTGAGTGAACTTGATGCGCGCGAGCGGGATCTCCGTCAGGAAAGTTACGAGCTTCAGAAGCAATTGGATGAAATTAAAAGTGCAGAATCTGAACATGAGGCTGCACAAGAGGCTGCTCGTCAGACAAAACAGTTGGCGGATATTATTGCAGGGCTTTTGCCGGTTCACGGTGAGGGAGTGCAAATGACGGTTGCGGATCCAATAGGGTCATTAACACCTGCTCAATTTGTCATGCTTTTAGGTGAGCTACGTAATGCTGGGGCAGAGGCGATAGATCTGAATGGTATTCGTTTGAATGTGCGCTCATCTTTTACCTCAGATGAGTCAGGTATTTTACTTGACGGCAAGCGTATATCTTCGCCGTATCAATGGAAAGTGGTAGGTCCTGCGCGAACGATTGCTACGGCCTTGGAAATCCAAGCGGGTGCTGCGGCACAAATGCGTGCAAAAAACGCGTCAGTCGATGTTATAACAACAACTGATATTGTGATCGATAGCATAGCTCAGGTTTTTACTCCGCAATGGGCGCGTATCTCATAAGAAATGGCAGCAGTGGACGTAACTTGCCTGTAGGCGCAACAATGGAATTAGTTTTAGAATAGCTGAGCAGATAGACAGTTATACGCAGGAGGTATGCCATGGAGCAACAGGAATTCGATCCTACGGCTACGTCTGTTTTTAAGATCCCACTCGTGGATGATTCACAGGTGGATATTCCTGCGTTATCGGCTGTTGATCGTGAGGCTGTTGCTGCTTTACCTGCAGGTTCTGCTTTATTAATAGTCCAGCGTGGCCCAAATACGGGCGCGCGTTTTTTGCTCACTCCTGAAGTAACTCAGGCTGGTCGCTCACCTAAATCAGATATATTTTTAGATGATGTGACAGTATCGCGTCATCATTGTCAATTTATTGCTCATGAAGGTGTGCATATTGTGCGTGATTCGGGTTCTTTGAATGGCACTTACGTGAATCGTGAGCGCGTGGAGCAGGTGGTTCTTTCTGCAGGTGATGAGGTGCAGATTGGTAAGTATCGTTTAACCTACCATCCTTCGCATGTCTTATGAGTAACGCAGTTTCACAACCTCTGTATGAGGAAGGCGATTCTCTTTCTCTCTCACCGTGGCCACGTGGAGTTTCGCATGAGGCAGTATTAACTATCGGTCAGGTTGTAGAGATTTTGACCGGCGAGTTTCCTGCGGTTACTTTGTCGAAGATTCGTTATTTAGAGGATCAAGGCCTTGTGGCTCCTCAGCGTACAGGGTCAGGTTATCGGAAGTATTCGCGGGCAGATGTAGAGCGTTTGCGTTTCATTTTGATGCGTCAGCGTGATTCTTTTGCTCCGTTGCGTGTTATTGGTGATGAATTACGTGCTCTGGATGCTGGGCAGGAAGTGGAACCGGTTCCAACTGCACGTGTTGTTGCTTCAGAAGGTCGAGTTGTTTTGCCGGGTAATCGTCCTTTGATACCGGCTCGTGACGTAGCTGATCTTGCAGGAACGGATGTGGAAACTCTTGAGCGTTACTCGCGTTTGGGGCTAATTACACCGGATTTGAGTGGCTATTTCCCGTCACGCTGTGTTCAAGTAGTGCGTTTAGTTGTTCTTTTAGAGTCGCATGGTGTGGATGCGCGTACTTTACGTACTGTGCGTAATAGTGCGGAGCGTTGTGCGGATCTTATTGACCAGACAGTATCATCGCAACGTTCGCGTCGCCGTGCTTCTGATATGGAAAAGGCTGCTGCGCGTTCAATGGAGTTCGGTGAACTATTCGGTGATTTGTACCAAGAAATGCTGCGTGTGTCACTTTCTCAGCTAAATGAGCACGGGACTAAACCTTCACGTTAAACTTGAGATTTAGGCGCGCCGTGTAAATTATTGACCACAGGCACAATAATGCATAGCGTAGTACCAGTGACTTACCCGTTATTTTCACATAAGGACCACCAGTGAACACAAGTTCTGTGCCGAATGTGCCAGCCGCACGTCAAGGCTTACTTTTTGGCGATACGCTGGTTGACCAAGATGACGATTTAGGATACCGCGGCCCTGTTGCTTGTGCTGCTGCGGGAATTACTTACCGTCAGCTTGATTATTGGGCACGTACAGGATTATTACAGCCATCGGTGCGTGCAGCTCGTGGCTCTGGTTCTCAAAGATTATATTCTTTTAAGGACATCCTTGTTCTGAAGATTGTGAAGAAACTGCTAGATGCAGGTGTTTCACTTCAGCAGGTTCGTACAGCCGTCACTCAAATGCATAACAGGGGAGTGGAAGATCTTTCCTCTATCACGCTGATGAGCGATGGAGCTTCTGTTTACGAATGTACATCAACTGAAGAAGTCATCGATCTTTTACAAGGTGGACAAGGAGTTTTTGGTATCGCTGTCGGGCGCGTATGCAGGGAAGTTGAAGGCTCGCTTGCAGATTTGCCTGTTGAACAAGCTGAGCTTTCCGTGGTAGATGACTTAGCTGAGCGTCGCAGAATGAAACGTTCCGTATCCTGATCGTAAGGATATCTAGTAAATCTGCCCTCGCCCTGAATCATGCAGGGGAGGGCAGTACTGTTTAGGCATGCGTGTTACTTTTATCGCGCAGCAGATTCGTGCGCACCGTATATCCAGTGTCAAGATCAATGATTTCAACACTGACAATGCCATGAAGATCAACGTGGTATTTTTCTTGTACAAGTGGACCATCGGATGTGCGCTCAATGGGTACGCATGACAGGTCGATTGTTCCCACTTGTAAATTACGATGGAAAGGCATAAAAACCTCAGCTAGCGGAGCTATTTCTCCGCGAGGCACACCAGTTTCATCGACACGTGTGTACTCAATAAAACGGAAATATCCAATATTATGAGCCGCTCTGTATGTTCGAGTGACGGTAATTTCTTTATGTGAATTCAAGCGTAATTCAGGTTCAAGAAGGCAATCAAAAGCCACTTCATCACCATAATCAGCTTCACGGAAAACACCCATACCACGAGCTAAAGTATCACGTACCGTGTAGCCTGCTTCAACATCAGCAGCAATTGCAAGACCAATCGCTGTGGAAGCTGAAGCATGGGGTGAACGATGAACACGGCGACCATATTCTGTGCGTAATATGCGCGAGACGAGGGGGAGTTCAGCACCGCCACCGACAACATATACGCCTGCTACATTTTCTGGAAGGATGAAACGGGCCTCATCTGACTTATGGAGCAGAGGAGTCAGTGTCGCTAAAGTTTCATCAACAAGATCTGTTGCTGCTTCATAAAAATCTGTAACAGGAATCGTCACAATTTTTCCGCAAACCTCAAGTGTCATGAAACGTGTATTTGCATGAAGTGATTCTTTGACTTCGCAGCAGTGAGTGACCAGTTGTGCCCATTCCATATCAGTTAAATCGACACTAGACAGGGAAGCGGCGCGTAAAGCCATTTGTGCAAGGAGAATATCGAAGTCATCACCGCCGAGCATATTATGACCACGAGAAGCAATGACCTCATGCTGTGTTCCCTGAGCGCTCACAATTGAAGCATCAAATGTGCCACCGCCTAAGTCGTAGACCATAATTGTTGTGCGTTTGGAATTCAGGGTTCCGGCATGGCGATGTGTGTATTCGAAGCCTGCAGCAGAAGGCTCATTTACCATTGAAAGAACTGACCATCCCGCATTACGGAATGCCTCAATGGTCATGAAACGTTGTCCTGAATGAGCGTGTGCAGGAATACCAACCGCAGCTTCTAAAAGTGTGTCGTCATTGCATAATGAGGTGATGGATGAGGATTCACGTAGTTGTGTGGCAACATGGTGCAGAAAACGGGTCACAATATCGACAATGAAGAAGTCACGATGAGCAATACGTACAGTGGTGGAAGTCGTTATCTGAGGGTCAGCAAGTAAGCGTTTGAAAGAGCGGAGGCTGGGATAGCCTTGTGCGGCGAGGTCTTGTGCTTCATGCCCAAAAACAAGAGTGTTATCTTTGAGGGTGACAACTGAAGGTATGTGTTCGTGTAGGTCACCGTTGGAATCTTCAAAAGAAACAACAGGGTAATTTCCTCGATCAACATAGGCTACAGTGGTACGCGAGGTTCCAAAATCTACACCTAATCTCATGTGTGCAAGCCTAGCCTGTATAGCGCATATTTGATGAAAGACGTGACTGGAAAGATGAATTTTATAAAGGGGCACAGTGCAGGTAGAAACCTGTGTGTTTTATCTGCGCGGTGAGTGGAAGTTATTTCTATTTATTCAGGAGAGTGGAATTCATTCGATCAAAACTGACATAATATTCATTATCGGCTTATTAGGTATTTGCGTGAAAAAATGAATGACATTCTCGCTCAAATCCAAAAAACCTTCTCAGTGCGCTATAATACTTTGGCTTATTACCTGTTCGATATCAGGAGGAACTGTGGCAGATCGCGCGCTTCGTGGCATGCAAATTGGCGCTAAGTCAATGGAATCCGAAGAAGGTGTCGTCTTTGCAGACCGATACATTGTTCGCTACATGTGTGCTAATGGTCATGAATTTGACGTGACCTTATCAACAGAAGCCACTGCGCCCGCGACATGGGAATGTCGATGTGGTTTAGTTGCCGACCTTCTTGGCGATGCTACAGAAGATGAAGATCAAAAAGTAAATAAACCTGTGCGAACGCACTGGGACATGTTATGCGAACGACGCACTATGGAAGAACTTGAAGAAGTACTCAATGAGCAGCTCACTCTTTTACGTGAAGGCCGTTTACGTCCTGAAGGCTCTTACCAAAAAACTTCATAAAATATGATTCTCTTTTCATGCGCCTTGTGGGAATTTCCTTACAAGGCGCGTCGTTTTTTTCCACGAGAAATAAGCGAAGTAATACATGCCGATCCGCATAAAACAGCAGCAGAAATAAGTGCTCCCATCATGGCTTCATCACAATAACGTGCGGCAAAAGTAATTGACGAACGCAAAGGTAATTCACCTGCAATATGGGCAGAAACCATACGAGATGAAACAGCTTGCACAGTCCCATTTGGACGAATCAACATGGATTCCCCCGTTGTTGAAGCCTGAATAGCGGAACGTGAAAATTCCATAGCACGGAATCGTAAAATTTGCCCCTGCTGAGCAGACTCAGGTGAAGTTAAAAAATGATAATTATTTGTTGGAATAACAATGATTTGGCCTCCCTGCCGTACCCCCTGTGCAAGTAAAGACTCATAAGCAACCTCAAAACAAATACCCACAGTCATTGGTAGCAAACGACCATCAGAAAGCTGCGCCTCAAGATATGCAGCATTTTGCACAGGAAGAAGATCCACCTCAACCTGCGCAGCTTCAGTAGCTAAACGCGAAACAAAACTACGAAAAGGAATAAATTCACCAAAGGGAACAGGAATCTGCTTTCCATACAACGAGGATGACAAACCCGAATGGGGATACCACATCCCCACCCAGTTCCACCGATGATCCTCACGATACTCAGGTAAACCAACAAGAGTCGGAACCCCTACTGTATCCACCGCATGTGCAGTAAGAGAATGAACCACAGAACTTACACGCGGATCACGATCTAAAGAATTTTCACCCCACACAATAAAATCAAGATCAGAAACTTCCCTACCTAAAAGATGATGCTCATCTGCATGATCGCCACTGACTTTTCCCTCAATAGCATATGTATAGGCCCCAGGTAAACGCACATTCCCTTGAACAACTCCCACATTCACAGCACCATTTTCTTGAGACAACGGCAAAGGGAATACATACGGCCCACCCAATAAAATACAAGCACATAGCAGAGTAACAGGTCTGCCCCACCAAGCTCGTTTATCATCATCAGCACGAAAAGCTACACTCCGCCGCAACAACACAGCAGAAAACACAACGATAAATGACACACCTACTTCACCAACAAAAGGTGCGATATGACCGAGCGGCCCATCCACCTGAGGATAAGCTAAATTTCCCCACGGAAAGCCAGACCAAGGCCAATGCGATCGAAATTGCTCGATCCCCACCCACATAACTGCCACAGTAACAGCTTGACCATATACACTCCGCGCCCACTTCCACACACGCAATAAAGAAACAGACCATCCCCATAAAGCAAAGAAAAAAACCTGAGTCAGCGCTAAAACACACCATGGTAAATAGCTACCAGTTGCAGGAATAGCCCAAGTAATATGCGGAAACCAGAAAGCAGAACCAAATATTGCTCCAATAATGAATGCTCGGCCAGCACCTGCATGATCGAGACGTGCAATCACTAAAGCAAGAGCAAAAGGAATACCCCACCACGCGCCCACATCAGGAAAAGCTGCCCATAAAACAGCCCCAGCCCCACAAGCACATATGAGATCGAAAAGAAAATACAGAAGATGACGCCTTTCTTTTACAGTGCTGACCATGCGACCACTCCATGCGCTAAGGCTTGACGTGCCTGAAGCATAACCTCCGCCGCATCTTCATCAGCCACGCGGCGCAGCTGATCTAACACATCCATCACTTGCCTCATCCAGCGAACAAAATCGCCCCCCTGCACTTCACATTCTGACAAAGCGACAGTCAATGATGCCCCACGCGCCCATGCAGCAGTCGCCGCCATAAGCCCCGGGTGAAGTGGAGGTGATACATGCGCTCCAACCTCAGTTTCTATTTCGTTCACACGAGCAAGAACACGACATGCACTATCCCAAGCCTCAGCCAAAAGCGGCTCAATCCCCTGCGGTAAAGCTGGCGCAGAATCTTCATCACCACGTGACTCATAAACAAAACATGAAGCCACTGCAGCTAATTGCGCATAATCAAGGCCACGGAAAACCCCTGTGCGTAAGGCCTCCACAATGACAAGATCATGCTCACCAAAAATATGCGTGAGCTGTTGCCCAAACTCACTCACATGATCCTCACGTAAGAAACCCATACGCTCTAAAACATCACATACCCTATCGAAATCACGCGCCACCGAATGAGTATGCCCATCAATATGCGCCACCAAACGCTCTACTTCCCGTGCTGCACGCGCCCACGCATGTCCTGCACGCGCATGAGATTCGCGTTCAGGACACCGATGAACCGGATGCGAACGTAAACGACGCTCTAAATCCTCAGTTGAAGATATTTTCTCAGGAGAATCAGATGCATACGGACGAGATAACGTACCAGAACGAATAAGAGCTGATAAATCCTGAGCAACCTTTGCACGAACCTGTGCGCGACGAAGAAGATGCGAGGCAGGAATCTTCATACGACCAACAATACCCAGCCAATTCACTCGTTCATCAGAGGAAAGATAATACTTTTTCCCATCCGTACCAATACTCACTAAAGCAACAGAATGGCTGGCAGTCGAAGCCACATCACAGATGACATAGTACGTCAGTCGTCGCCCCTTACGGCAACACACAATATCGCCCGTACGTGCCCGAGCAAAAAGACGACGCTTATTTTCTAAAGCCTCATGTGCCCGTGCTCGTGCTCCCTCCTTTTGCTGACGAGCTATGCGCTCACGTAAAGCAAAATATTCTTGAGCATCCCCCGAATCACAATGCATATCTGCAGCAAAGACATCCATGCGAGATTGTAAGTCACGGACTTGCTGAGCTAAATGCACCACAGCCGTATTTGCCTGATACTGAGCAAAAGAAGTTTTTAAAACTTCACGAGTTGCAGCACGTGTGGAATGAATCACTAAATTAGCCACCATATTGTACGTCGGTCTAAAAGCACTGATAAGTGGATACGTTCGTTTAGAAGCAAGAGCAGCTACTTCCTCTGGAGCAACTTGACGGCGATGAAGAACAACAGCATGACCCTCATTATCAATACCACGCCTACCAGCACGTCCCGATAATTGCGTGTACTCCCCTGCCGACAACGACACATGCTGTGCACCATTCCATTTATGGAGCGACTCAATGACCACAGTTCGCGCCGGCATATTAATACCTAGAGCTAAAGTCTCTGTCGCATACACGACCTTCACCAGTCCTTGAGCGAACAGGCGCTCCACGGCTTCTTTCATCACCGGTAAAAGGCCAGCATGATGAGCAGCAACACCAGCTTCCAAGGCCTGCGCCCATTTGCGCACACCTAAAGCAGCATGATCGCGTACATCAATGCGATTTAAAACTTCATCAACGCTCCGGCGAATACGCGCAGCTTCATCATGTGAAGTCAGGAGCATACCTGATGACAGAATATGAGCAACAGCGTCCTCACAACCTTGACGCGAAAAAATAAAAACAATAGCGGGAAGCATGTGAGCGCGATCCAGTGCAATCACTGTTCCAACCCGTGTTTCGCGTTTACCAGAGGAAGAACGACCTCGCGCACGCCCAAGCGGTGAAACTTCAGATAAAAGCCGAGGATTCAGACGCGAACTCAAACCTTTCCCATGACGACTCGGGGCATACAGATCAAAAAGATGATCTCCAACCAACATATGTTGATACAAAGGAACAGGCCGTTTCTCCCAAACAACAACCTGACATGAACCACGTACTTCCTGCATCCATGAACCGAATTCTTCAACATTAGACACTGTGGCAGATAAAGCAACAATACGAATATGTGCAGGCAGATGAATAATGACTTCTTCCCACACAGGGCCACGCATACGATCAGCTAAATAATGCACCTCATCGAGAATCACATGTGAAAGATTTTTCAGATCAACTTCCGCATAAATCATGTTCCGTAGAACTTCAGTTGTCATCACAACAATCGGAGCTGAAGGACGAACAGACGTATCTCCCGTTAAAAGACCAACATTTTCTGCACCAAAAATCCGCTGTAAATCTAAGAATTTCTGATTCGATAAAGCCTTAATAGGAGTCGTATAAAAAGCACGCTGACCACTGCTCATCGCAAGAAAAACAGCAAACTCCCCTACCACTGTTTTTCCGGCACCAGTGGGAGCCGCAACTAAAACAGAGGAGCCACTTTCTAAATGATCCATTGCTTCGCATTGGAAAGGATCAGGCACATATGGCAAATTTGCTGTCCACTCATGTCGAGCCGAGGAACGAAAATGACGGTCCTCATGAAAAGCTCGCATACGTTCTGCCGGGCTTAAAAGAGTGCTATTATCTGGTTCCGCACTTTCACGTACTACGCGACGACGGCGACGTGCAGGGCTCATATTTTTTCCTTTACACCGATAGTTTCCCAGATATGGAGTGCACGTGTGGCTCGCCTGTGAAGCCGCTGACGTATACGAGAAGGACAATCGAGTATATGCGGTGCTACATCCATAAGGACACTATCAACCCACTGGTCATTCCACAGGGGAAAATCAACCGTGAAAGCACCTTCATCTTCATCAATGATCCGAAGTGAATAATCATCAACGATCCAACGTGCAGGGGTACGTAATTTTATAGGCACGCACTGGGGTTGCGGCTGCTCAGCATTCAACAGTAAAGAAGGGGTCTGTGTGAGGTTCTGCGTTTCCTTAGGTGTACCCGTCGATTTATGAGGAAACTGGGTAGCTGAAGTTTTGAGGATGCAAATATGGGTCATACGTGAAAGAAGGAATGTGCGTTCTTCTTCATTTTCATGACACCATCCCTGTAAAGACCACTCATGTGTTCCACGTGAAAGTTCCCGTGGATCAACATGCCGATGAGAGCATTTACCGGAGTTATTCACGTAGTCAAAAGTAATAGCGTATTTGTTCTGAATTGCATCACGTATGACAGCAACTTTGGGATTATGTTTTCGGTACTGTGTGTCTTTCAGGAAAATTGAGGAGTGAGGCACCCCTGCAAGAGCGCCAATTTTCATAATAGTGCGAGGAAGGTGGGCGCATAATTCATCATCTAAGGTTTCAGTGATAGCTTCGAGGCTTACAAGTAAAGCCATCGCTTCATCTTCACTCAGCCGTGGAGGTAAATGAGCGCCCATTGTTGTACGAAGGAAAAGTTGCCCGGTTTCTGTGTAAGCAGCCCAGTCAATTTCAAAAGAAGCACCCGGTAAAGAATCTCCCACATTCCCTAAATACTCAATATCACGTTTCACTTGTCGACGAGTACGGTCAAAGTGGGACGCAATTTCTTGGATTGTGGCCCCCTGGTGTTGTCCAAGCCAAGAAACTAACGAAATTAAACGCACAAGAGCATGGGAAACAGGTTCAGGCATACTTATTTTCCCTTCTGTGTGTAACGCTGCACCAAAGAAATCTGATAAGGAAATAGGACGTAGGAGTACACATCTTATTCAGATGTCTGCGCTGCCGCGTGTAAACGTTTAAGGATTTCATTACGCAAGTCCACGGGATCTAGAACAACTACGTCATCTATTGCAGATAAAATCCTGTGTATCCACTCCCCTTTTTCTGCTTCCTCGGTGTGAACACATTGCCATTCTTGTGTGTCATCCGTTTCAATGTACTGAGTAATATGCGGGTAAAAACGATCTAAGGCTGACAGACGGATCATCAGTC
Source organism: Schaalia sp. lx-100 (assembly GCF_021083625.1). NCBI lineage: Bacteria > Bacillati > Actinomycetota > Actinomycetes > Actinomycetales > Actinomycetaceae > Schaalia > Schaalia sp. lx-100. The sequence goes on along the minus strand of NZ_JAJNRP010000008.1, from coordinate 55,450 downwards.
GTGGAGCCACAAGAAAATCTGTAAAAGGATCACGAACTCCCTCTGGCATTGGTTGGGCATCACCGGCTTGCCCATAAAATTCAATAGCTGATCTTATGCGGGACAAACGAAAAACTCGCTGATCCAACCGATCCAAATCATATCCCCATAAATACAATGAAGGGCCTCGTAAAATAATGCGCCATGGTTCAACAGAACGCTGATCGCTCCCTTTAAGCGAGGAATAATCAAACACAACGACATACCGATCATGAATAGCGCGTGCAAGGTCAGCAACGCTTTCTGCTCCACTGAAATCAATACGCACAGGCGTTATATCTTGTGTACGAGAAGTGGCAGTATCGTGGGCAGCGGCAGCAAGTTTAGGACGTATGAGCTGAGGATTAATTTTTTGCCATGCTGATGCAGCCAGTTGAATAAGGGCCATATCGGTGATATTAAGTGTTATATCTTTCTTAGCAAAAAAATCGGAAGCGATACGGTACTTTTCATCTTCAGAACTGCTCATGTATTTCTTATCCAGAATTACACCTATTGAGCGTAGGGCAGCTTTATCCCGTTCAAACTGAACATCAAATGCCTGTGTCGTCAGGTTGGAATATCCTGGTAGAGAGCGAATATGTGCACGTGAAATCCCTGAGGTCGAATAAAGAATTGTAAAAAATAAGTTGAGCACACGCGTATTTGTTAAGACCTCAGAAGCCACAAAAATATTCTACGTGACAAGGTTTTAAGACAAGGCATAGGAAACGCCTCATGTGGATTATCAAGCAAGGGATATGCGCCCGCTTATTTTTCCTACAAAGCCAAAGCTCATCTTAAAGACGTGAAGCTGCGATTTGGGTGACGATAATGCCTCGGGCACCACATTCATGCAGATGATCCATCACAAGATTCACTCCTTGTGCAGGAACCATCACACGTACAGCAATCCATTGAGTATTAACAAGAGGGCTGATTGTAGGCGAACCAAAACCAGGGGTGATCGCAATTGTTGCCTCTAAATCCACCTCACGCACATTGTAGTCAACGAGTACGTAAGAGCGTGCAACTTGTACACCTTCAAGCCTGCGGTCAAGAGTGATGACGCGAGGATCCTCACGTAGTTCCTTGCGGGTGATGAGCACCGCTTCTGAAGTAAGAATCGGCTCAGCGAATACTTCTAATCCGGCTGTTTTGAGGGTGCTCCCAGTTTCTACGACATCAGCAATAACATCAGCAACACCGAGTCTGATGGAAGACTCGACCGCTCCATCTAAGTGAACAACTTCGGCTTCAATATTGTGTTCATCCAGGTAAGTACGAACTAAATGATCGTACGAAGCCGCCACTCGTTTCCCAGTGATATCACTGAGATTTTGCATTGTCCCTACGGGAGCAGCAAAACGAAAAGTAGAACGAGCAAAACCTAAAGGACGGTGTTCAACGGCGGCGGTTCCTGAATCAAGTAGCAAATCACGACCGGTAATGCCAGCATGAATGGAGCCACGGCCAACATACACAGCAATATCGCGTGGACGCAGGAAGAAAAGTTCCACACTGTTATCTGAATCGCTTAACACTAACTCACGGCCACGGCGCCGTGTCTTGTAGCCTGCTTCTGATAGGAGTGAAATCGATTGCTCTGAAAGAGATCCTTTATTTGGCACGGCTACGCGTAATACATTCGTTGTATTCATGATAATCCGATCAGAGCTTTTGATACACGTCTTCTAGAGTGAGGCCACGAGCAATCATCATAACCTGCGCATGGTACAAAAGTTGCGATATTTCAAGTGCCAGGTCATCGTCACTTTCATAACGTGCAGCTATCCACACTTCACCGGCTTCTTCTGCAATTTTTTTACCGATGAAATGAACACCTTGCTCTAGTTCTTCGACTGTGCGGGACCCGGCTTCATGGGTCTGTGCTTTACGTGAGAGTTCAGCAAAAAGTTCATCAAAAGTAGTCACCTATCTTAGGCTAGTGTCCTTTTGGTGTTTTTTCAGTCAGGCCCAAACATCGGACTTTCGTTGAGATAAGGCGAAAATGATAAAGAAAAGGCCCGACAAAATACTTGCCGGGCCGAATGTCAGCAGAACAGAGGCTCAGGCCTCCACGTCCAGCAGACCGTTCTTGTACGCCTTCGCCAGACGACGCGGCACGCGGACCTCACGACCTGCAACCTTGATGGTGTTCAGCTCGGTCAGATCAGCTTTCCATGCAGACCGGCGAGTGCGGGTGTTGGCGCGGGACATCTTACGCTTTGGTACTGCCATTGCCTTACCCCTTTCATCTTCTCGTGGACGTATATCGTGCCGGATGACGATCCGTGGAATCCTCATCCTCGGCTCGGCTTCGCGCCCACTCAGGAGAATGCGCGCAAATGGCAACTCGGAAAGTTTAACATGTCTATTTGCAATACTTGATGCCGCGCCGGAGTAGCATAATGCGATTCTCGTTACATCTACGCTCAATATTGCACATACAAAGATTATTCACATCAGTTGATCGATGCTTTCAATACTATTTGCTGCTGCGTAACTTAGATGAGGAAAGTCCGTAATGGATTATTCCTTTCCTCTCCACAGTTGTTTTCACGCATATTAATGGCTCAATACACTCACATTCGCTGCTCCAAAGGACTATGGGAGTAAAGATTGAGAGGGGAAAAGATGAATTGAACAGGGAAAATTGGGGTATTTCATAAGGATGATGACGATGATGAGGAATATTAAGCGGACTCAAAAGGATAAAAGTACTGACTCAAAGGGGTGAATACAGCAAGTAAGGGGGCGCGTCACAGGATAGATGGATTGACTAGAATTAGATACAAGGTAGTGAAGCAGTAGCGACAACATATCAATATACGAAGATAACTCTTTTCATTTAGTCCCACAAAGTATTCCTCAACGCATTGAGAAAGGACCTGCTTATGGATACTCGCGGTCTGCTCACATTACGTGAGGGCACAATCATTGAGCACGAGATAGAAATTAAACGATCACGTTTCATTGCCACCCTCGCTCGTACAAATACTCCCCAAGAAGCACGTACCATTATTAACGACGTGCGCTCCACACACCCCGCCGCACGCCACGTATGCTCGGCATACCTCATCCACGAGCAGGGACAATCGCCTCATCAACACTCCAGTGATGATGGTGAACCCGCAGGAACCGCTGGAAATCCCATGCTAGAAGTCCTCCGAAATAATGATGTATGGAATGTATGTGCTGTTGTGACTCGCTACTTCGGTGGGATCCTTTTAGGGACAGGTGGGCTCGTTCGTGCTTACTCTAGCGCAGTAAGTGAAGCGCTCATCCGCGCTCCACGTGCCCGATTAAAAGACATGCAGGTGTATGAAACCCATCTCCCACTTGGAGAAGCCGGACGAATTGAAGCCGAAATACGTAGCTTGGGTGCGCATGTTATGAATGTTACATGGGGCAATGACGTTACCCTGCAGGCCGCTATCTGCGAACCGCAAAAACAAGCACTTTTTGAGTGCGTAGCCCGAGTGACGCAAGGGCAAAGTGCGTTTCAATTAGTGACCACAACTCTTGTTGAAGTGGACGAGATTTCCGCTTCATCGTAGGGTGGGTACATGACTTGCGAACGACACACACATAGCCATATTGAAGCTGCTGTGCTTCTTTGCGCTTGTTGTTTCACTGTGTGTTGTCTGTAGGGCGCACGTCTATATTGGTACGTCGCTTACATATTCACACTGATGGTATGCGCGTACTGGCGTTCGCCCTCATCCTTTACTTTTCTTACCTGCTATTTCACACTCAGCGGCCGTTTTCTATCGCATATGTATGCTCGGCCTTTCATATGAAGGAGTTCTCATGTCCCGTATTGCTCATAATGTTTCTGAACTTATTGGAAATACTCCCCTTGTTCGTCTGAACCGTCTTGTTTCCAATCAGGCAACCGTTTTAGCGAAAGTCGAATCTTTTAATCCTGCTTCCTCAGTTAAAGACCGTATCGCTGCAGCAATTATTGACGCAGCTGAAGCATCTGGCGAACTTAAACCTGGAGGTACAATTATTGAGGCAACTTCCGGTAATACTGGTGTTGCCCTCGCCATGGTAGGGGCTTCGCGTGGCTACAAAGTAGTGATTACGATGCCTTCATCGATGAGCATTGAACGGCGTTTACTTATTCGTGCTTTTGGCGCTGAAATCGTTCTTACTGACCCAAGTACAGGTATCAAAGGTGCCGTTGCTGAAGCTGAACGCATACGCGATGAACGCCCCGGTTCAATTATTGCTTCCCAATTCACTAATCCCGCAAACCCTGCTGTTCATCGTCGCACCACTGCTGAGGAAATTTGGGGCGATACAGATGGAAATATTGATATTTTGGTTGCTGGTGTTGGTACCGGCGGCACAGTCTCAGGCGTGGGGGCTGTTCTTAAAGAACGTAAGTCATCCGTTCAGGTGATTGCGGTTCAGCCTGAAGAATCACCTTTGCTTACCGGGGGTGATCCTGCACCTCATGGCATCCAAGGTATTGGCCCGAACTTCGTCGCACAAACTTACGATTCATCTGTGGTTGATGAAGTCCTATCCGTTAACACGGCTGAAGCGATGGCAATGTCACGTCGTGCTGCTGCTGAAGAAGGACTCCTGGTAGGCATTTCCTCTGGAGCTGCTCTTGCTGCTGCTGTTCGTGTTGCTGAACGACCTGAAAATGCTGGAAAAACTATTGTAGTGGTATTGCCAGATACAGGTGAACGTTACCTGTCTACAAAGCTTTTTGAGGATCTACGCGACTAAAAATCAGCTCTGTGTGAAACACTATCTGTAAAATCAACCTCATAAATATGACAGTTGATTTCTCATATTTTTCACGCTTACCGCTGAATCTAGGGTACTCGTACCACGAAAACAGGTGTGAGTACCCTAGTATGTCGGTGATATATGTTCCACTACATAAAAACATCCTCAAGACTATGTGGCTGGGGTGCGCCACTGGACCATATTGTGTGTGAACGAGTACATACGAGATTGATGCACGTGAAATGAAAGAGGTTACTATGGCATCGACTTCCGCCTTGAAACTGCTAGCTGAAGATCTGCGTACCGCTCGTCGTCGTGACCCGGCTGCACGTTCCAATGTAGAAGTAGCTTTAGCCTATCCAGGTGTTCATGCTTTATGGGCACATAGAATTTCTCATGCTCTGTGGCAACGCGGCTTTGGTACGCCTGCACGTGTTATTTCTTCACTCTCCCGTGCAGTAACAGGAGTTGACATTCATCCTGCCGCCCAAATTGGTCGACGAGTTTTTATCGATCACGCAACTGGTGTTGTCATTGGTCAAACTGCTGAAGTTGGCAATGATGTTGTGATTTTTCATGGAGTAACTTTAGGTGGAGTCGCCATGACTCCAGGTAAGCGGCATCCCACAGTGGGCAATCATGTGATGTTAGGGGCAGGGTCAAAAATTCTGGGTCCTATTGTCATTGGTAATGGAGCAAAAGTAGGGGCAAATGCTGTGGTCACACGCGATGTTCCTGATGATTCCGTAGCTATTGGTATTCCAGCGCGGATTCGTGAAACTCCACAAAGTAATGAATGTGATGCTGATTTGATTATTGACCCAAACTGCTATGAGGATCCGACCCTTTTGATTTAAGTGCTGTTTCTTCTGGCGCTTCCTGCTGTATTTCAAATACAGGGAGAAGCGTTTGTAGGGCTACTTTCTTTCGTGCAGGTATGCGTCGGTTTGAAAGATAGATCCGAAGTTTTTACCAAAACAGCATATATGTGCTACGTATCACTTACACTGGGTCTATGACACAGCGAACAATGAAAGCACAACTACAAGCGTTAGCTGATGTCGAGCGTCCAGAAAACTACGAAATTGCGACGCTCACTCGCCAAGATATTCCCGCATTGGCGGTGCTGAACATCGTCGCATACGAAGCACCTTACACAGCACAAGCACTTTTTGAAGCAACAGACGAACTCCGTTTAATCTTCGACGGTGTTTTTGGTATTCCACGCGATGACTCATTTGTTGGAGCATGGCATGAAGGGACGCTCATCGCTGCCATTTTGGTTGTTGTAGGCCCTCCGTGGGATGAAGCAGACACAAACACCCCTGTTGTTCTGGACCTCATGGTAGATCCTGAATTTCGTCGACGCGGCATAGCCACAGCACTTATTGCTGAGATTGCGCGACGATGCATGAAATGGGGAAAAGAGTCCCTGTCCTTACGTCTGGACGCTCATCATAGTGCGGCCGCAAGTCTTTACGATTTACTTGGTTTTGAAGAATCAACGAAATAGACTCCTGCTTTTACGGGGTGGCAGCATAAAAACGCTGAGGTTATCTGAGGAAGCTTCCAGACCCTGCAGGTGTGAAACCACGGTTATATGTCAGACTATCGTTGGCAATTCGGACACCAAAATAGACGTCGATTATTCATCAATTTTTCTGCAATATGCGTACCACAACGGATACACGGACGCCCTGTACGATGATATACATACCAGCGCGAGGCTTCCTCATCCCCCTCAATTACTGACTCGGGTGCTTCATCGGGAGACATAGTAATAAGATAGCCCGCTGCTAAACCACGATTCATCACCTCACATACAACATGCCATAGATGCTGTAATCGAGAAACAGAGATACGGTCACCACGCCTCATCGGGGAAATTCCCGCTAAAAATAAAGCATCCGCACGATAAATATTGCCGACTCCCGCAATGATGGACTGATCCATCAGCATTTCCCCAATGGTTCTTTTACGGCGACGAACTGCCTCCACAAAACGCGTACACATCTCATCATTATTGTGAGCAGCAACAGCCAAAGGATCAGGGCCTAGCTGTGATTCAATCAGACAGCGTTCTTCATCAGTAACTAATTCACAGCGATGAGGACCTGCCAAATCTGCAACAGCATGTGTGGTGACAATACGTAGGCGCACTTGCCCTATAGGTTCAGGAACCTCCCATGACTCATTTTCTACCGGGTCAGGGATCTGGGGTGCAGGAGCATTGAGCGGACCACTCCCCCAGCGCATAGGAACATGACGGTCGCGTGGCCCTACACGGTGTACCACCCCATGACCATAATCTTTCACAGTGGTATCACCGTTAAAACGCCACCAGCCGTAAAGACCTAAATGGATATGAACCCACTTGTCTACACGTTCAGGTATTTCTTGCCCTTGCAGGGATAAAGAATCATACGTGCGAAATTCTGCTGCATGTTCCTCGGTGGAAAAACCTAAGAACATATGTTTACCAACTGCTCTGCAAACAACAAGCAGGTGCCCATTAAGTATGGCGGCAGAAGCTGCAAAACGACCTTGCGGGGATGACACGATGCAACGTTGACCCGCGAAAACTTCGGCAAAAGTCTCAGCCAGACGCCGAACGGCATCCCCTTCAGGCATGGTAATCCTTTACTTTTGTGGGACGACAAGATTGATAAGTGTTGGAGGACGCACAATCACTTTCACAGGTATTTGCCCATTCAAGAGACGTTGAATAGCTGGTTCGTTCATAGCAGCTTCACGTAAATCATCTTCACTTATTGATGGAGTTACCTCCAAACGAGCACGAACTTTGCCATTAACTTGAATGATCGCAGTTACCGTTTCTTCAACAAGTAAAGATTCATCTTCCACCACGGGGAAAGGAATCCGCGCTAATGATGTGTCATGTCCAAGACGTTCCCACAGTTCCTCAGCAATATGCGGCGCTACAGGGGAAACCATGAGGACCAATGCTTCTACAGCTTCACGAGGTACAGCAGAAAGAGAAGTCAGATGATTATTGAGGACGATAAGTTTTGCGACCGCTGTATTTACACGCATATTTTCGTATTCCACAGTAACGTCGGCAATTGTCCGAGCCAAAACACGCTGCGTTTCTAAATCGGCAGGATCCTCAGTAATACGCAATTCGCCAGTGGATTCATCAACGACGTTACGCCATAAACGTTGCAGGAAACGCTGTGAACCAATAACTGCACGAGTCTCCCATGGGCGAGACACATCCAGCGGCCCCATACTCATTTCGTACACACGGAATACGTCAGCACCATAAGCCTCATACATGTCATCGGGAGTCACAATATTTTTCAGCGACTTACCCATCTTGCCGTATTCACGGTTGACAGACTGGCCTTTCCATGTGAAACCAGTGTTTTCGTCGCCTTCTACTTCATCGGCAGGAACGTACTGTCCACGAGCATCGGTATAGGCATAAGCCTGTACATACCCTTGATTAAAGAGGGTGTGGTACGGCTCAGAATCAGGAACGTATCCCAGATCAAAAAGAACTTTCTGCCAGAAACGTGAATACAGTAGGTGCAAAACCGCATGTTCCACACCTCCCACGTATAAGTCAGTGCCGCCACTGATTTTGCCTTCACGTGGACCCATCCAATAATTCAGATTTTCTGCAGATGCTAAGGCGTCATTGTTATTCGGGTCGGTGTAACGCATTTCGTACCAGCAAGAACCTGCCCACTGTGGCATTGTGTTGGTTTCGCGTCGGTAGCGTTTCAAACCGTCACCAAGATCAAGCTCAACATTTACCCATTCGTCAGCACGACCTAAAGGTGCGTCAGGTGAAGTCTGCGCATCATCAGGATCAAAAGTACGTGGAGCGTAGTCAGAAATCTCCGGTAGTTCCACAGGTAACATATTTTCAGGTAATGCATGAGGCAAACCATCCTCATCCCACACGATAGGGAAAGGCTCACCCCAGTAACGTTGACGACTGAATAACCAGTCACGCAGACGATATATTACTGTTTTCTTTCCGTAGCCACTGCTTTGAAGCCAATCGGTCATCGCAGCTTTTGCTTCGTCTTTTGTTTTACCATTCAGATCAATGTCACCATTGGCTGAATCAACAGCAACACCATCACCTACATAAGCCGACTCAGAAAGATCATGAGCATAAGGATCCGCAGGATCCCCAATGGTGCGAATAACATCCAAGTCAAAAGCGCGTGCAAAATCCCAGTCGCGTTGATCGTGCGCGGGAACAGCCATAATCGCCCCTGTCCCATATCCCCACAGGACATAGTCGGCAACGAAGATAGGGATACGGCGACCATTTGTTGGATTCACACCGTAGTACCCAGTGAATACACCAGTTTTTTCACGGTCCTCAGCTGTGCGTTCCATTTCGGTTTTCCGTGCAGCTTGACCTCGATATGCTGCCACAGCTTCACGAGGTGAAGGATAGCCACCTGTCCATGCTTCTTTTGTTCCTGCTGGCCACTGCTGAGGCACGCTCAGATGTGCTTCATCATCAGCTTCACCGCCGTGAGTTCCTCCTAAGAGCGGATGCTCGGGGGCAACAACCATGAAAGTTGCACCAAATAGCGTATCTGGACGAGTGGTGTACACCTCAAGTTGCGAAATCGATGAGTGAACCTCTTGCGCGTTCAGTACATTGAAAGTAACTGTGGCACCTTCTGAGCGTCCAATCCAATTTCGTTGCATTGTGCGTACTTTATCGGGCCAGTTAATCGTGTCCAGATCACGGGCTAAACGCTCACCATAAGCGGTGATACGCATCATCCATTGACGCAGGTTACGTTTGAAAACAGGGTAATTTCCGCGTTCAGAACGACCATCAGCTGTTACTTCCTCATTTGCCAAAACTGTTCCCAACCCTGGGCACCAGTTCACAGGCGCATGGGACACATATGCTAAACGGAAACTATCAACAACCTGTGATTTTTCGACCTCAGTCAGTTCATCCCATGGACGACCATCGGGCACTGCTACCTGGCCGGCTGCAAGTTTTTCACGTAGTTCAGATACTGGGCGCGCTGCACCTTGTGAGCCGTCGGGAGCAGTTGCTTCAGGATCAAACCATGAGTTAAAGACTTGTGTGAAAATCCACTGTGTCCAGCGCACATATTCAACATCAGTTGTCGCTAAAGAACGGCGACGATCATGTGACAGCCCTAAACGACGAAGCTGCCTGCGCATATTAGCAATATTTTCTTCGGTGGTGATACGTGGATGCTGGCCTGTCTGAACGGCATATTGTTCGGCAGGAAGACCGAAAGCGTCATACCCCATCGTGTATAGGACGTTATCGCCTTTCATGCGGCGGAAACGCGCCACTGTATCTGTAGCAATGTATCCTAAAGGATGCCCCACATGAAGACCTTTACCTGAAGGATAAGGAAACATATCAAGGAGGAAGAAGGGTGTGTGCGCGGCCAGAGGACCGGCAAGATCACCAGTGGGATTATCAGCATGGAAAGTACCCCACTCATCCCAGCGTTCCTGCCATTTTGTTTCGATTTGTCCGGCCAGCTCTGCCGTATAACGGTGGGCGGGAATGATAGCTGTAGGTTGAGTTGATGACATGTGCGGGCTTCCTTGTGGTTCCTGCGGTTCTTTTGGCCTTAAAAGGCCCCGTATAAGGGTAGACCATTTAGGCTTTTTCCTCTCGTTCCCATCAAAATATGAGGCAAGAGGAGGAAAAATTCACGATCTTTCATGTAGTAATGTCAGCGTATCAAGTAAATGCTGCCCTTTATGGGACGCGCATTCATTGTTGTCACACGCATAAGGCCAAGCGGCGTTGCACAATAGATGTATGAGTACTGTATTTGAAAAAATTATCAGTGGAGACTGGCCTGGTCGTTTTGTGTGGACTGACGAGGTATGCGTCGCTTTGATGACCATTGAACCGGTTTCCCCTGGGCATGTTCTAGTTATTCCGCGTCATCCCTGGGAAAAATGGAGTGATTGTCCACAGGAAATCCTCACACATCTCACCCATGTTGCCCAGAAGATAGGTTCTGCTCAGGAACGTGCTTTTGAGGTATCACGATCAGCTGTGGTGATTGCTGGCTTTGAGGTTCCTCATACTCATATTCATGTGATTCCGGCTCGTTCAGAAGCTGATTGTTTACTAAATAACGCTCAGAGTGCGCCTGCGGAAGAAATCGAAGCTGCTGCTATCCACCTGCGCGATCAGCTCATCCATGATGGTTATGAAGCGTATGTTCCGCCTCGTCTTGAAAGTGCTGCCAGCTAACTAGTTTCCCTGTCGGTACTTTACGTATTCTTCATATGCGCACATGTGCTGTGTATGACGTGTGCGTGAGAGGTCAAACAGATCATTGACTTATGAGCAATAGACTCACGCTAGTGAAACAGGTATTACGCATCTGCGCTCACATGAAGAATTTGTGCTTGCCGGTAGGTAAGAACGCTTTCGTGGTCCCCTATCTTCACAATAAATCCTGAGTCCTCGGATAAAACCCGCATCATACACACACATGTTCCTAAAGTGATTCCAAGAGCGTCATTTGCACGCATTGCTTCAGAATCACGATCACTGACACGGATAAGGATGGCTTCTTGTCCTTCGGTAAGTTCTGAGAGCAAAATTGTTTCTGGTAGGACTTCACATGTACCGTCAGCTGCTGGAATCGGGTCACCGTGCGGGTCTCGTGAAGGATACTTGAGTGCAGCTTCAAGACGACCTAAAAGCCGATCAGATATTGCGTGCTCAAGGATTTCTGCTTCTTCGTGTACTTCATCCCAGTCAAAATTCAAAACTTCATGCAGGTAGGTTTCTAAAATCCTGTGACGGCGTATCATCCCTACGGCCACGCTGCGCCCTTTGGAGGTTAAACGGGCTTTTTGGTAGGGAGTGTGATCGATAAGTCCTTGAGCGACTAGACGGCGTACATTCTCAGATGCTGTGGAAGCCACTACTCCTGTGCGACGGGCAAGCTCATTAATACTCAAGCCATCCTTTCCGCGAGTTTGCGCAGTCCATATCAATTTGAGGTAATCCTGCGCAACGGGTGAGGCTGCGAATATTTCTGTACTTTTTTCGCCGGTCATCGCACTCCTTGACATATGTAAATAACTGGCTTCTAGCGTACCTTTTGCAGGTTACTTCGCCATCTGAAGTCAAAATGTGTCCTGATCCTCGTGAATAGATTTTGTGTCTTGCCCTCTAAAGGAGTAGTCTATTCTTTCGGTCCTAGGATTGCCGCGCCGTTAGCTCAATTGGCAGAGCAGCTGACTCTTAATCAGCGGGTTGGGGGTTCGATTCCCTCACGGCGCACGAATATTTTGTGCGTGGCAATACCGCTCATAAAGTATCCAACGCGCCGTTAGCTCAATTGGCAGAGCAGCTGACTCTTAATCAGCGGGTTGGGGGTTCGATTCCCTCACGGCGCACTTTTTATTCCCGTTTTCTTGCTAATCGTCGGTAAATCATATTTCTATGGGGTACGTAGCTCCATTAAAGGATCACGATGAGCAGCCCATGTAGCCGGCACAAAAGCCCCTAGAGTACTCATAAAAGTTAAAGCCGTAATTGTTGCGCCCAGAAAACTCAGTGGCGGCAGCGAATTATGTGTGAACCACAACCATAGTTGTGTCAGCAATACGCCACTACTTGCACTCAGCATTGCAATAAAGCAGGCATGCATAACAGTGAGTGTCACAATGAGGGAGCGTGAAGCACCTAGTGCGCGGCGACGACCGTAATCTTTACGGCGTAGGAGGACAACGGTCCATACAATGATATGGGTAGCTGTTACGCAGGCAATGAAAGTAGCTAGCAAAATCCCTCGGTTTGAGGCTATGAGTTCTCCGGTAATAGCTTTTTTCAGGGGAGAAATATTGTCTGGGAGCTGTATTTTTACCTGCGAACGTGGAATTCCAGCTAAATGCTGTTGGAGAATTTTTTCGACACTGCCTATATCTTCCAATGTTCGGGCAGTTACAGAGATCATGCTGAGAGGTTGTTTTTCCTCAATATTGCGTGGAATCAGGATGATAGGCTCATATATTTTTAGAACTTCAGGTAGTTCTTTCGTATCGATAACATTGATTTCTTCCCCTGTTTTTTCTTCGCGCACAGTTGCGCTACGTGTAGATACCCCTATGGTTGCAAGCGCTTTCGGGGAACTAATTGCACTGGTAGGAAAGTTTTTAGGGGCCGCAGGCACATGTAATGCGTAAGCGGAGGTTGTGTACAGTGTGCGGCCAGGTACTTTCGGGCTGGCTGGATTGACCGCTGAAACATAATCATGAATCGGTCCCATGCCGATAACTGATTCAATAACAGAATATTGGTCAAGTGCGCCAATAAGTCCTGTGTCAAAGCCACTGGCTTTTTCTCCGAGGATAGTGAGGGTACGCATGGTAGGTGAATTGAGTTGCGATAAAATTTTTTCTTGACTTGTCGCAGTTTTCCCTGCTGTAAGTATTAAAAAAGAAGAAGCTCCACAGATGATGAGTCCCATGATGATGCTGGTAAGAGCTGCGGAGCGGATAACAGCGCACAATTCACGCAGAAAAACAGCAATGGACTCTGCTGCGCGTTTCACGGTTTTACCGCCGTAATTTCACAGTGATAGTCAGCAAAGTCGCTCACTTCAGGATCGTGGGTGACCATGATAACTGTTCCTCCGTTTTGTGCGTGTTCTTTGAGGGTACGTAGAACCAGTGCGGAAGTGATGCTATCAAGGTTTCCAGTGGGTTCATCAGCGAAAATAATCTGCGGATTGGTTACTAATGCGCGGCATACGGCAATCCTTTGTGCTTGGCCTCCAGAAATTTGACCGGGCTTACGCAGAGCCGGTACATCAACATTCATTTCTTCCATGAGGCGCAGAGCACGTTCACGTAAATCTCGCGGAGATCTTCCTTGGTACAGGCTTGTTTCAACGATATTGTCAAGGACTGAGCGTGTGGCATCCAGAGCAGCGTCTTGGAAGATGAAACCAAAATGATGTGCGCGGATAGCGGCTCGTTCCCTGTCAGTGAGGTTATCTACTCGTCTATCATCAAGCCAGATTTCGCCGCGTTTGATTTTCACCATGAGGGCCAGCATGTATAGGCGTGTGGATTTTCCTGAACCGGACATCCCTGTTATCGCAGTTATTGTTCCTGATGTGAAGCTATGCGACCAATCAGTGACTACTTCCTGAGTAGAGCGCGGATAAGTGTAGTGAATACCGTATGCATGTAGATCCATGGTTACTTCTCATCTTTTTGCGTGGAAGTGTCAGACTTTTCTTTTCCTATGGAAGCTAACGGAATACTCAGTCTGGTTCCGTCGTTTATTCCTGTCACAATGGATTGGCCGCCTATGGATACAACGACCTCAACAGTAATTTTCTGCCCACTGCTGTCTGTAACGTACACTGTGGCATCTGAAGCCACGTAAATGGCTGTATTAGGGACGATTATTCCTTCAGTTTGTGGTACTACGGTGATTGTGGTGGACATTCCTTCTGTTCCCGTAGCTGGGATAAGCGCACATTCCTCGCCGCAGATTGTTTCAGTATCTGCGGGTGGTTCCAGGAATGCTATGGTTTGCCCTTCGGCATTTGTGGTGATGGTTCCGATGATTGCTGGCCATGTTTTGTCTTGATAGGTAATACTGGCTTCCATCCCTTCTTTGACGAGTTCAGCTTGCCCTTCGGGTAGGAGCATGTGAAAACGAGGGTGGGATCCGGATAAGGTTCCGATTGTGTCCCCTGTGGAAATATGGGAGCCGATAGCGATATTGTCGGCCCAAGAAAGCGATACGGGGAGTTTGCTGACAAAAATCATTGATCCCAGCGAAACATCTCCAGTGGGGGTTATGCCGTTTTCTTTTTGCCAGCGTGTAACTGCGGTTTGAGTTGAAGGGCCGTATATTCCTTCTTTATCGTAGATGGGATACTCGTGGCGTTTAAGAAAAGCTTGTAGTTGTTTGACGTCTTCCCCTTCGGTTCCTGATGTAAGGTCACGATAAGCAGGGATAGTTCCTTCTACGATGACAATAGGTTCCATGTCGATACTCGCGATTTTTTGTCCGTCTTCAAGTGGAACGTTATTTACTGCCAGTATTTGGGTAATTACTCCGCCACGGTTTGCGATGAGGTGAGTGCTGTCAGTCCAGGTAATTTGTGAGACGAGGGTGATTTTTCTTTCTAGCGTGCCGTTGTGTGCAGTAGCTTCGTCATATGTCGTGGGATGCGGTAGCAGTTGAGGTGCAAAAAATAATGTTTTTACTGTCCATACGCCAAGAGCAGACAGCGCAAGAAATAGCAGCAGAATCAGTGTAGCGAATCGTTTTTTCTTCCCCGTCATCGTTGACCTCAATACCGTAGTGTTTTGAAATATTTAGTAGCTTCGCAGGAGAAGCCATTTCGTTTTGTAAGACTTCACCATTGAGGGCATTTTTCAGTAATCTCACGAAATCTGTCTGCCGTCAGATCACTGGCGTTCATGAGGTCCGTGTAAGGACTCCACGTAACACGATCATTCCTGAAGTCATCAATGTACTTTTGTTTCGTTGGAGGGGTAGTGACTGCGATCCCCTCTTTTTCTAAACAATCCCTTACATTCAAGTTATAGTTATAGATATCCTCAATATCAGCAACAGACATCACAATATCCGCATCAGGTGAAGGGTTTAGCGCATTACATTCATTGATATCTGCAGCAACTTGTGTACGCATTGCCGGATCTTCTTGAGGCTCTACCGTGTACCCAAGATCTTTCAGATCAACTTTTTCTATTTTCCACCCTTTATCTTCCAGACACGAGATTTCATGCTTCATTGCTTCGCGTATTTTTTCGCGTCGTTCTTCACGACTGAGCGCGAACCATTGACGTGAGGCTTCAGGCTGCTCGTCACGACTCTCTACCACAACCGTGGCATTCGAACCAGACTCACTAGATTTACCCGTCTCGACTTTCACAGATTCAGCACTTCCCAACAATCCCTGTGTAGATGTATTTGCGCATCCAGCAATAGACAAAGCAAGAAACGCGCACAGCAATGCGGAAACGACTCTGCGTTTCAGAAGCATTTTCCTCACCTCACTTCCTAAAAAACTATGCGCTAGGTACAGACCATACGGTATTAATCTGCACCTAGCAGCAATATTCACTCAGGAATATTCAGCGGACAGTTCCAGTGAAAATGCATTGGGCTTTACCGTCTGCCAAATTATCACTTACAACTTGCCATCTACCACCACGGTTTACATTCGCCAGTGCATAGGTCCATGTAAATGCTTTTTGAGATTCATTCATACGTTGCACCTGAGGGTCACCGGGTGGGTAATGCAAGACAAGCCCTTTACTCAGCGCTCCTGATCGTCCTGCTTGATTTGCCGTGCAACCGATGACGCCACTTTTAGTAGCGCTCCAACCCACATTCGTCACACCGAGTACAAGTAGTGCCGTAAGTAGAACAGTTGATATCCGAGGGATTCTTTTTGTCATGATTTCTCCTCATCTTTGGGGTGGATTTTCAGCGTAACGAAAATAAGGAACATTTGCTCTAATTTTGAACAAAATTATCCTATTATTTCGTATAATGAGATACTTAAGTAAGTAAAAAATCTTCAAAGTCAGACCGTCTGCGCCCAACACTACCATTGAGGGCATTTTTCAGTAATCTCACGAAGTCTGTCTGCCGTCAGATTGGTGGCATTCATAAGGTCTGTGTAAGGACTCCACGTATCACGATTATTCCGGAAATCATCAACATATTTTTGTTTCGTTGGAGGGGCAGTGACTGTGATCCCCTCTTTTTCTAAACACTCTTTCACCGTCAGGTCATACTCGTAGTCATCTTCAATGTCGGGAACCGAGATCACTGTGTCAGAGTCAGGTGCAGGGTAAAGTTTGTCACATTCTTCAGAATCTGCCATAAACTGGGCGCTTATAGTTGGATCACCTTGAGTATCCGCAGAAAAACTTATTTCTGCCGGCCCTCCACTCACTTCTTTAACTTTCCAGCCTTTTCCCTCTAAACACGCCATGCTCTGTCGCATATATTCGCGGATTTTTTCACGTCGTTCCTCACGACTGAGCGCGAACCATTGACGTGAGGATTCAGGCTGCTCATCACGAGTCTCTACCACGACTGTAGCAGGAGAGTCAGATTCACCAGATTCATTCACACTTTCAGAGCTTCCCAATATTCCTTGTGTAGATGTATTTGCGCATCCAGTGACAGACAAAGCAAGAAACGCACACAGTACCGCGGAAACGACTCTGCGTTTCAGAAGCATTTCCCCTCACCTCACTTCCCAGAAAAATGCTACGTGCTGATGTCAGTTAATACTGAGGGCATTTTTCAGTAATCTCACGAAATCTACTGGCCGTCAGGTTCGACACATTCATAAGGTCCGTATACGGGTTCCAATATGATCGATCATTTCTGAAATCATCGATGAATTTTTGTTTTGTCGGAGGGTCAGTGATCTTGATCCCTTCGTTTTCTAAACAGGCTTTCACCGTTAACCTGTATTCGTAGATGTCTTCAATATCAGGAACAGAAATCACGAGATCACGATAAGGCGAAGGTGAAAGTTTTTCACATTCTTCAGAATCTCTGATCATCTGTGCGAATAAAGCATCATCACCTTGAGTATCTATCGAATAGCTTAATTGCCCATAATTGTTAGTTTGCTCTACTTTCCATCCCTTTTCTTCCAGACAGCCCATGTTCTGCCGCATCTCTTCATCATCAATTTTCCTCTGTTCTTCGCGACTGAGGGCAAACCAACGGCGTGAGGATTCAGGTTGCTCGTCTCGACTCTCCACTATAACCATGTGGGGTGAGTCCGATTCGCTAGATTCACCCGTCTCGACTTTCGCAGATTCAGCACTTCCCGACAATCCCTGTGTAGATGTATTTGCGCATCCAGCAATAGACAAGGCAAGAAAACCACACAGTAACACGGAAATGAACGTGCGTTTCAGAAGCATTTTCCTCACCTTGCTTCCCCAAAATGCTATTGCTGGGTACAAACTCATAAACATTTGAGCTGCACCCAGCAGTCGTAAGAAAACACCTAACGGAGAGTCCCCGTGACAACACACCGAGCATAGCCATTCGTTAAATCTGGGTTTGACACTTGCCATCTACCACCACGGTTCACATTTGCCATTTCGTAAGTCCATCTGAATTTATCTCGAGGCCCATATACCCTGTATGTTTGGGGATCACCAGGGGGTGTATGGTAAACAAGCCACTTACCATAGGCATATGACTCTCCTGCTTGATTTGCCGTACAACCAATGACGCCACCTCTGACAGCGCTCCAGCCCACATTCGTCACACCGAGTACAAGTAGGGCTGTGAGTAGAACGGTTGAACTCCGACGAATACTTTTCTTCATGATTCCTCCTTGAATCTCGAATGGAATTTCAGAATAACGGACAGAACAAGCATCCATCCTAATTTTGAACAAAATTATCTTAATATTCCATATAGTGAGATATTTGAGTAGGTAAAAAATGTTCAAAGTGAAACCGTCTGCACCCAACACTACCATTGAGGGCATTTTTCAGTAATCTCACGAAATCTACTGGCCGTCAGGTTCGACATATCCATAAGGTCCGTATACGGGTTCCAATATGATCGATCATTTCTAAAATCATCAATAAATTTTTGTTTTGTCGGAGGGTCCGTTACCTTGATCCCTTCGTTTTCTAAACAGGCTTTCACCGTTAACCTGTATTCGTAGATGTCTTCAATATCAGGAATGGACATCACAAGGTTCTCATCAGGCCGTGGAAATCTTTTGTTACATTCATTTGTATCAGCAGAAATTCTCGCCTCTAATGCCGCGTCATTTTGAGTATTTACGCTGTAGCCCAGATTTTTCAGATCGACTTTTTCTATTTTCCACCCTTTATCTTCCAGACATGAAATTTGGTATTTTAAGGCTTCGCTTAGTTTTTCATGCTTTTCTTCACGGGTTAGTGCGAACCATTGACGTGAGGTTTCAGGCTGCTCATCACGAGTCTTTACCACGACTGTGGCAGGTGAGTCAGATTCACCAGATTCATTCACACTTTCAGAGCTTCCCAATATTCCTTGTGTAGACGTATTTGTGCATCCAGCAATAGGCAAGACAAGAAAACCACACAGTAACACGGGAATAAAATTATGCTCCACACGCATTTCTCCTCACCTCACTCCCCTCATAATTATTGTGTGATGAAATGGCATCAGAGTATTTGCTCCCCTATTACTATTGAGGGCATTTTTCAGTAATCTCACGAAATCTGTCTGCCGTCAGATCACTGGCGTTTATGAGGTCTGTGTAAGGACTCCACGTAACACGATCATTCCGGAAATCATCAATGTACTTTTGTTTCGTTGGAGGGGTAGTGACTGTGATCCCCTCTTTTTCTAAACACTCTTTCACCGTTAGATCATGTTCATAGTAATTTTCAATATCGGGAACAGAAATCACGAGATCACGATAGGGTGAAGGTGAAAGTTTTTCACATTCTTCAGAATCTTTTAGCATCTGCGTAAATAAAGCATCATTACCTTGAGTGTCTATAGAGTAATTTAACTGCCCAAAATAATCGGTATTTTTCTCTACTTTCCACCCTTTTTCTTTTAGGCACTCCATGATTTCTTGTTTCTCTTCATCATTGATTTTCTCCTGTTCTTCACGGGTCATCGCAAACCATTGGCGCGAGATTTCAGGTTGCTCGTCGCGGCTTTCCACCACGACCATATGAGGGGAACCTGATTCACCAGATTCATTCGTAGATTCAGAGCTTCCCGATAATCCCTGTGTAGGCGCATTTGCACACCCTGTGACAGACAGGATAAGAAACCCGCACACTAATGCGGGAACAACTCTGTGTTTCAGAAGCATTTTCCCCACCTTGATTCCCTAAAATGCTATTGCTGGGTACAAACTCATAAACATTTGAGCTGCACCCAGCAAAGGAGTACTTAGCGAACAGTTCCAGTGACAATACATTGAGCTTTAACATCTTTTATGGCAGAACCAATGACTTGCCATCTACCACCACGGTTTACATTCGCCAGCGCATAAGTCCAGGCATAGGTATTTTGAGGTCCGTAGAGAACTTGCCTGTTTGGGTCACCAGGTGGGTAATGAATAACTTGTCCTTTGACATTGGCTCCTGATTGTCCTGCTTGATTCGCCGTACAACCAATCACGCCACCTCTGACAGCGCTCCAGCCCACATTCGTCACACCGAGTACAAGTAGGGCTGTGAGCAGAACGGTTGAACTCCGACGAATACTTTTCTTCATGATTCCCCCTTGAATCTCAAATGGAATTTCAGAATAACGGACAGAACAGGCATTCATCCTAATTTTGAATAAAATTATCTCAATATTTCATATAGTGAGATATTTGAGTAGGTAAAAAATATTCAAAGTGAAACCTCTGAAGAAAAGAAAAACAAAATCCCCATGAACATAATCACGCTCATGGGGATAATGAAAAGATCTCTACTGCGAATCAATACCTAAATCACGACGTAAACGAGCGACATGCCCCGTTGCTTTCACACCACGCTGCGCCAACACAACCACACCCGCAGGATCAACAACAAAAGTAGAACGAATAGTACCCGTCACTACACGGCCATAATTCTTCTTTTCACCCCAAGCACCCCAACGTTCCATCACAGCCTTATCTGGATCAGAAGCCAAAGGGAAATTCAGACCCTCATTCTGTGCGAAACGTTCCAAAGCAGGAATACCATCAGGACTCACACCAACAACCAGATACCCTGCTGAGGCAAAAGTATTCAAACTATCCCTGAAATCACACGCCTCTTTTGTGCAACCAGGAGTCGCAGCCTTCGGATAAAAATAAACAACAACCCCTTTAGGAGCACGCGACACCAAATCAGACAGAGTAACCGGTCCTTGCGTGGAATCAAGAGTAAAATCAGGGGCCTGTTCCCCCAAGGCAACAGGATTATTTACAACCATGTCATGTGTACTCATATTTCAATCATCCCACGGACAAGGCCCCAGCACAGTGCGAAGTATGCCTTATTAAATCAATCGGCTAACTCCATCTGAGTGGCAAACCACTGGGCACACCCCACAAAAATACCGCCACCAACCATATTTCCCAGCAAAACCATACCCAAATTACGGCCAGCCTCAACCCAGGTAGCACCATCCACACCGTGAACAATACCCAAAGAAAAAGTCGTCATATTCGCCACCACGTGCTCCATACCTGAACCCACAAAAGCAGCCATACACCACGCCATAACCACCATTTTTGCCACATCACTACGTGTGCGCGTCACACACCACATAGCTAAACACACAAAAATATTGCACAAAATACCACGGAAAAACAGGCCCCATGTGGTTTTATGTGCCTTCGCAGTAATCAAAGCAGCTAAGGCTTCACCAGGAACTGCTTGAGAATCCATAATCCCCGAGCCAAAAACCATGACAGATAAAATAATGGCGCCCAGCAGATTACCAATCAACATCAACGACATCGTGCGGCCAACAGCACCCCAGCGAGTTTTCTTCTCTAACAAAGCTACAGGCAAAATCATCATTGCGGAAGTCGCCAACTCACCGCCAGCAAAGACCGTTAAAATCAAACCAATACCGAAAACTCCACCCTCAACTAATGAAGCCGCCGGAGAACCTGCCAAACGAAATGGTCCTCCCGCGCAGATCATAAAAATATCTGCAAGACCGATATACATACCTGCGAGCATTGCAGCCACCAGATAATTCACAGGCCGACGCGTTCCATGAATCTTATGGTGAGCAGCAGCAACTTGAACATCAATATTTTCAGAAAGTGTCAACACAAAGCGACATCATGCCCGATAAAAACCCACCGCAAATGGGACCTCCGGCCACCAAAAGCATCGCCCATACTTCAAAATCACTTGTGCGCGAGATGGGACTCGAACCCACACGTCAAAGACACTGGAACCTAAATCCAGCGCGTCTGCCAATTCCGCCACTCGCGCGCCCCACCATCTTACCTAGTTTAGAGAGGCATACATACACAACTACACCAAAGGTGCCCTATCAAAGCGTCCAGTTGAACGAATAGTCGCAGAAGCTAAAACACGGGTCCCTCGATACAAAACCAATGTTTGCCCTGCAGCAACACCGCGCAAAGAAGCTGCTAAATCCACATTTAACGAAGAAAAAGAACCAGCATCTGTTGAAGTAGTCAAAAGCCCCTCTTGCTCCGCAACGTAAGAAATACCACTGTCCACCACGCGGGCAACTCCACGCACAACTGCAGGAACCCCATGAGCGCGCACCTGCACAGTAAGTACACGCTCATCCACCTCACATAGAGCTCGATCCCCTAAAGAATCACCAAAAGCACGTGTAGCCTCAACGTCAACATGCCCATCGTCGTCAGAAGCCAACCACACAACCTCATCACACTCAATGTGATTAATACTCAACAACTCTGCTGCGCCCACAACTACTTGATTAGAAGCCGGACGAGTCTCTAAAACGTAACGAGGGCGACCATCCGAAGCAGGATTTTCTAAACGCAATCCACGCCTTTGACCTACCGTGAAATTCCAATACCCCTCATGCGAACCCACAACCTCACCTTCAGGGGTCACAATCTCACCTTTTTCAACCCCTAAACGTGTTTTCAAAAAGCCCTGAGTATCACCATCAGGAATAAAACAAATATCGTATGAATCAGGTTTTGAGGACACACCCAAACCCAAACGCTCAGCCTCACCTCGCACCCATTCTTTCGAAGAAGCCTCACCTAATGGCAAAAAAACACGCGAAAGTTCATCGCGCCCCATAACAGCTAACACATAGGACTGATCTTTCGCTTCATCAACTGCGCGATGAAGCTCAGGACCTAAAGCCCCCTCACGTACCTGCGCATAATGCCCTGTACACACCGTATCAAAACCAAGAGCCCGTGCCCGCGCACTTAACTCACGAAATTTCACAAACTCATTACACCGCACACAAGGATTTGGAGTAGCCCCAGCCCTGTACTGCTCAACAAAATCATCAATCACAGTATTTTCAAACTGTTCCGCTAAATCCCAAACATAGAAAGGAATCCCCAAATGTTCAGCAGCACGGGCAGCATCCCCCGCATCTTCAACGGAACAACATCCCCGCGAACCAATACGGCATTCCTGCGGTGAAGTTGACAAAGCCATATGCACACCCACAACCTCATGACCAGCTTCAACCGCACGAGCCGCAGCCACCGCCGAATCAACACCACCTGAAAGCGCTGCTAGAACCTTCACTTTTGCCCTTCCAATTGATCCAATGCTATTCCAGCCTCAAGAGCAGCCGGTAAAGCCGCAAGAAATGCGTCAATATCGGAAATGCTTGTCTCTTTCCCCGTTGAAATACGTAATACGCCTAATGCCTGATCGACACTCCTACCCATACGGATAAGCACCTCTGAAGGGCGAGTCACACCTGCATGGCAAGCAGAACCAGCAGAAACATGAACCCCTGCAGAATCCATCGCTAACAGCAAAGCTTCTGGATGACGAGTCGGCAATGACAGATGAATAATCGTTGGTAACGAGAAGTCCATGGGCACAGTTAAAGACACCCTCCCCGCACAGGTATGCGAAAGACCATGTACAAGGTGATCGCGGAGTTTTTCTGCATGTACACGTGCCCGTTCACGTTCAGATACCGCATATTCAAGAGCGCATGCAAAAGTTACAGCGCCAGCAACATCAGGGGTTCCTGAACGAATCCCACGCTCGTGACCACCGCCTGGCCGATCACTCACCACAGAAATCCCTCGTCGAATCAGTAAAGCACCAATCCCCACAGGAGCGCCGATTTTATGCCCCCCAATACTGAGGAGGTCACAGCCAAGTTCACGGAAATTCAGATCACATGTGGTCACTGCTTGTGCTGCATCTGTATGAATAAGAGGAAGGCCAGGCTGGGGCGTATGATCTTCCCCCAAAGCACAGGCACGATCACGTATGTCAATCAGTTCATCCACAGGTTGTAACGTGCCTACTTCTGAAGCAGCATAGGTCATAGATACAAGAGCAATATCATCCCACATATGAGGAGCAGAAAGAACAGATACATCAGTGCGGCCCTCATAGGTAACAGGAAGCAGCTCACACGATAATCCCATATGTGGCAAGGATTTTTTCTGCTCTAAAACAGCGTCATGCTCAAGTGAAGATATAAGTACACGATGACGGTGAGGATTCGCAATATAAACTGATCGTGCAGCTCCAGATACGCCAATGGCATCAGATTCTGTTGCGCCTGAAGTAAAAACTACTTCCGCGCGATCAGCACCTAAAGCGCAGGCTATTCTTTCACGAGCATCTTCAAGCAGACGACGCGCAGCCCTACCGCCACTGTGTAAAGAAGCCGGATTACCTGGCCGTTCCGCTAAAAGACGGGCTGCATCTGTCCACGCTTCTATAACATGAGGAGGCATAGGCGTGGTAGCAGCGTGGTCCAAATAATGTTCCTGCCGCATATCACTGCTCATAGATGATGAGTGTGTAGTCACTGTGCGTTTCGTACCTTTTTAATGGTGTCAATCGCCTGCGGAATAACCTCATTCAAATCGCCGACTACACCAAAATCTGCGATCTCAAAAATAGGTGCATCTGGGTCATCGCAGATAGCGACAATATTTTCGCTGCTTTGCATACCAACAGTGTGGTGAATAGCTCCTGATACCCCAAGACCTACGTACAGATTCGGTGAAATAGATACACCAGTTTGGCCAATCTGAAGTGAACGAGGGGCCCAGCCCTCATCAGTTACCACGCGAGTAGCCCCCACTGCGCCGCCAAGAATATCGGCAAGTGAATCGACAAGAGTAAAATCACCTTCTATTCCTCGACCCGCAACAACGACAGTTCGTGCCTGTGTTAAAGAAGCACGACCTGTTGCTGGTTGATGCTGTGAAGAATGCACGCACACAGCAGTAGCTTCAGGTGAATATTGCACCGACACATGTTCAATTTGTGGTGCGGTAGGGACGGAAATAGGTTCTTCATCAACTGACATGGGGCGCACCGCAAATAAAGGTGTGCTTTCTGTGATGCTCATATTCGTCACCCAGGAACCGGCAAGGGCTGTGCGAGAGGCACAAAAATTCCCCTCATCAGTAACTGTCACGGTAGAAATATCAACCGCGGCAGCATTACCTGTACGAGCAGCTAGCCTTGCACAGACTTCTTTTCCTCGATAATTGGCTACCATAAGCACAGCAGCCGGCGAAATATGAGACATACATGCAAGAACAGCATCAGCAACAATCGCGCTGACACGCGGTGAATAAGTTCCCAAATCAGGTATCAGCACTTTTTGAGCACCATAGGCGGCAAGAGCTGTCATATCAGGTGCGTTGTTCAGTGCAACAGCTATTACTGGTCCATGTGTGAGCGTGCGCGCCAAGGTAAGTAATTGCTGTGAGGGAAGCGTCAAAGCGTATCCCTCAGCATCATTACCTGTATGGTCGGTTAGTACAACAACGGGACGATCCAGAAATACCATGAGTTCACTTCACCTTTTCGAGTAAATACTCGGCCAAACGTTCACCTGCGTCACCAGAATCAGTAATGACAGTACCGTTACCTTGACGTTCACGTTTATATGCTTCATCAACAAGAATTGACGTAAGTGAGGACGCAGGATGTAAGCGCTGAAATTCCTCAGAAAGATCAGCAAAAGACCACTCATCCATCGGCTTATTACGCGCTGCTTTCATTGCTGCAAATGCAGGATAACGCGGAGTATTCGCCTGGTCAGTTACAGAAAGAACAAGCGGTGTATGAGCGCTCAGAACATCATCATATTCATCCGTGCTCCGCTCAATAGTGATATTCCATGGAGCTTCCCCTTGCACAGTCACAGTATGCGCAAGACCAAGGAAAGGCATATGCATATGCGCCGCCAAAGCTGCAGGTAGCATAGAAGTCATTGCATCTAAAGAAGCCATACCTGTTACTACCATATCGACAGGAGAATCCTGAGCAATCTTTGTGATAGCTGCTGCTAAAAGAGCTGCAGTGGTATTAACATCACTTCCTTCAAGACTGTTATCAGTGACTAAAATACCTCGATCTGCCCCCATTTGAAGTGCGCGCATCAGAGCATCCTCGGCGTCTGCAGGTCCCATCGTCAGAGCAATAACTTCTCCGCCATGCTCCTCTACCATACTGACTGCCGCTTCAATTGCATTCTCATCTAATTCATTGAGAACATCATCTTCCCCACGAACAAGACGAGCATCTTCAAAACGACGATCAGATTGAACATCTGGGACATGCTTCACGCAGACAACTATTCGCATAAAACAAGAGTGCCATATTCGACGCAAAGCTCCTATTGCTAGCGCAGTGTTCTACGCCTCTTATTGCGATAAAAGTACGACAAAATCGGAGGAAATGAATAAAAATACTTCACACATACAGGTATGAATCTGTGAGGCAAGCTCGCACGCAGTGATGGACAAAACTCACATATCCTGCCTTTTGTTCTAAAAGAAGAACATTTACCTGTATATTTCGTTCTGGATCACAAAATATGCCGCATAGCTGCCAATTGATAAATTCTGTTGGCTCTGCTTGGATTCGTCCTACCAACATATTGAGGACGAAATACTTCACACTACTGGCATACGTGGAAAGGAAACTTGATGTCCTCGCAGCATCAGAGCGCACCCCAGCGTGCTCATGCTGAACATCCTGAACCCCGGCGTATCGGTGTTTTTGTTGAAAATAATTCACTGGTAGTTTCAGTTATTGCTCGCCACGCCACACACATGCTCTTTTGTGTCATTAATGAAGATGGCACTGAAACTCAATGGGCACTATATGGTCCTGACTGTGGTATCTGGCATGGTCGTATCGACGGTTATGGCGCGGGAACACGCTACGGATTCCGCGCTCAAGGACCATGGGATCCTGATGCGGGCTTATACTACAACCCACATAAACTCCTATTAGACCCCCGAGCACGTGGACTCGAAGGATCTGTGAATTTAAGTCCATATATCTATCCTCACCGCGTCGACGAGGACCTATATCCGGTTGCTTTACCTATGGAAATGTCCACACTCGATTCTGCTGGACACGTTCCACTTTCCGTAGTCGTTGATACACATTTCGATATCGCGCCCAAACCACGTGTTCCTTGGGGAAAAACAGTTATTTACGAAATGCATGTCAAAGGATTCACAAAAGACATGCCTTCCGTTCCTGAACAGCTCCGCGGAACCTACGCAGGCTTAGCCCACCCCTCATGCGTCGATTACCTGAAAAAACTTGGTATCACCACCATTGAATTACTGCCCATACACGCTAAATGTGATGAACCATTCCTCGCAGAGCGAGGACTGACAAACTATTGGGGATATTCCACCCTCAGTTTCTTTGCACCAGAACCCACCTACGCCACCGTAGAAGCACAAAAACGTGGCGCGCAGGGAGTCATCGATGAATTCCGTGGAATGGTGTCGATTCTGCACCAAGCCGGGATTGAAGTCATCCTTGATGTGGTGTACAACCACACATGCGAAGGGGGAAAAACAGGACCGTCCTTATCATGGCGCGGACTCGACCAAGGCCTGTACTATCGGCAAACCCCACACAGGCCTCGGGAGCAGGTTGATACCACAGGCTGTGGAAACACGGTGAACGTCGATCATCCGCAAACAATGGCGATGATACTCGACTCCTTACGCCACTGGTCTTTGAATATGGGGATCGATGGATTCCGATTCGATCTGGCAACAGTACTGGGACGCTTCAATTGGGGATACACTCCCCTCCATCCTTTACTTATGGCTATTGCCACAGATGAACGTCTTTCATTGGACAAAATGATTGCCGAACCATGGGATGTAGGTCCCGGAGGGTGGCAAACAGGGAATTTCCCGGATCCTTTCTCTGAATGGAATGACCAATTCCGCGGAGTTGTACGCTCATTTTGGCTTTCTGATGTCGCCAATCTTTCAAAAGGTCTTCCGGTTTCTGGCCCCAATGACTTAGCCACACGCCTATCTGGATCGCAAGACGTATTCAGCCATGGCACAGGCTACCTACGCGGCCCCCGCGCCTCCATTAATTTCGTAACAGCGCATGATGGCTTTACTCTGGCGGATTTAACTGCTTTTGACCATAAACACAACCAAGCAAACCTTGAAGAAAATCGTGATGGTTCTGACGATAATCGCTCATGGAATCATGGACTTGAAGGCGGCCTTGCTTCTGATGAGGAAAGCCTACTTTCTGATGTAGGTGACGGTACAGGGCTCACAGATGACCTGCGTCCTATGCGTCATCGTTCCCAGAGAAATCTTTTAACAACAATGCTCATATCCGCAGGAACACCTATGATTACTGCCGGTGATGAGTTCCAACGTACACAGTACGGAAATAACAATGCTTACTGTCAGGACAGCCCGATTTCATGGGTAAATTGGAATCATCGTCCTGCACAAAAAAATCAGATTCTCACAACGCGCTGGCTGTTAAATCTGCGTAAAAATCACCCTGTGCTACGTCCATGGACTTTTGCTACAGGAACTGTGACATCCGGTGACAGCATCGAAGACCTATCGTGGTACAACGCTCACGGGCAACCTATTTTGCAAGACGCGTGGTATCAGATCGAGAATCGCACATTCCAAATGCTCCGTTCAGGCTTCCCCTTCGATGACAGAGATGCGCTTGTCATCATTAATGGGACACTCAATGACCGTGACATTACTTTACCCATCGGACATGATGTGGACTGGCGAATCGTTATGGATACCTCCTGGGAATCCCCCATAGACGGCGGTATTGACGCAGAAGCAGATTGGGATGGCCTTCCACTGGATCTTGAACTCGTGTCCAGTCGCACGACGTTAAATATTGAACCGCTTTCAATGATGGTTTTACTCTCTGACGTCGTATGCTCACTTGATAGCACACAAGAATTTTAAGGGGAAACCCATACTGATCGGATCTAAGATGCCTTGCTGCTGAGTCCATCAGAAAGCCCATATACGTCTGTTCCTTAAAGTCACGCTAAAATTCACCTGTGACCACAAGTGAAGAAACCCTAGAAAATTCGACAAATGAGGCTTCGCTCGCGCGTGTACGTGCCCGAAGCGCAGAAATTGAACGCGCAATTGATGAAGATCCCTCACGTTTCAGGATCTTGTCAGGTGATCGTCCCACAGGAAAACTCCATTTAGGGCATTACTTTGGGACTTTACGTAATCGTGTCCTCCTTCAAGAACGCGGCATCGAAACCTGGGTTCTTGTCGCTGACTATCAGGTCATCACTGACCGCGACGGTGTTGGTCCCATTCGTGAGCGTGTTCTTGGACTTGTCGCTGACTATTTAGCTGCAGGCTTAGACCCTGAACGCACAACTATTTTTAATCACTCAGCAATCCCCGCGCTCAATCAACTCATGTTACCTTTCCTCTCATTGGTAACAGAATCTGAACTTCACCGAAATCCGACTGTGAAATCAGAGCTTGAAGCAACCGATGGTCGCGCTATGAGCGGTCTGATGTTGACCTATCCTGTTCATCAAGCTGCCGACATCCTTTTTTGTAAAGCAAATCTTGTACCAGTCGGACAAGACCAATTACCTCACCTCGAACAGACACGTTTAATAGCTCAGCGTTTCGATAAACGTTACGGTCGCGTTAATCCTGAACGGCCTGTTTTCCCCCGTCCTGAAGCCCTGTTATCGCAGGCCCCATTGCTGCTGGGAACTGACGGCAATAAAATGTCTAAGTCCCGTGGGAATACTGTGGAATTAGGGATGACAGCAGACGAAACTGCAAAGATATTAAAGAAAGCAAAAACTGATTCTGAACGAGTGATCACATGGGATCCGCAGAATCGTCCTGAGGTATCTAACCTGCTACTACTCGCCTCTTTAGCCACAGGTGAATCCCCAGAATTGATTGCGCAATCCATTGGGGACAAAGGTGCAGGTGCCTTAAAAATGACGGTCATTGATTCTTTGAATGATCTTTTAGCGCCTTTACGTGCGCGTCGTATAGAACTCATCAGCGATGAGGCATATCTGCTTTCCGTTCTTGCACGCGGTAATGAGCGCGCAAACGAGCAAGCGGAAGCAACTCTACGTGAAGTACGTGAAGCAATGTCGATGATCTACTAGCACTCAGCTATTAAGCCACACGATTTTGACGCATATGCCTTGCCCTCTACCAGATGGTGAGGCATATGCGCATAATACGGAGAACACATATCATCTACCGCCATTTTTTGACTTTATGGTCACAACGCCCACAACTGGGCGTAAGACAAGTAGGCTAAGACATGTGAGTGAGAATCTTCTTCCCCGAATTCCCGCAATAGAGTTATTTCCCGTCATTGAAGACGGTCATTTACCCGCCAAAGCCACACAAGGCGAGCCTTTCCCTATTCGCGCCACCATTTTCCGTGAAGGACACGACGCACTGTGTGCTGAGGCCGTCCTCATTGCGCCGGACGGAAGCGAATACTCGCGAACAGTAATGGTTGATATTGCTCCAGGTCTTGACCGTTATGAAGCATGGGTCATGGCAAATGAAACAGGTTCATGGTTTTTCCGTGTAGATACATGGTCTGATCCTTATGCCACATGGCGACACCATGCGACAGTCAAAATTGACGCAAATGTTGATGTAGAACTCATGCTCGAAGAAGGCGCATGTTTAATGGAACGTGCAGCGCAAGGGCAAAGCTTTGGCGTCTCCTCCCCTCATATTCCTCCAGCGGATACTCGTGCGATCTTCCTTGACGCAGCAGAACGCTTACGTGACCAAGCTCTATCCCCACAGCAAAGACTTTCTGCTGGTTTGTCTTCACGTGTTCGTGCCGCTTTCCGTACTTTCCCGTTGCGTGATCTTTGGGATCATACGCGCTTATACCCATTGCGTGTAGCTCGCACAAAAGCACTTGTTGGCTCGTGGTATGAAATATTCCCACGCTCAATAGGTGCCTATCAAGAAGCTGACGGAACATGGATATCTGGAACCTTACGTACCGCAGCATCAGATTTACCGCGTATTGCCTCTATGGGTTTTGACGTGGTGTACCTTACGCCTATTCATCCGATTGGGATGACTCATCGTAAAGGAAAAAATAATACGCTCAAAGCTTCCCCAACGGATCCAGGTTCCCCCTACGGAATCGGATCTTCTGCTGGTGGTCACGACGCTATTCACCCAGACCTAGGGACTTTCACAGATTTTGATGCATTCGTTCAAGCAGCTCATGAGCTCAACCTCGAAGTGGCATTAGATCTTGCTCTCCAATGTTCACCGGATCATCCGTGGGTACACGAACACCCTGACTGGTTCACCACGCGCACAGACGGGTCAATAGCTTACGCTGAAAACCCCCCCAAAAAATATCAAGATATTTACCCACTGAACTTTGATAACGACCCTGAAGGTATTTATCAGGCCATTCGTGACGTTATTCTGCTATGGATTCAGCATGGGGTTACCATTTTCCGAGTTGATAACCCTCATACAAAGCCCATTAACTTCTGGCAAAAACTCATTGCTGACATACATGACACACATCCTGACATTATTTTCCTTGCAGAGGCATTTACACGTCCCGCAATGATGCGTACCCTCGGCGCAGTCGGATTCGACCAGTCCTACACGTACTTCACATGGCGTCGAACAAAAGAAGAAATTGAAAATTATCTACGTGAAGTTTCCCAGGAAACAGCTCACCTCATGCGCCCCGCATTTTGGCCGACAACGCACGATATCCTCACACCACAAATGTGGGATGGAGGGACAGCCATATTTGCTTTACGCGCCATCCTTGCTGCTACTGGAGCGCCTACATGGGGAATTTACTCCGGTTACGAATGTGTTGAAAACGATAATCGTCCGGGTTTTGAAGAACAAAATAACAACGAAAAGTATGAGTATCGACCACGTGACTGGGCACAAGCAGAAAACACAGGTATCCCCCGTCTGTTGGGCCTCCTCAATGCTGCACGAGCAAAACATCCTGCCTTACAGCAGCTCCATGACCTGCGTATTCACGCAACAACGCATCCGGAAATCGTGTGTTTTTCTAAACGAGTTCCCGCTCGCTTTTCTTCAACAGGACAAGCAGATACTGTGATCTGCGTAGTTTCTTTGAACCCATATGACACTGTTGAAGGTGAAATCAGCCTTGACTTAGCTGACCTTGGAATTGAAACCTCTGCAGGAACTTTCCGCGTAATCGACGAACTTGATGGCCATGAATATACGTGGTCTGCGTCAAACTGGGTATCGTTATCACCGTGGACGCGTTTAGGGCACATTATGTCCGTCGAAGCTCCTCCGCATTCTTTTCCGCGTTTGTGAATGAAATTGATAAAAGTGCTTTCAAACATTCGTGTAGATGCACTGATACATCAAGATACTTCCCATCAAAGTAACGGAAAATACCTATTTGCTGGCATACGAACAATTCTGAGGGTCACCACTGGAGAATCCGTATGAGTCAGCCACGTGCACGCTGGCCTTCCCATGATGCACTTGTCACCATAGTGAGGCCGTGGCTCAACACACGTCGCTGGTTTCCTGCGGGGAATGATTCTGCGATAGCAGTCGTATCTTATTGGGAACACATAATTCCTTATGTTTCCAACGATGCTGCCCGAACCTATGTTCTTTCGACAGATCAAGGGTATGTTCAGCTTCCACTCGTGTGTACCCTAAATTGTCCAACTCCGGAGCAGGGTTTTATCACGAAATACGGTGAAATGTATTTAGCTGATGGTCCTGCGCATCCTGCATGGATTACCTCATGGTTTCACGAAGCGACACTGGACTCCTTTGCACCTGCTTTTCTTAAAGCACAGCGAGTACACGCAACTAAATTCCCCTTATCTCCACATGTTCTCAGTGGAGAGCAATCTAATACCTCCGTCTTATTTTCCATTGCTTCTCAACGGATGATTCTCAAGGTTTATCGTGTTCTTTGCGCGGGTTTGCACCCTGATTTGGAGCTTGGTGCTGCATTAGCCGCAGCAAAATGGCCACATATTTCCCCGCCGGTGGCACATTCTCTTATCTGCTTCCCTCAGCACAATGGAACAGAAAACACAGCATTGGGAGCACTTATGTGTCCTTTTATTCCTGATGCCACCGATGGTTTCACCTACTTTGTCGATTTAGCGCGCCGTAGAATAGATCCTTTTCCCGCTGCAGAGCGTTTAGGGAAGGTCACAGCGGATATGCACCGTGAATTATGTTCAGCATTAGGGCACAGTGAAGCTGTAGATCCCTTAACCCTCAGCAGGCGAATCACATCAGAGCTTGCACTGACCGTTCAAGAAGTTCCGCAATTGGACACGGATCTTTATGAAAAACTTCAAGGCCTCATTGACCCGTTATGTGATATGACGGATATTCCTGTGCTCATGCGAATCCATGGGGATTACCATTTAGGACAAACACTACTGGCAGATCGGTGGTATATCGTCGATTTTGAAGGGGAACCTCTACGTCCCATTGACCAGCGGCGTCGTCCCGATTTAGCTCTACGTGATGTGGCGGGAATGCTCAGAAGTTTCAGCTATGCGCAAGCACAAGCCCTACGTCAGGAAGATGCTTACTCCGTATCTGCAACACATTCGCATTGGATTACTCAAGCAACACGTGGATTCCTTCAGGGGTACATGCAGGGGAAAAGTTTACGTAGCAGTGAGGAAACCCTGTTAAAAGTACTCATATTAGAAAAAGCTGCATATGAGCTACGATATGAATACCGTATGCGACCGGAGTGGCTTTCTATTCCTTTAGATGCTTTGCGGAACCTCACAGAAAATAAACCGTCTCAAAACAGTGACAGGAATTACACTTTTTAAGCTAAAACGTGGGATGATATGAATATGGACGAGTACACACCGATCAGCGTCGATAATGACTTACTTGACTCTGTAGCTTTTGGCACACATTATCTGCCACACTCAGTACTTGGAGCACATTTAGGTGAATCTTCTGTCACAGTGCGCACAGTACATCACCTGGCTGATGCCGTGGATATCGTGACAAGTACCGCTTCTTATGCGGCAACCCATGAACGTAACGGCGTGTGGGTAGCAGTCCTCCCCATCACGCAAATATCTGACTACCGTGTACGAGTCACATACGGTGACCAAATCGTTATTAAAGATGACCCGTACCGTTTTTTGCCAACCCTCGGTGAAATGGACACATACCTCATTTCAGAGGGACGTCACGAAGAACTCTGGAAAGTCCTGGGCGCACATGTAAAGCACTACAGCGGTGAAATGGGCGAAGTAGACGGTGTAGCTTTCGCAGTATGGGCACCAAATGCCCGTGCTGTGCGTGTCGTCGGTGATTTTAACTACTGGGATGGAACCGCCACAGCTATGCGTTCCTTGGGATCTTCCGGAGTCTGGGAAATTTTCATTCCCGGTATCGGAGTTGGTGCGCGATATAAGTTTGAAATTCAAGGTCCTGCCGGAAACTGGTTCCAAAAAGCCGATCCATTGGCACGCGCCACGGAAATCCCCCCAGCCACCGCCTCGGTAGTCACTGATCTGCACCATCATTGGGAAGATGACCAATGGATGCGTACACGCACAGAGACAAACCCTCATAAGAAACCCATGTCGATCTATGAAGTACATGTAGGGTCATGGCGGCAAGGCTTAGGGTACCGAGGCTTAGCTGATGAGCTTGTCCCCTACATCAAAGATATGGGGTTCACGCATGTTGAATTTATGCCCGTAGCTGAGCACCCATTCGGTGGTTCTTGGGGATACCAAGTCACTTCTTACTATGCGCCTACCGCGCGATACGGTACCCCTGATGATTTCCGCTACCTCATTGATCGCTTACATCAAGCAGGTATCGGTGTGATCTTAGATTGGGTTCCAGCGCATTTCCCGAAAGACGAGTGGGCTTTAGCGCGCTTTGATGGAACACCGTTATATGAAGACCCAGATCCCATGCGAGGTGAACATCCTGATTGGGGCACATATGTCTTTAATTTTGGGCGACGCGAGGTACGAAATTTCCTCGTAGCGAATGCCTTGTACTGGCTGGAAGAATTCCATATTGATGGTCTACGTGTAGATGCCGTCGCGTCAATGTTGTACTTGGATTATTCGCGTAAAGACGGCCAGTGGCGTCCCAATCAGTATGGGGGGCGCGAACACCTAGAAGCAATCGAATTCTTGCAAGAAGCAAATGCGACAGCATACCGCTCTCACCCAGGTATCGTTATGATTGCTGAAGAATCGACGGCGTGGCCCGGCGTGACTGCACCTACTTCTTCAGGTGGTCTTGGTTTTGGTATTAAATGGAATATGGGGTGGATGAATGATACCTTACGTTATATGCGTGAGGATCCTGTCAATCGCCGCTGGCACCACGGTGAGCTGACATTCTCTTTGGTTTATGCTTTCTCGGAGAATTATGTTCTCCCTCTTTCGCATGATGAAGTTGTCCATGGGAAAGGTTCTCTTTTCAACAAGATGCCTGGTGATACGTGGCAAAAACATGCGGGTATGCGTTCCCTTTTTGCCTATCAGTGGGCGCATCCGGGCAAGCAACTATTGTTCATGGGGCAAGAATTCGCTCAGGAACAAGAATGGATGGAAGCCTATTCTTTGGATTGGTGGCTATCTGATCGCCCCGAGAATTCTGGAGTTCAACGCCTTGTTGCTCATCTCAATAATGTGTATGCTTCACGTCCAGCATTATGGGATGACGATTACACAGGTTTTGAGTGGCTTGATGCCTCTGATGGTGACCATAATGTTATTTCTTTCCTGCGTAAAGGCGAAGATACGGATGGTAAGACACGTGTTATGGTCTGCGTATCGAATTTTGCAGGTACACCGCACGAATCCTACCGAGTCGCTTTACCTTTCAGTGGTGAGTGGACAGAAGTTGTCAATACCGATGATGTTGCTTTCGGCGGTTCAGGTGTAACAAATATCGGGCCAATCGTAGCGGAGAATATTCCGTGGAATGGACGTCCAGCTTCCGTAGAGTTGCGCATACCACCTCTGGGTGCGATTTGGCTTGAGCCTAAGGAAAACAAGTAGTTTCCATTTGAGTTAAGACGCGGGTTTGATTGGATTCTCTGTATCAGCCCGCGTCTTTGCTTTATGCTGTTTCCTTTCTTCGATCCTTTGTTCCTCTGCTTTTCCTCCCGCACCCCTTTGCTGCTCTAAAGCTCCCTCCTTCCTTTCTGTTTTTCCTTTTCTGTTACCCGAAAGTAGTTTTCATGCACATTGAGCAGCCATCCACACTCCTATGGTGTAGCAAAACAACTGTGGGGAATAGGAAAGAGAATAGTAAAAGAGCACAGAAGAAAAGACTAAAAGGACATATTCACATTCACTACGTGTTAAGTGCCCACCATAAATGCTCAACAAACTGCTGATCGCCAGAATCATTCACCGAAAAAGCTCTGCGTATGCCTGCCGGCCCAAAACCAGCGCTGCGTAAGAAACGAATATAAGACTCATCATCAGCATTTACCCAGACTCGTAAAGCCTTCGCTTGAGTAACATCAACAAGTGCCGCCAAAAGTCTTGATCCATGTCCGCTCCGCTGAAATGCGCGCTCAACCCATAGATTCACTATTTCTGTACCTTGTGGAATAGAAAGGTGTTTTCCAGTTCCGACAGTATTTTCATGTATTTCTTGTGCTGGGACGCATGAAGCAAAACCTACAATCCGGAACCCATGTATAGCAACAAGCGTATAACACCCATCAGGAGCTTCCTGCGTAAGAGTTTGTTCCCATTGAGCATGTAATTGTTCGTAAGAAGGTACTAAAGGATGAGAGGCTCCAAAGAGCGCATGAAAAACAGTTTCATGAATGTACGCAATATCTGCTGCATCTTTAAGCGTTGCTGGACGCACACCTTTACGTAAATCGTCCCCAGTGGCCTGTTCAATAATCATATTCATATATTCATCAGCGTATCAAGGCCCACAGTCAGTCCAGGAAAGTCAGCAACCCGTCGAATTCCTAATAAAACGCCCGGCATGAAACTTGTTCGATCAAAGCAATCCGTACGGATAGTCATTTGTTCTCCGAGATTTCCTAAAAGGATTTCCTCATGAGCAGTCAAACCACGTAAACGTACAGCATGAACGGGAATTCCCTCAACTACAGCACCCCGACTACCTAAAGGATCTTTTTCTGTGGCATCAGGAATAGGAGGACACTCTGCGTTCTTCCGAGCTTCAGCAATCACGTGTGCAGTATGTACAGCAGTTCCAGAGGGAGCATCAACTTTTGCAGGATGATGCTTCTCAATAATTTCAACAGACTCAAAATAGGGAGCTGCCATCGCCGCAAACTTCATTGCAAGAACAGCTGACAAAGCAAAGTTGGGTGCGATAAGAACACTACAATCCACAGCTTCAGCATGATTGCGAACCCTATCTAAAGATTCTGCAGTCCAACCCGTTGTACCGACAACTGCGTGTATTCCAGCTTCGAGAACAGCATGCACATTCTGTTCGGTTACCGACGGAACAGTGAAATCCACAGCGACATCTGCTCCGTTAAGTGTTTCAGCATTGACCGGTTGCTGAGCATCAATGCTGGCAACAAGTGTCATATCCGGTGCGGCTGTTACTGCACTCACAACAGTGCTTCCCATACGTCCTTGAGCACCGATGACAGCAACTTTCTTCATTCATTCAGCCTTTCCTTGCATAAAACACCCAGTCACCGCAGAAAATTTCCTTCACTATTTTCGCGTAAAATTTTCTCTCATGCTTATCTGCCCGTAAGCCAAGTGTAGGAGTATCTCTTTCGCCTCAATGAGAATCATGGTTTCGGCAAAACTAAAGCACGCGATCGAGGTAAGCTCGCTAACTCAGCGGCTAGCTCACGTACCTGATCGGCTGTTACCTCATGAATTGCTTCTAAAGCATGCGCGACTGTACGATAACGCCCATTCACCTCGGCTCGCCCTAAACGTGACATCCGCGCCCACGGAGATTCCATGCCAAGCGCTAAAGAACCTCGCACCTGGCCTCGCACACGAATAAGTTCATCCTGAGTTGGCCCCGTAGCTGCAAGTTCCTCTAATTGCCCGATCATAACGCTTTCCACTTCATCAACCCGTGACGGCGAAGTACCTGCATACATTCCAAAAGCTCCCGCATCCGAGTAGGCTGCATCAAAAGCATAGGTCGTATACGCTAAGCCACGTTTTTCACGTACTTCTTGGAATAAACGCGAGGACATTGAGCCTCCCAAAATAGTGAGGAGCACATTCATCACAGGCCGCCGTTCATCGTCACCGCGCATTGACGGACATCCAATAATCACATGCGCTTGTTCCACCTCACGGTAACGTATCTCCTCCCCTGTTCCCTGTAAGTTTTGTAGAGGATTCGTTGAGCGACGCGGACGAGGCAATGAGGGTGTGGTCATACGATCAACCCACGTCGAATGCGCGAGACTATCCTCAATGAGCCGAACAATCGCCTGATGGTCAACATTCCCTGATGCAGCAACTACCAAATTATCCGGACCGTAGGTTGTCTGATAGTGCTCCCACACGTCTTCACGTCCCACCGCTCGAATAGCATCCGCTGTACCTCCCACTGGACGTCCAAGAGGGGTATCACCGTGAATAGCGTGCTGAAAAGCCTCATGAACAATATCCGTTGGGCTGTCTTCATTCATTGCCAGTTCATCAAGGATAACGCCTCGTTCTACCTCAAATTCTGTTGGGTCAATCAAAGAATCAGAAAGCATATCCATAAGGACACTCGTAGCCATCGGAGCATCTTCATCTACCACTCGCGCCCAGTACGAAGTAGTTTCTTTCCCTGTTTCCGCATTTGATTCCCCACCAACAGAATCGAATGCCACCGCTATATCTAAAGCCGTGCGAGTATGTGTCCCCTTAAACAGCAGATGTTCCAGAAAGTGCGTTGATCCCCCATGCTCTGGTTTTTCATCACGCGAACCTACAGGAACCCATAAGCCAATACTTGCGCTACGTGTCGCCGGAACATGCTGAGTAACAATACGGGTACCGCACTCTAAAATTGTGCGTTCAACACGCGTATCCCCATCATTAAATTCACTTGTGTAACGCTGAGGCAGGGTGGGAAACGGCAAAGAAATTTCAGTCATACTCACCGGATTAGTTTAACTGTTATACCTCAGCGCAGGCATGCCGGCACAGATAGGGTGTGAATATATGTGTAGAAGCGCATAAGAAAATAATTTCACTCATAAAATATCTATGATAAATAGACCTACATATACTCTAACAAGGTGTAATATTTACACGGTTCCTTAAAATTTTCCTATCAACCTGTAAGGAGAACCTATGAGCAGTTCAGACGGATTTCTTCCTCCACCATCTGATAATGCATCTGCCCCTCTAACTACCCCCCCTACCTGAGCAAGGAGCGAACAATGTGTCGCCCGCGCCTAGCGCGCCGGTAGGTCAAGAACTTCAGCAGCCCATTGCCTCGCCTGTAGGACTTCAGCTTCGCGTCATTGGAACTTCTGAAGCTTTCGTAACACTTGGCTTCCTTTTAGGCGCTGTCATGCTTACCGCTTTCCTGAGTGCGCTTTTCGTTACCCTCGGTTTTAGCCTACCTTTCAGCACCATTTTCCCAATGATCGGTTATATTCTGGGAAGTGGAGCTAGCTTATCTGTTGGTTCTGGCTTTTTATCGGCCTCAGTGGGTGTGTCATTCTTCATTATGCCTCTAACGACTTTCGTCGTTATCGTATTTTTGACATACCTTATTGCTCGTTTCCGTTTCACACACGATGGACTTATCGCACAAACAACCCCTATAGCTGTGCGCTCACTGGCAGAAAGTGCCATCATTGCACTGATTACGGTTTTACTTTCTTTTGTATTGAATAAACTTGGCGGCACCACAGCTCAAATTCTGGGTAATCTGGCCTCTGCGTCGCTGGATCCGCGTTATTTCCTCGAATTTTTCTCTCTCGTCTGTGTCCTAAGCGCTACGCTTTTCTTGACACGTAGTCATTTCTTAGGATTGCAGTGGCGTCCAGCATGGTTCATTCGCATGTGCACAGAGACCGTTCACAGCACCCTTGTTTTTGGAATTGTTTACGTTGCTATTTCTGTCCTGACAACCTTGTACTTAAGCTTTGAGAGCGGATCATTCCTCATCGCCTTGGTCTTCATCGTATTTTTGCCAAATCAGGTGTGCAGCTTACTGGGCCTGAGTTTCCTTGGCGGGATTGAAATTAATCTCCCCATGTCAGAGCTTAAAAACATACCTCTGCTTGATGGAGTATTAAAAATTCCACGCGAATTCCGCTCACTCCCCGAAGCTATCCACGCATGGGATTTTCCCTATGGACTGGGCTACGTGTTGATTCTTGTGGCGCTTATATGTCTGCTTGCAGCAGCACTTCGAGTAGGTTTGCGACGTGAGCGAAGTTCAGGTATCCATTGGAATCGCGTGTGGCAATTACCAGTAGCTGCTACCACCCTCTGGTTTATTTTTGCCGTAGTACTCTCTAGTATCCGTTTATCGTTCATAGGTATTTCGGCCTCTGTAGGTGTGAGTTTTGCCTCCGTCATCGTAGTTGCTTTTGCTTTCCTTGCTCTTTCAGTTCTTGCAGAAATTCTTCCCATGTTCTGTGCACAAAATGCGCTCGGCCTACTGACCTTCGTAGGCGGACGTGGACAGTATGCTGTCTGGGCACAAAGCTATATTCCCGCGCCAGTAGCTCCCACAACTACTACCGCAGCTATGGGGACAACAATTCCTCAAGCGACAACTGTAATGACACCTCCTCCACCGATATCGAGCATTTCAGAGTCAGCCCCTCCCGCCACACCTATGACAGAAGCAGCTCAGGTGGAAACAATTCCTGTTGTTTCCGCTCCTTCAGTACCAGCACAATCACCGGCACCAGCAGTAGCGCCTTTGCCTGTAGTATCAGTACCTCGCACGCCAATGTCTGCACAAAAGAAACGCAAGATTGTACTTGCCGCCTCAGTGATTGGTGTTCTCACTGTGCTCTGTGTTGGTGCTGTTATTGCTCTGAATATCGTGAATAGTATGCGGACAGCAGAACAACCTGTACGTCAATATCTTGAAGCAATTGCGAAAGGTGATGCTGAGACGGCTTTAAGTATCGCTGATCCAGGAATCCGAAATGACGAACGTGTACTGCTGACAAACGATGTACTGGCGCATAGTTCAGCTCATATCGAAATTGTTAATATCCACGTAGAAAATGCTGCTGCTTCAAACGAAACATCACAACATGTGACTGCAACACTCGCTCTTGATGGCGAACAATTCACGCAGTTCTTTGAAGCTCAACCCGGTCCAAAAGAATTCGGACTCCTGCGCACTTGGAAGCTCAAAGCACCTGAACTTAAGCGGATAGACATCAGAGCGGAAGGGTTCTCAGAAGTACTTATTGGTGGTACCACTGTTAAAGCACGCGAGAATCTGTCATTGCCGTTGTTCCCGGGCATTTACACAGTATCGGGAGTAGCTAATGACTATATTCAGTCTGATGAAAAAACTCTCCGCGTACTTGATGCCTTCTCAAAGGATGATTATGTCTCGATTAAACCAAAAGCCACTGAATCTTTTGAAAAACTCCTTCTAGAGAAAGCGAATGAGTTAGTTAAATCATGTTCGACAGTTGGGGGTAACCTTGATGAACGTTGTCCTTACCCTGTACAAAGCAAGAACTTAAGCACGCTTGAGCTTGGGAGCCTCGCAAAGAAAATTGCTGACATTGATTTTTCAATGGGAAGGTTTGAGTCCAGCGAAGCTGACATCATCACTCGTTACTCATCTTCATCGTCGGATCAACATAATCGATTCCGCGTAGTAGGCACTTTTGATCTCAGCAATCCAACAAAACCTGAGATCACTATTACGAATATCTTCTGAGCAATCTGAAGTGGCAGAGTAACACCGTGGTGGTGCTCCCTGAAAGCATGAGGAGTAAACAAAAAATTCTTGTTTCTCCCTGTTTTCAGGGAGCACCTGTTTACCCATCACGTAAAGATCCTCATATAAAATACAGATCGTGAGCTTTTTGGGCTTACTCGGCTTATAAATACCCGATTGTATTTTGCGTTATGTGCAATAGTTTTCTTCATCCCCACCATTGTTTATAGAGTGAATAATAAGTATTATTCATTTGTTACTGAAAGTAATTAAAAGGAATACTATATGAGTACCTGCAGAACACAAAGCGAAACCGAAGCAGACGGGGATATTCTCAACGCGGATTGCCCTTCACGTACTGTCCTTCGTCATGTCACCGACCGATGGGCACCAATGATTATCACTGTGCTGAGTCAAGAAAACACGGTTCGTTTCACGCAGCTCAAAGATTTCATCGGCGGAATCTCTGGAAAAGTACTGACAGAAACACTGCGCTCCATGGAACGCGATGGCCTCATACACCGCGAAGTTATTCCAACTATTCCACCCCGAGTTAATTATTCCCTCACTAATTTAGGACACTCAGTCGTAGAACCTATCCAAGCGCTTCGCCGCTGGGCAGAAAAACATGTCACAATCATTGAACAGCATAGGGAAAAATACGACGCTCAAACAGTCAAGTAAACAGCACGCGCTTGAGAAAAGTATCTAACGAAAACCCTACACACATGACATAAATTGTAACAATATTGTGTATCTGTACCTGATGCAGAATATAAAGGAAACCGAGATGAACAATACGTTCATCTCGGTTTCACCACTTATGAGACTATTTTGCTCTGCTACCGTCACACTAGTGCGTAATGGCAGCTTTAAGCAGCAGTATCATTCCTGCACTGACTCATCAGCAGAATTTCCGCCATCTTCATCTTCACGACGACGGCGAGTACGTGTGCGAGGACGACGCTCACGACGATCTGTGCGGTCACGACGTTCACGGCGTGCCGGGCGCGCAGAAGTTTCAGATTCTGTATCAGCAGAAACTTCTTCAGCCGCTACCTCACCTTCAACAACAGCATGCAAAGACAATTTGCCGCGATCACCAATTTCAGCGATCTCTACCTCAACCTGTTGTCCTACCTGAAGAACATCATCCACAGATTCAATGCGTTTACCACCCACAAGCCTACGGACCTGTGAAATATGGAGTAAACCATCCTTACCTGGGGTCAAGGAAATGAAAGCACCGAAAGACGTTGTTTTCACAACAGTCCCCACAAAGCGCTCCCCTACCTCAGGCATTTGCGGATTAGCGATCTGATTGACCACGGCGCGAGCAGCTTCAGCAGCCTCACCCGTAGAAGCACCAATGTACACTGTTCCATCATCTTCAATGGTCAGATCAGCACCGGTATCTTCCTGAATCTGGTTAATCATCTTCCCCTTAGGGCCGATCACTTCGCCAATCTTATCGACAGGAATCTGAACCGTGATAATACGAGGAGCATGAGGGCTCATCTCATCTGGAGAATCAATGGCTTGCTCCATGAAATCAAGAATCGCGATACGTGCATCACGAGCTTGAGCTAAAGCCGCACGCAGAACCTGAGAGTCAATACCATCAAGCTTTGTATCCAACTGTAAAGCAGTGATGAACTGACGAGTACCAGCTACCTTGAAGTCCATATCTCCGAAGCCGTCTTCTGCTCCCAAGATATCAGTCAAAGTAACAGCTTTTTGTACGCCATCAACTTCACCTGTCATTAAGCCCATAGCAATACCAGCCACGGGCGCGCGCAAAGGAACGCCAGCTTGCAACATGGATAATGTTGATGCACACACAGAACCCATAGAGGTAGAGCCATTCGAACCCAAGGCCTCAGATACCTGACGAATAGCGTAAGGGAAATCTTCACGCGAAGGAATCACTGGACGAAGCGCACGCTCTGCCAAATCACCATGTCCGATTTCACGACGCTTTGGTGAACCGACACGCCCAGTTTCCCCTGTCGAGAAGGGGGGGAAGTTATACTGGTGCATATAACGCTTTGCAGTAATTGGCGACAAGTTATCCAACTGCTGTTCCATACGGAGCATTGCCAAAGTGGTAACGCCAAGGATCTGAGTTTCACCACGCTGGAATAAAGCCGAACCATGTACACGCGGAAGAACTTCAACTTCAGCAGCTAACGAACGAATCTG
Organism: Schaalia sp. lx-100; assembly: GCF_021083625.1. Lineage (NCBI taxonomy): Bacteria > Bacillati > Actinomycetota > Actinomycetes > Actinomycetales > Actinomycetaceae > Schaalia > Schaalia sp. lx-100. The sequence goes on along the minus strand of NZ_JAJNRP010000008.1, from coordinate 11,552 downwards.
ACGAGGAGTACGACCGTCCATACGTATTTCTTCACGCAAAGTACGATTACGAATCGTTGATTTCTCCAAAGAACGGAAAGCCGCTTTCAGATCTTTTTCAGCCTCAGGGAAACGCTCCTCCAAAGCAGCCAACATATCACTTTTTACTGCTTCAACAGCTTCATCACGAGCCAATTTTCCTTCAGTAAGCAAAGCAGCAGCAAGCTTATCGCCCACCCATTCTTCAACAGCAGCGTATTCCTCATCAGTGTAGTCAAAAAACAATGGGAATTCCGCGGTTTCTTTCGAGGCGCGCTGAGCAACCTCAATTTGTGCCTCACACAGTACACGAATAAATGGTTTCGCAGCTTCTAAACCATCAGCTACTACATCTTCGGTAGGAGCCATTGCACCGGCTTGAATGAGATCCCATTCATTGTCACCGCCACCGGCTTCCACCATCATGATCGCCACGTCGTCACTGCCATCCTCAGCAGTCACAATACGGCCAGCAACAACAATGTTAAAGACTGAACGCTCCATTTCTGACCAGCGTGGGAAAGCAACCCACTGGTCATCAATCAGAGCAAGACGTGTGCCACCAATTGGGCCAGTAAAAGGAAGGCCCGCAATTTGTGTTGACATAGACGCCGCATTGATTGCGAGAACATCGTAAGCATCATCTGGATGCACAGCGAGCACGGTTTCGTGCACCTGAACTTCATTACGCAAACCTTTGACGAAACCTGGGCGTAACGGACGATCAATCAGACGTGCAGCCAGAATAGCTTCAGTTCCGGGACGTCCTTCACGACGGAAAAAAGACCCAGGAATACGACCAGCAGCATAGGAACGTTCTTCCACATCAACAGTAAGCGGGAAGAAATCAAACTGATCTTTCGGCTGTTTTCCAACAGTTGTGGCAGACAAAATCGCAGTTTCGTCATCCAAATAGGCCATAGCCGACCCTGCAGCTTGTTTCGCCAGTCGGCCAGTTTCAAAACGCACAACACGTTTTCCGAAACGACCATTATCAATAATCGCTTCTGCAGCAACAATTTCGTTGCTTTCCATCATCAAGATTCTCCTTTTCGTGATGGTGACGTTTGCAGCGTCGGCCTTCGATCGAAGCCCACGGACATCACTTTCTTACTACCCCATATAAATGAGGCGGTAAAGTCCGTAAGCCACTGTCGAAAACCGTCAGCTCAAGGCAAACGCAATTTTCATACGTAATGCATATCTGTTTGTCAGCACGTGCTTAAACTAAAACATGCACAGATAGGCAGAGGGAACAAACCGGCCCGCTCCCCTTGGGATCGGGCCGGTTGTATGTCAGCGACGCAGGCCGAGACGTTCAATGAGCGAACGGTAACGCTCAATATCAATTTCAGCCAGATAGCCAAGCAAACGACGGCGACGACCAACCAGAAGCAGCAAACCGCGACGGGAATGATGGTCATGCGTGTGATGCTTGAAGTGTTCGGTCAGATCCTTAATACGCTGAGTCAGCAGCGCGACCTGTACCTCAGGAGAGCCAGTGTCACCCTCATGAGTACCGTATTCGGCAATAATCTTGTCTTTTACTTCCTTTGCTAAGGGCATAGGACTCTCCTCTGTTCGTTGCACGGAGCAACAGGGCGATTCCCTGCAGCATACAATCCGTGGCCGTCATGACGGCCTTTCTATGGTACATGAGCAAGTTTTGCGAATAAAAGTACACATCCCATGAAAGCGACTTTTTTCCTGTGGGATCGGGCACTTTTCAGCTTCAGCACCTAAAAGCGGCCAGCAGTTACCTGAGATGGATCCACACGACCCGTCACCCCAATACCAAGAACAGCAGCCGTTGAACGCAAATCCTCATCCATCTGTGCTAATAGAGTAGGCACCGAATCAAAAGTACACATCGACCGGATACGTGAAACAAAAGTGACAGCCACGTCCTCACCATACAAATCCAAGTCAGAACGCCCCAACACATGTGCTTCAACCGTGCGTTCACGCCCTAAAAACTGTGGATTTGTCCCCACCGAAATCGCAGATGGTAAAAATTCTGCAGCGTAGGTATCAGGCACACGCCGCACAAGCCACCCCGCATACACGCCATCACCAGGAACCACGCCCTCAATATTCGAACATAAATTCGCCGTAGGAAAACCGAGCTCACGACCTCTTTTATGCCCATGCTCAACAGTGCCACGAATACGATGTAAATGTCCCAAAACTCGCGCAGCACCAGATACATCACCAATAGCCAGTAATTCCCGAACCCACGACGATGACCAACGCCGCCCCTCAGGAGCCTCAATATCAGTCACCATGACAACATCAAAATCATCATTGCGCCCAAGAGCACGCAATGTATCAACCGTTCCTGAATTTCCTTGGCCAAAACGGAAATCCTCACCCACAACAACTTCTGCCACACCTAAAGCATCCACAAGATAATGTTTCACAAAATCTTGCGGACTTAGCACGTACACACTGGCGTCATAGTGAACCACAAGGGTCCCATCAAGACCGGTTGCTGCCATCGCGTCAAGCCTGTCGCGGAGAGGCTCAATTAACTGCATACTGCTGTCTGGCTGATGAACTTTCCGTGGATGCGGATCAAAAGTTAAAGCAACAGAATGCACACCACGTTTGCGCGCACGTTCAACACATGTCGCAATAACTTTCTTATGTCCCAAATGCATGCCATCAAAATTACCGATCGTGACGACAGCACTTATCCCTGCGGGCACCTGCGATAAATCCGTCCAGACTTCCATAAGTTCTCATTCCATCCACTATTGCATGAGGCCATCCGTCACCCACTATTGCATGACGGACTTAAAACACCAATAAAGTAACCAGCTTTCCTGATCGTACCGCGAGTAAACCCATCACGTGCCCATCAGGATGTAAAGCCGCAATTGGATGAACCTTATCTTTCACGTGCCCAGAATTATCACTGTGTTGCCCTGCGAGCGCAGGCACGTGACGTTGAGGTGGATTGCCATGAGCAAAACGTAGCGCTTCTTCCTCGGTCAGCACAAGAGTTGGAAAAAGTGAATGCACTACCTCATCAAGCGGCAACAAAAAAGGCGCAGGAGCACAAACAGGAGCAGAACCTATTGTTTCTTCACCAACACGATAAAGAGTACTTGCTTCAGTTTTTTCAGTATTTTCCGTAAAATTTTGCGACAGATCATCGACAGATAATGCTTCACAAGATTCCAGCGTATGCGCATGATCTAATGTGAAAACACCAACCTGTGTGCGACGCAGATACGTCAAATGAGCACCACAACCTAATGCTGCACCAATATCACGGGCCAAGGCACGCACATACGTCCCGGAAGAACATTCCACGACCACATCAACATCCACAACAGGCACATGAGGTGTCTTTAGCTTGGTGTTTCTGGGAATATCAAAAGTAGCCTGAGCCTGCAAAAAATCTGAGGCAACAAAATAGGCTTTCTCCTCAGCATCTACCGGAAAGAAAACATCCTCCGCAAGATCACAGACACTTGAACGGAAAGGCGCGCAAACTTCTAAACGTGAAATATGCACAGGACGCGCTTCTAGTTCCACTTCTTTACCAGCACGAACCAATGCATGAGCTCTTTGACCTGCAATTTTTAAGGCACTTACTTTTGAAGGAACCTGCAAAATATCTCCCCGCAAACCTGAAAGCACTCTTTCCAGAGCACTCTCATCTAGGGAAGGACAACCACGTGCAGAAATAAGCTGGCCTTCAGCGTCCTCCGTTGTCGTTTCAATTCCCAAACGTATCGTCGCATTGTAGGTTTTTGAGCTGCCTGAAATATAAGTGAGTAAGCGAGTTGCCTTACCAATTCCTACGACAAGAACACCCGTTGCCATTGGATCCAAAGTACCTGCATGGCCAACTTTTCGGGTATGAGCCAGGCGACGCACACGCGAAACCACATCGTGACTTGTCATTCCAGAACTCTTATCAACAATCAGCAAACCTGGTACTGATCGATCGGGACGTTTTGCCATAACTTGGGTTTTATCCTTATGAATCACTCGTAGAAGTAGGCAATTAATGCAAGTACCTGCACTATTCTCACACGCATACTGTCACGGCACAGTGCCTTTTCGCTGTTCTGTGTCGCTCAGAGCGCAGCACATTTTATGCACTGCATTTTACTCAGATTAAAAAATCCCGATTTTACGGAGATCAAATAATCTTGCCTGTGAGTTAATTATTTTCTTCGTGATCTTCGATAGGCCATTCAGGTTCTTCGTCATACTCGTCATACTCACCAGGTTTACGGTAAGGATCTTCATCTCCTGCGTAGGTTGCTTGCGCTGCGATTTGAGCAATCTGCGCATCCTTTTCTCGTGCTGCTGTGAGCACTTCCTCTAAAGCTGCGGCGCTTTCTGGTAAACCATCCAAAATGAATTCCACGGTTGGAGTTAAACGGATTCCTAAGGCTTTTCCAACTTCCGAACGAATAATTCCTTTAGCTGACTCAAAGGCGGCGGCACTTGCTTGACGATCACGTTCCTCACCCAAAACCGTGTAGAAAATGGAAGCATGTTGCAGGTCACCGGTGACACGCACATCGGTAATGGTGACGAATCCTAAACGAGGGTCCTTGATACGACGGCCAAGCATACGTGCAACAGTTTGTTGTATGCGGTCTTGAACTTTACGCACTCGCGCTTCGTCTGCCATTGCGGTTCCTCACATTCTGACTTTCTTTCCCTTTAATATACCCCGTTAATAGTAGCGGTTCTTCTGAGATACAGGTGCCGCCGGCCCTGTGAGGTAAAGCTGAGCTTCGTGTTCTCAGCCCGCAGACTTGTCAAAGCCCACATAAATACAGTGCTCGCACATTCTGTTCAGGTGCGGCCTGTGAACAAAAAGGGTGAGCACAAAAGCAACGGGCCGACCTGCCATAAGACAAGCCGACCCGCACATGATGAGAGCATGTATTACTCGCGATTAATCACGTGCCTTTTCACGCAGCTCCCACGTTTCAATAACATCGCCCTCTGCAATGTCTTTGTATCCAAGGGTGATACCGCATTCGTAGCCCTCACGGACTTCAGTGACATCATCCTTTTCACGACGCAAAGAAACAATTTCAAGGTTGTCTGAAACAACAACGCCGTCACGAACCAAACGAGCTTTCGTTCCACGTTTGATCGTCCCCGTGCGCACAATCGAACCAGCGATATTACCGAACTTACCTGAACGGAACACTTGCCGAATTTCAGCGGAACCCAACTGGACTTCCTCATAAATCGGCTTCAGCATACCCTTCAAAGCGGCTTCTACATCATCAATTGCTGAATAAATGACGTTGTAGTACTTAATCTCTACGCCTTCAGAATCAGCCAACTCTTGAACCCGTTCAGCAGGACGCACGTTAAATGCAATGATGACTGCATTATCAACGGTCGCCAGGTTCACGTCATTCTGAGTGATAGCACCCACGCCACGGTGAATAATACGTAGCGCAACTTCGTCACCCACTTCAATGCGTAACAGTGAATCTTCCAGAGCCTCCACAGCACCGGACACGTCACCCTTAATGACCAAGTTCAGAGTATTAACTTCGCCTTCCTTCAAGACCTTATCGAAGTCTTCAAGGGACACGCGTTTACGACGTTTCGCAAGCATTGCTTGACGTTCAACAGATTCACGTTTATCAGCGATCTGACGAGCAGTGCGATCATCTTGGGCAACCAAGAATGAATCACCTGCGCGTGGGACAGAAGTCAAACCCAAAACCTGTACAGGACGTGACGGCCCTGCCTCGGTTACTTCTTCACCCGCATCACCGAACATAGCGCGCACACGACCATGAGCAGAACCCACAACTAAAGCGTCGCCTACACGCAAAGTTCCGCGCTGAACCAACATAGTGGCCACAGCACCACGACCGCGGTCAAGATTGGCTTCAATAGCTACACCACGAGCGTCTGTATGAGGGTTCGCAGTTAAGTCCAAAGCCGCATCCGCAGTCAAAAGTACCGCTTCAAGCAGGTCATGGATACCTTGGCGCTGCTTCGCTGATACATCAACGAACATTACGTCGCCACCGTATTCCTCAGCCACTAACCCGTATTCGGTGAGCTGAGCACGAATCTTGCCGGGGTTGGCATCTTCCTTATCGACTTTGTTCACAGCAACGACAATAGGAACTTGGGCGGCCTGAGCATGGTTGATAGCTTCAACTGTCTGCGGCATCACACCATCATCAGCAGCAACCACGAGGATAGCAATATCGGTTACTTGCGCACCACGAGCACGCATAGCAGTAAATGCTTCGTGACCTGGTGTATCAATGAATGTAATCGGACGAGGCTGACCTTCATGTTCAACCGTGACTTGGTAAGCACCAATATGCTGGGTAATACCACCGTGTTCAGTATCAACAACGTCAGTATGACGGATAGCATCAAGGAGTTTCGTCTTACCGTGGTCAACGTGACCCATAACGGTTACAACCGGAGGACGAGCCTGCAAATGATCTGCATCATCAAGTTCTTCAGCTTCAAGATCAATGTCGAAGGACTCAAGGAGTTCACGATCTTCATCTTCTGGGGACACAACTTTCACGTCATATCCCAATTCTGCGCCTAATGCCTCGAAAGTATCTTGGTCAAGCGACTGTGTAGCCGTAGCCATCTCACCGAGGTGGAAAAGCACTGTGACCAGAGCAGCAGGGTTGACGTTAATCTTTTCCGCAAGATCAGCCAGAGTTGCTCCTTGGCGAATACGAATTTCTTCGCCGTTCCCACGTGGAACCTGAACACCGCCAATAACCGGAGCATTCTGCTGTTCAAACTCTTGACGTTTTGCTCGCTTTGACTTACGACCACGCTGGCTGCGACCAGCAGAGCGGCCGAAAGCACCCGGAGTTGCACCGCGGCCACCAGATCCACCACGACCACCACGAGGAGGAGCAAATCCTGCACCTGCGCCTGCAGCGGCACCCACGCCTGCGTTTGCACGTGACCCGTTGCTGCGGCCACGACCGCCACCACCAGAACGAGGAGCACGCTCAGGTGGAGCTCCTGCTCCACGCACAAAATTCGCTTGCCCTGGCATCATTCCTGGATTTGGGCGAGAAGCGCCGCCACCACCGGAACGAGGAGCCGAAGAAGTATTTTGACGAGGCGTGTTACCTCCGCCGCGTGAACCACCTGATGAGCGTGGCCCGTTTGAACGTGCTGGACGTTCACCTTGAGCAGCAGCATTTCCTGTCGAACGTGAACCACCTGGACGCGGGCCCGGACGCGGGCCTCCTGTCCCACCTGGACGCGGACCTGCGCCAGAACGAGTAGCACCGCTGCCTCCTGGACGTGGCATCCCTTGGCTTGAGGCATAGGGATTATTCCCCGGACGCGGGCCTGCCGGTCGCGGAGCATTTGGTTTTGCGCTAGGCCGTGGAGCAGCCGGACGTGGCGCTGCAGGTCGAGGGCCCGGGGTGGATGCAGATGCTTGCGGAGCACGAGGCTGTGCAGGGCGGGTAGGCTCTGCTTCCTGTGATTTTTGCGTATCTGCAACGGGCACAGGCTTTTCAGCCGGTGTTTCCTGCACCGATGCAGCAGCGGATGGGCTAGACTCTGCTTTTTGGTTTTCAGCAGGCGCTTCCGTTTGTGTGCTCTGCGCAGAGGATACTTTTTGAGGAGCAGCAGGCTTAGGCGCTGCGGCTCGGGTCGGTGAAGTCTTTTTGGTCGTCTTCTTTTCAGCAGCATTTTTTTCAGGTGCCGCTGTTTCTGACTGACTTTGATAATGTTCACGCACTGAACGCACGACTGGTGGTTCCAGCGCTGATGACGATGCCTTAACAAACTCTCCGTGGTCATTAAGGTATGTCAGTAGTTCCTTGCTGGTGATTCCGAGCTCTTTAGCAAGCTCGTGGACACGCAACTTTGCCACTTTTCTCCTGTCTGGACGTGACCCCAGGCAGGAGACACGTCATTGATATTGCTGGCAGCTCATCGCTGGGTACTCATCGGGTGCCCATCAGCTTCCAACCCGCTTCCGTTACTCAAGAAGACAACGCACCGTGCGCCATCTTATGTGCAGCCTCATCCAGTTCTTGCCATACGGACTCATGTATGTCACGTTGGAGCCGCAAACGTTGCATGAACGTTTTACGCTGGCGCGCCCGTTTTATACACGATAGATTCGGATGAATCCACGCGCCTCGGCCTGGGAGACTGCGACTCAGGTCCACATGTGCAGACCCTTGTGTGGCAACCATGCGGATCAGTTCCGCACGGTTTGCTTGCAAACCACAACCTACGCAGGTACGGACAGGTCCGGTATATACACCATCCCTATCTCCTGCTTGCAGGTCATAGTTCGACACAATCCCCCAGCTTAGCGGAGCTTAAGCCAATTGCCACGTTTGAGTGGTGAGCGAATGGTCACGTCGTCTTTATTCGTTCTTATCAGGAAGTTTTTCCAAGCGGGATAAAAAAGAGCGAATAGATTGTCTCCCCAATTCAATCCCTATTCGTTAGCGGATAGTAGAAGAAAATTTTCAATTGAGACAGAGAAGGAAATGAGTATCTCTCCCCAAGTAAATTCATGTGAGGCTTGCCATAATTTTACCGTCAAATAGAAAAGCACTACTCAATGGGACAAAACCAGTGCCTGCGTTTTCCCCTACCATACAAAGATTTCAACACGATGGCGCACGCCCTTAGTTTGAGGACATGCGCCACCATCTGTTTGTGCATGAGTAGTACGAGAACTCAGTAGCTCACAGCACTCAGCTACTCACATTTCTATATCATCAGGATGGGACATAAATCCACGAGCCTCATCCGACATAGAAGAACGCGAGACTTCACTCTGGGCACCATTTTCCGTATCAGAATGAATATCAATGTGGTAACCGGTCAAACGGGCAGCCAAACGTGCGTTCTGCCCTTCTTTACCAATGGCCAGCGACAATTGAAAATCAGGAACAACTGCTGTGGCCGTCCGATTCTCCACAGAATGAACAACAATGCGAGCAACACGTGCAGGCGATAAAGCATTCGCTACAAAACTTGCAGGATCTTCTGAATAATCAACAATGTCGATCTTTTCGCCGCCAAGTTCCGTCATAACAGAACGCACACGAGCACCCATTGGCCCAATGCATGCGCCTTTCGCATTCACACCCTCACGTAAAGCAGCAACCGCAATCTTCGTGCGATGCCCCGCTTCACGTGCTACTGCTTTAATCTCTACAAGTCCTTGCTGAATTTCTGGAACTTCACGGTGGAAAAGACCTGTAATAAGCCCCGGATGTGTACGAGACAAAGTGATACGAGGCCCTTTTTCTGTTCGCTCAACAGATACAACGTACGCACGAATACGATCACCATGTCGGTAAAATTCCCCCGGCGCTTTTTCAGCGTCAGGAAGCACAGCCTCAAACTCATCCCCCAAAAGGACACGAGTCATTCGACCATCACGTGACTGCTGGACAACACCCGTCACGATCTGTCCTTGGCGTGAAGCAAAATCACCCAAAACACGCTGATCGTCAGCGTCACGTAAACGTTGCATAATCACAGAACGAGCTGTTGCCTGCGCGATACGACCAAAATTTTTCGGAGTATCATCAAATTCTCCGATAGGATTCCCGTCCTCATCTTCATCCATTGCAAGAACACTCACCCGCCCTGTGCGCTTATCAATCTCAATGCGAGCCTGAGAGATCGCACCGGGGATGTTGTGATAGGCCTTCAGAAGCGCTTCTTCGATGGCATCAACTAGGGTGTCGAGGGCAATGCCTTTTTCTTGCTCCACTACACGGAGCGTAGTCATGTCGATTTCCATATTCAGTTCACTCCTCATTGCCTTGATCGGTGGCGGTGAGTTCCACTTGCGCACGCGCTTTCTTTATCTGCGCGTAGTCGAAAGTTGTCTTTTCACCTTCCACTTCTAGTGTCACACATACATCATCTACTGCGCACACGCGACCGGCGAAACGTTGTCCATCGTACAGACGACCAGCCACTGTTCGCCCCATTTGTCGACGCCAGTGTGCGGGCTGAAGTAGCAGGCGATCAATACCAGGGGTAGACACCTCTAACAGATACTCTTGCTCAATGGGGTCTGCTTTATCTAAAGCTGCAGAAACTATACGCGAAACATCAGCCAAAGTATCTGCGTCAAGAGATTGTTCACCTTCGGGTTCTTCAACGGTCACACGAAGCAATGTCATCCCGTATTGTGAGGTAAGAACAACGGCATCAAGTTCTACGCCTTGTTCTGCAACAATTGGCCTGAGTAGGTTATACAGATTTTCATCTGGCTGAGGTTTGCCCACTTTCGTCCCTTACTTTGTTCAGTTGTCTTTGGTTATGCGTGTTGTTTCTTTATTCACTGTGCGTACAACACGTTATCTGTGTGTAATCGTACCCGTCTATCCATGAGATGATAGCTTCGTGCGTGTTGCGAGTAGGTATTTTGCTTGTATGAGGATGTTTTTTCAGCGTGTTGCGAAGAAAAAACCTGTACTTCTCGTCGCTGTTTCATTATGTGCTGCTCTGTCGTTGAGCGCCTGTGGAGTTCATCTCTCCGGGTCACCTGGCGCGCTACCTCCTTTGGATGACCTGCAAAAAGCACGTGATATGTCTGCACGAACTGAGGTAGCAGCATTTACCCGTGCGCAAGCTTTTGCCCGCAAATCTTCTGAATGTGAACCGTGCCGTATTGCTTTGGACGCTTTCGCTCAATCAGCTCAGGCTCGTTTAGATGCTGTCGGCGGCATGTGGGATCCCTGGCAAGGTCATATATTCCCTGACGCTTATCAGATCCCCCCGGTAGCTTCTGCTCCTGTCGATGTTCCTACTTTTATTACGTGGCTTGTCAGGTCGTCTGAACGCGATTTACGAATGATTGCTACAGGGAATGTATCGGACTCAGAAGACGCATATGCGTTGGCTTTGATTGCTGTAGGACGCCATGCTGCTGCTCAAAAGCTTGCCGATACCTATGGAGTTGAACTTGATGAGGCAGATTCTCATATTGTCTCTTACCTTGAACGTGCCTCTCATTTGACAAGTGACGCTGTTATTCCTCCTATAGCGAGTTGGGGATTTGTCTTTTCTGAGGGCGCAGATTCTAAATATTCTTCGGAACCACCTTCTGACAATTCCCCTATATCTGGTCTTTTATCCCAAAGTGAAGATCTTCAACGCCTAGGACAATCTGACGATACTGCGCAAGATCCTTTACGTACTGCCATCCGGAGTTGGGATTGTGTTGCTCAAGCTAGCGCATATGCAAAAGCCGTTGAGAAAGTTTCATTTGATTCTCATGCTGTCAGTGAAAAACTTTTTACACGCATAGATTCTCTCCTTGACAAAGGAGCATCTGATGCTCGGGTGTATCGTTGTGCTTTTACTGATGGAGATTTTACTTCTGCGATTGCGGCTCTCATTGATGCGGATATACGGCTTTTCATTTCCACTTCACCTGAGTTTCGCACATATGCTCTTTCTTTCTTGCGTGAAGATATACAAACATTTTTACCTGTTATTCCTTCAGCTTTTTCGCCGCTCATAGAGCCTCGGCTTATCCCTCATTC